>JAYUJY010000082.1:0-32940 GCA_043764895.1 Synechococcales cyanobacterium | reverse complement strand
GCCTAATCCTTAGACTTCCCAGGTCTTCAGAAAGATGATCAAATCGACCATATCAGAGCAAGAGACATCTCTTATCCTACTTTTTATAGATTGACATTAGATAAATCCCAACTTTAGAAAGACTTGATTTGAATCTTCCCATCTTCCAAATAGGTCACTTCATCCGCCACATCTACAATTCGAGGATCGTGGGTGACAATCAGCACCGTTCGATCGTTTTCTTTCGCCAAGGTTCGCAATAGCTCAATTACGGCATGACCGTTTTGAGAATCGAGAGCGGCAGTCGGCTCATCGGCCATAATCAGCGCCGGATTGTCTACCAAGGCTCGGGCGATCGCCACCCGTTGCTTTTGGCCACCTGAGAGATCCTGCGGTCGGCGATGGACCCGATCGCCCAGCCCCACTTGTTCCAACAAATCCATCGATCCTTTGCGGGCCGCCTCACCTCGAATCCCCTTGAGATTGAACGCCACCTCGACATTTTCCACCGCCGTCAGGGCCGGAAACAGGTTAAAGCCTTGAAAAATAAATCCAATATGATGCAACCGAAACTCAGATAGCTTCGCCGAAGACAGTTGCGTAATCTCTTCCCCTAAAAGCTTGACCGCCCCACCACTCGGCGTCAACAGCCCCGCCAAAATAGACAGCAACGTCGTTTTTCCAGAACCCGATGGACCCATCAACAAATGAATCGCACCCTTCTGAATCGTCAAGTTGACATCATAAAGCGCCTGATAGCGTTGACCCCCGCTTTCGTAAATCATGGTTAGATTTTGTGCGGCGATCGCACTAGCGCGATCAGCAATGGGCCATGACTCACTGTGAGATAGGGCGATAGACCGATCTGCTGCACTTTTTTGGAAAAATCGATGGAAGTCGATCGCCGTCATGCTGTGTCAAACCACTAAAAGGATGTTAAGAAAATAGAGTGATGAACAAATAAGAGTAAGCCATTATAACTTATTCTTATTCGTCATTTCATCTATGCAAAGTGACGAATAAAACAGCATTTAGGTTTCTCATACTACCATCACTAGATTTTAAATATTAAGCTTTAAACACGATCGCTGGATCAACCCGAGTCACTTTCTGAACCGCCACCAGGGCTGACCCAACGCACATAAAGAGCGTTAAGACAAACACTCCCACTGCCGTCGTCGGTTCAATCAAGATCATGATGCCCCGTGCCGCCTGAGTCCACTGACTTAAGCCCACACACAGTGCCATGCTGGGAACATAGCCAAGCACCGCCATCCAAAGCCCCTGTTCCACAATAATCGAATAAATCACCCGATTCGGTGCGCCCATCGCTTTAAGGGTGCCAAATTCTCGCAGGTGGTCAGCAACAGAAGCGTAGAGGATTTGGCCTACGACGACCATCCCCACAATGCAGGCCACCGTCGCCCCCAACCCCAAAATAAATCCAACACCCGTCCGAGCCTCCCAGTAATTCCGCGTAATCGCCGCCAGCTCAGCCTTCGTGAACACCTGTGTATCCGGAAGAGCCTGAGCCAGACGCTGCCGCAGCAGGTTTAAATCCGTGCCCGGTTTCGATCGAATCATAATATAAGTAATTGGATCCCCCAGCGTCAGCTTAGCCGGGGGCTTGAGTTCGCCGACTTTTTCGCCCCAAGGTTTATTTTTGAACGTGTTGGTACAGGTTAGGTCGCCCTTGGCATCGCGGACACAGTTCACGGAGCTATTGACCTCTGCGTTTCCATAGACATTGGCCGTTTCAAGATTTGTGAAAATAAACGGGCTAGACGCATTGGATTGAATATCCGAGGTCGTCGCAAAAACATTGACAGGCAACCCTCCGATCGTCCCTGAAGGTTTGACATTGATTTGAGCATCAAGGGATTTCTGCGTTGCATCCGCAATAATCGCACTGTAGGGTTCCTTGAGCGTCGTCAACTCTGCACGACTAAATCGATGATTCACAAACAATTCCCCATCTGGATTAAATCCAAAAATGCGGGTCGGGGACAGTTTTCCATCAGGCGCACGCCAACGTCCAGCCCGAAGCAACAGAATTTCGGCTCGATCGACGCCCTCAACCTGGCTTGCCACATTAATATATTCCGCAGGCAGCGGCGACGTGAGTTCAAAATTGACCATCTCCTTCGATCCCACCCACAATTCCGCCCTCGCATGATCCACCACCACTGCCGTCGATCGCGAGAACCCTTTCAGAATCCCCAGTTGAATCGTAATCAAACTCACCGCAAACATAATCCCCGCCTGCGCCACAATAAAACGAGGAATGTCTTCAAGTAAATTTTTGCGAGCAATAGACGGCATACAAGTTCTCAATATTAAGAGTTTGAATAAATTAACGAAGAATTTCCTATCAACGTTTGAGAAACCAACGCCTGAGCAATCCGATCGGCAGCCCCAGACGGTCCCATTCGCGATCGCCCGTTAGTCGCAATGTCGCTAAGCTCAACGGGATTATGCAATAGCTGCATCAAGCGACTCGCCATCTGCGTCGGCTGTTGCAAATGCAGCACCGATGAACCCAGCAACCGAGTCTGAGCCTCCGCAAACGCAGGTGTGAATTGTGGTCCCGCGCCCGGTAGCGTCAGCACGGGTTTACCAAGTCCCACAAACTGCTCCGTTGCCGTTCCCGCCATGGCGATCGCAACCTCCGCCCGATACGCATACTCAGAAAACGATCCGCCCCCCAAGGTGAGGTGAAAGACCCCTTCCGGTCCCTGAAAGTTCCACTCGCGACTCGTTTTAAGGTCCGAATTCTCAGACGCCAAATCCCACCCCGCCTGCCGCAGCGCCTTCTCAAAACGATCGCGCTCCAATCCTGGAGAAAGCGCCACCAAAAACTGCACCGTTCGATCGAACTTCGTACACAAATCCTGTACCCCCGACATGATCACTTCCCAATTTCGATACACCTCCGGCGATCGAGATCCCGGCAATAACAAAATAGTTAATGCTGCATCAGAAGTGGTCTGCACCGACACCTTCAAGTCCAAATCCATCATCGGATTCCCCAGATCATAAGCCGGAATCCCAAGGGTTTGAAGCGTTTCCGTTGTGATGCGATCGCGCGGAAACACCGCCTTACATCTTTTTCGGGTCATGAACCACCGCTCCCACGGATAATAAACACTCCCCGTCGCATACGCAAAACGATCGTCCCACCAACTTGATCGATCGATCGGCCCAGACTCATCCCGCAAATAATAGTCCGACTTCGCTGTCCCAATAAACGCAAACGGCAACCCACTCTGCCAAGCAAAAAACATCGGCACCACGTCCCCCACCGCCAGCACAAGCGCAGATTCGCCGCTGCGTTTTGCAACCTGTGCCCACTGACGAATCGTTTTCAATTGCTCCAGCGTTAGCGTTAGCAATCCGCCTTGGATATCTTTTGCAAGCTGCTGACCATCCATATAAATGAACCCTCCCGATGGCATAACCTTCACCGTCCCAATCATCAAAAAATTATGTTTCTCGTAAGCATGACCTTCACCCACGATCGGAAGAACATCGATGTGAGGGGATTGCGGCAAAGCTTGCAGAGCTTTAAGAATCGACACCGCGATCGCATCTTCACCGTGACCGTTGCTAAGACAGAGCAGACGCATGGGAGCTGTGGAAGAACATAGGATAATCCTATTTTAGCCTGTTTCCAGAGCAGAACAGGGTGTAGAATTTTTGCTAGGATCAGTCATGACAATTGTTAAGACAGCTTGGATATTAGGGCAGACCCCATAGGAGCGAGCTAAATGGTTCAAATGTTAGCAGTGACAGAGGCTATCAAGAGCTTGAGTGTGGTAGAAGAACAGTTTGGATTACGACAAAATTTGGATGAGACATTTTTCTGGGAATCGGTGCAGGATTTGCCAGAGCTAAGGGACATCGAACGGGCCGAACTTGATCGATTGAAATCTCGTTTTATGCAACATTTTCACCAAGGCCAAATCACGGAAGGCTCCGCCCTTCGACTCTTGGTTTCACCCTTGTTAGACTTGGCAGGTTTCTATGAGCCGCCCTTTCGAGTAGAAACAGAGCCGTCGGTAGAGATAACTGCACAGGATGGAGAAAAAACTTATCGCGGTCGCATTGATGTTTTAGTCGTTGCCCAGCAATTATGGATCGTGCTCGTAGAGGAAAAAGCAACCCGAATATCAATGGAAACTGCTCTGCCTCAAGCGTTAAGCTATATGGCTGCCCATCCTAATAGTGAAAAACCCGTGTTTGGCCTCGTCACGAATGGTCACGGGTTTGCATTCTTAAAATTGCAGCAAACGCCCTTAGGAAATGAGTATGGTTTTAGCGATCGCTTTGCCCTAATGTCTCGCCAAAACCAGCTCTACACCGTATTAAGCATCCTAAAAAAACTTAACGCCTATTGCCAAACTAATTATTAAACTTATTTCTAAATTTATAGCTAAGACTCTTTCAAAAGTTCAGACCAAGCATCGGCGATCGCCATCAAATTTTTCGGCACAACTTGACTAGAAAGCGTGTATTCAGTTACACGGCCAAAGCTAGAAAATTGTAAACTCATCGCATCAGCAGCGATCGCGTCGGTATTAAAATAACTTAGACGATCGAAGTGGGAAAAGCGATTGCTAGCGAGGACTTTTTTGAATTGCTGAACTTGCTGAGGTGTGAGTGTTTTCAGCACCGTGGGTTTGCTACCAAGGCGATCGCTACGATTCAGCATTCGACGCGTAATTATTCCATTTTCACTGAGCGCAATAGCATAGTAAGCGCGAACATGGCCTGTAACTGTCGCCGATTGGAAAATAACATCTTCACCGATCACTGGGACGATCGTATTTTCAACCACAAATTTCGGCGTCAGGATCTGTGCAGTGGGACGCGGCTGGCTGGCGATCGCGTTGTAGGCAAGGCGTTTGCCATTGTTATCGGTATGGTAGACCCAGTTGCGATTTTGCCCTTGAATCACCACTTGCCAGCCTGGAATCGCAATCTTCGCACACATCCCATTCACTGGAGGAATCCCCAAACACGAATCCCAAGTTCGCACCTCGGCAACGCTCAGTGATAGGTTCCTAGCCGGAACGCGCCAGCGCATTTGAATATCTTGCTGAATAATAGTCACTAATGCCTGAGGAATGGTCTTAGAAGGGGCAGGCCGATCGAGGCGATCGCTTTGGATAAGATCAGGGTTTGCGGGCGATAGAAATTCTGGAAGCTTAGGGCGGATCGCAGGATTTGGGCTAACGGTGGGATCAGGGTTGGTCATTGCATTGGCATAAGCCGGAAGGGCGATCGTTGAGGCAAAGAGAGTAGCAATGGCGAGTTGACGCAGCATGGGAAGGGTCCTAAGGACGCGAAGGGATAATATGACTCGGGGTTGAATGCACCTTAGTAACGCACCTGAGTGAAGACATTTCCCGATGCCCTGATTCTAACGATCGTTTCCCCATAGAAGTCGTCAGTTACCAAATTTGAAACTAAGAGCTGAAGTCCATCAAGCGACCCGGCAAACCCTCGGCGCAATAAGCGAGACACGCGATACAATAAGGACACATCCAAGCGATAACCCTCACAGTACTGCCATGACTTCTGCCACCTCTGAAACGTTAGAATTTGAGACCGTCGAACTCGCGCCCAGCTATAGTGTTGCGGTGGCGGTAATAGCGATCGGTCTAGCAGTAACGTTCTTACAGTTAATCGTGGGCGGCGTGATCTCACTGTTTGGGGTGTTTTTATTAGTGCAAACGGTGCTACTACGGCTCCGATTTACCCCGACGGAGTTGGAAGTAGTGCGGAACGGCACATTGATTCGATCGTTCCCTTATAGTGAATGGTCACACTGGGAAATCTTTTGGCCACCGATTCCAATTTTGTTCTACTTTCGTGAAGTGAAAAGTATTCACTTTTTGCCCATTTTGTTTGACCCAAAAATGTTGCACACTTGTTTGGTGGAGAGGTGTCAGCGATTGGAGGCTTAAGTCAATCGCTGACACCATTGACTCTTACAGGATTACGGATTGTTTATATAACTTGAAATTGCTATGACTACTGACGATCGCATAACAGATACACCAACGAATACGCCAACAGACACGCCAACAGACACGCTCAACACCACCATCGCGGAACTCGAAGCCAAACGCGATCGGATTCAATCTGAAATCGCTGAATCTCAAGAATACGTAGCTCGGTTTGCTCAAGAGAGTTTGCAAGATTTAAGTAAGCGACGGCAGGCGTTACAGTTGGCGGTCGAGCAGCTAGAACGACGGCAGACTAGGGTTAGAGAAGAAATGCAGGGAACCTTTGCGGGGTCGTCGCAGGAAATAGCCATTCGGGTGCAAAGTTTTAAAGATTACCTCGTAGGGAGTCTAGAAGATCTCGCCCTGACGGCGCAAAAGTTGGATTTGGGACGCGCAGAACCGGACGTGACAACAAATCCTGAAGGGACTGTAAATCCAGCAATTGCATCAGAACTGAATCCACTAGAGGATCCCCAGTTTGCAAAAACGGTGTACGAAAAGCAAACCGAAAAAATTCGATCGGTAATTCGAGTCTTTCGGACAGAGCCTGACTACTATGGACCGACCTGGAAATTGCGTCGGACCTTTGAAGCCGTTCATGCCGATCGAATTAACGACTGGTTTTTTACCCAAGGCGGACGCGGCTCGCTCAAATCATTGGGTTCTCGATTACAAAATATCTTGGTCTCATCAGCCAGTATTTCGATTTTGTACAGCCTGTACGGCGACAAGTTGCGCCCATTAATCTTAGCCAATAGCCCCGAGCGCCTAGGCGAATGGCGGCGGGGCTTACAGGATTGTTTAGGCTTGCGCCGGGAAGATTTCAGCAACGATCGAGGCATCATGTTGTTTGAATCCCCAGAACCCATGGCCTTTCGTGCAGAACGCATTCAGCAAGATGGAAAAATGCCGTTAATTATTATTGACGAGACTGAGGAAATGGTGAACCTTTCCCTGTTGCGTTTCCCATTGTGGTTAGCGTTTGCACCCGAACCACAGAAGAATCCACAGTCGATCGCACCCCAGCGATTCTAGAAATCTTGGATGGTTTTGTGAAGGAATACGATCGCCTGTTTAGAATTGGGGGACGATCGCACTTAGATCTAATTCAACTGGACTTGGATTTCTTGAAGTTGAATTACAGTCAAGCCTGTTGCCTGCGCAATCATCTCCATTGAGATCCCCTGTTTCATTAAATTAACCGCGATCGCGATCGCCTTTTTTTCTGTCCCTCGACCTCTCCTTCGACATGTCCCCGATCGTAGCCAATCTGTTCAACACTCGTAATGTAAGGCATCTGTCGCTCCTCCTCATAAGCTCTCAACTCTTGCCAGAATGTAACCTTCGTTTCATTCGATAAGATTAAAAGCCAGTCGATAAAAGTGAATAGACCTAGTATAGCCGATCGATCATAGCCCCGCTCATAGAGCCGCTTAATCAACGTCAACTTCCACTGTTTACGAAGTTCAGGATTTCGCTTCGTCTCCTGAGCCTTCAAATGCGTCATCACTACCGTCGCGAAGATATTATCACTCGCTTCGAGTTCATCCCAACGCGATCGATAATCCAGTAACTTGACCGCCGTAAAGTTGAATTCTAGAGAACTGCCCGATGTTATGAAACGGTATTGATTCGGTCGCCAGTCGGGATCTGCGTCACAAAGAATCGCTAAACTAATTGGCTCTTGATTAAAATAATCAAAAATCCGAATGACGTAGGTAAACATGCGCTTTGGAAACTCTACCTCAGGCTCGGCTTGGACTTCTAGATGGATCAACAGAATAATTGAATCGCCGCTCTTTTGATAGACTCTAACTAGTTGATCGGCAAACCGTCTGCCAAGTTCTGAATCAGGAGTGAGCTGCTGAAACTCTTTTTCGAGAAAATCGATGACCTACGGTCGGTCGTAGACCATCGGTCTATTCCAATCAATTTCAGCCGCAATATGAGGAAAAAAGAACTCGATTGCCTCTCGAAAATTTAGCCGTAAAATTCGCTTCCAGGGTGAATCTTGGTCTGCTCGATCGTTTTTCTTCTTGGCCATCTCATGAATTCCTAATCTGAACTAATCAGTGCGATCGGTTTACTCACCCATCTTACTGACGCAAGCAATCCCCTATGCATCCGCCGGATTAATCGCCATCATTTGCCAAGTTACAAAAGTGCCGATCGGACTCCATAACAAGTACGGGACTAACAGCAATGCCGCCACCCAAGACACAGGCAGCACCAGAAGCGTCAGCGCGATCGCCACAAAAAATCCCGTTGCCCCCACAATCACACCGATGCGCAATCGTCTAAAAAAACACATCAACGAGGTATAGGACAACGTAACGACCTCCAACAGGGCATAGCAAACCATCAGAAAAATCGATCGGCCACTTCCCGGTTCCGCTTGCCAGACCGCGTAAGCAGACCAAGCCGCCGCAATAAAAATAATCGTCCAAATAATAGGAATCGCCCATTCAAACGTCAGCCACGCCGGACGCCGCAACCGAAAAAACCACCGCTGATCGCTCTTAATCAACTGGTTCAGAGCCACACCGATTAAGACGGCAGCAACACCAATCACGAGCCAAGCTGGAATCATCAATCAATCCTCTAGTGCGATGTGCATCATCTGTAACAGCGTCACCCGTACCGTCAGGCAAGATTTACTCATGGTATCCAATGGCTCCTACAAAAGAGTTTACAATAAGAACCTGTAATGATTGGGATGACGCACATCGTGGGATTCAAAGTTGGACTGCTTGGACTAGGGACCGTGGGCGCAGGGACTGTGCAAATTTTGCAAACACCAGACCAGCGTCATCCGTTGTTGCAAACCCTCGACATTCATCGCGTGGGAGTGCGAGACCTAAATAAATCTCGAACCGTCGAGTTGCCCCTAAGTGTGCTGACAACGGACCTACAGTCGATCGTCAATGACCCCGAAATTGACATTATTGTCGAAGTCATCGGCGGCATCGAACCCGCAAAGACTCTGATTCTACAAGCGATCGCCAATGGCAAGCACATCGTAACCGCCAACAAAGCCCTCATCGCCAACCACAGCGAGGAAATCTTCACAGCCGCCGAGCATCATGGCGTGTATGTCCTGCTCGAAGCAGCCGTCGGCGGCGGGATTCCGGTGATTGAACCGTTAAAGCAATCCCTGTGCGCCAACAAAATCCAGCGCGTGATGGGAATTATCAACGGCACCACAAACTATATTCTGACCCGGATGGTCAATGAAGGCGCAGACTTCGCCGCAGTCCTCGCCGATGCGCAGGCTCTGGGCTATGCAGAAGCCGACCCAACCGCCGATGTCGATGGGGGCGATGCCGCCGATAAGATTGCAATTTTGGCGTCGTTAGCCTTTGGAGGCCGAATCGATCGATCGAAAATCCCCTGCGAAGGCATTCGGGGCATCACTGCAAGCGACATTGCCTATGCCGAAAAGCTGGGATTTGTGATTAAGCTCCTCGGCATTGCCGAACGATCGGGAGACAACGCTTACTCCCTGCGTGTCCATCCCACCATGCTCCCCAAAAATCATCCCCTAGCTAGCGTCCATGATGTCTATAACGCGATCGTCGTTGAAGGCGATCCAGTAGGACAAGTCATGTTTTACGGACGCGGTGCAGGTGCAGGTCCAACGGCAAGCGCCGTAACGGCAGACCTGCTGAATATTGCAGCCCTGTTAACAGTCGGTCGCCGTGAAGCAACGCATCCAAACGGAAAGCCCATACTCGATCCATTGCTGGCCTGCTCTCACCGGGAGTACTGCACGATCGCCTCGCCCGAAGACTTACGATCGTCATTTTATGCGCGGTTTCTGACCCAAGATTTTCCAGGCGTGATTGGGAAACTCGGAACCTGCTTTGGCGATCATCAGGTGAGTTTAGAATCCATTGTTCAAGCGGGCATTAAAGACGGCCTTGCAGAAATAGTGGTCGTCACCCACGAAGTGAGAGAAGGCGATTTTCGATCGGCCCTTGCTGAGATTGAAACGTTGC
The DNA here is from genome assembly GCA_043764895.1 of Synechococcales cyanobacterium. Lineage (GTDB taxonomy): Bacteria > Cyanobacteriota > Cyanobacteriia > Leptolyngbyales > Leptolyngbyaceae > JAAFJU01. The sequence continues at coordinate 22,952 of JAYUJY010000082.1, read as the reverse complement.
CCAGTATTTCTGAAGTCGCCAGTGTACTGCGCGTATTGGCTTGATTGCCTGATCGTGGGGATGCATTTAGTGTTATTTGGCGTGCTTACCGGGTTGTGGTGGCTGCGCTTAGAGCTGTAGAGGGTGAATGGGGAATTGCGATCGCGCTTTGGACAGGACTCGATCGACAAGTTATATTGTTGAGGAAATGATTTTAGGGTTGGGAGTGGGACGATCGCATGATGAAGCAAGGGTTTATCCATTTTGGGAGTGCGATCGTGGCGTTGGGGTTGGCGTATTTGGTGAATCAGTTAACGAATATGCCGGACAGCCTGAAGCCTTGGGTGCCATTTGGGATGGTGACTTTGGTGGTGCTGAGTGTGTGGTTTTTGATGGAGCAGAGTCGAGTAAGCGGACGACCTCGAACGACAATCACGGGCAATACGTTAGGGGGCGATCGCAGTAGGATTCGGGCGACGGATGCAGAAGTTGCAGATAACAAGCTGACGGGTGCGGATACTGAAATCAATACGAATGATGGCACCTCGGGGAGTGGACGAAATCCATGAAGCGTTTAGCAAATCGCACAGATGAATTGGCGTTCTTTCAGAAGATGGTGCAGGGGCAGGTTGAGCATCGGATTTTGTTGATTCAGGCAGCGTCGGGCTATGGAAAGACGGGGTTGATGGAACGGTTTGCGGATCAGTGTCCGACGGGGACGATCGCAGTACGGCTGGATCTCAAATCAGCGGGTGGATTGGGGATTGCCTACGTGTTTTATCGAATCTGTAAGGCGTTAAAAGCTCATCGGTTTTCCCACTATGAACGGTCGATCGCGACGTTTTTGCATCCCGATCGGACGGTGGCGGAGATTGAAATTAGTGGAAATGAACTGAGTGGAGACCAAAGTGCGATTCAGGTGGTGTTGCAGGGACAAAGTGAGGATGCGCAACAGTTTCGGTTGCAGCAGGTGCAGAGTGCGTTTTTTAAAGATTTGCAGCAATGCCGATCGTCGATTGTCTTTATTCTAGATACTTTTAATGAGGCGACACCGGAGTTGCAGGCTTGGGTGACGGGAAGTTTTCTGGCGGAGGTGGCGGATTGTGAGCGGCTGTATTGTGTGGTGGCGGGGCAGGAGGTGCCTAAGGCTTCGATCGAGTGGGAGCGGTTGCATCATAGTTGCTGTCTGAAGCCGATTCGGGAACACGAAGCTTGGTATCGTTATGCCAGGGATGAAGGGTATCTATTTGAACGGGTGGAATTAGGGGTGTTGGTGGATTTGTATCAAGGAGTGCCGAATTCGATCGTACAAGGAATACAAATGGTTTCGCAGCAGCGGCAGTCACCATGAATAGTGAGTTGTTAGCGCGATTGATGAAGGCAGATCCGGCAGAGCGGCAGTGGTTGTTGCTGGAGTCAGTGCTGGAGTCGCTATCAGTGAAGGTGCGGCAGGCGGTGTGGGCCGTTGCAGTTCCCCATTGGTTTGACGATCGGATCTTGGCGGCGCTCTGTCCTGAGCTGGCCAATCAATCAACTGAAATTTATCAGGCATTGCAAGCGTTGTCGTTTATGGAGGTCTTTGAGGGACGAGGACATAATATTCATGAGGCGACGCGATCGCTATTGCTCGATCGACTTTGGAACGATCGAACTGACGAATTTAAATTGATCTCGGCAAGGGCGGCTGAGTACTTTGAGGAGGATGAAAGTAATGTTGCGGAATGGCTTTATCACAAGGCAGTTGGGGAACCGATCGGTGATGTGATGAATCAGGTAATGCGACCATTGAATAATCAGTTTCGACGAAGTGAATCGGAAGCGATCTTGAAAACACTCGACGAACAGATTATTACTCATCGAGTTGAATCAAATGTTGGCGCAGAAGTTGCCTATTGGCAGGGCGAGCTTCATCGTCAATTTTATGAATCGGATGAAGCATTAGAGCATTACGCCCGTGCGATCGAGATTTTTCGTCAACTCGGTGATCGTCTCGGAGAAGCGAATACGTTATATGCGATCGGCGATATCTTGCAGTTTAAAAAACAGACTGATGAAGCGTTAGAGAATTACGCCCGTGCGATGCAGATTTATCGTCAAGTTGGTGCTCGTCTCGGAGAAGCGAATACGTTATGTGCGATCGGCGATGTCTTGCAGTTTAAAAACCAGACTGATGAAGCGTTAGAGAATTACGCCTGTGCGATGCAGATTTATCATCAAGTCGGTGATCGTCTCGGAGAAGCGAATTGTCTTCAGGAGTTTGGGAATCTAGCAGAAGAAACCGAAAAGAAACTACAGTTCTTGCAAGATGCACAACAGCTATACGTTGCAATAGGTTCCCTCTACAGCCAAAGCCGCAACCTCTGCTTCATCGCCCGTGCCCAAGAGTCCCAGGGCAATCTATCCGCTGCACTTGAAAGTTGGACAATCTCCCGTGACCTTGCGATCGAAATTAATTATGAGTTATTTCAACCATCAGCACAGGAGGAAATCGATCGTCTTTCTGCAACGCGATCGGATTGAAAGACGATCGTCTCAAAAGCATTCCCGCTGACAGTGCGATCGGGCGATCGGTTTTCCTCACACGCTACAATGCAACCATTCGTACAGAATTTTTCACCATGCAAACGATCGCAATTCTCCCCGACTCCACCACGCCCCATTCACAATATCGCGCCACTTGCGGCAACCATCAAGCCACCGGACAAACCGCAGGGCAAGCACTTGATACCTTGGAAGCCGAACTCGATACCACCAGCACCGCAACAGGGGAAACCCTCATCATTCTGCAACGGTTTCGCCCTGACGACCTTTTCAACGCAGCGCAACAACAACGACTCCGCCAACTCATGGATCAATTCCACGCCGTGATCGACCAAGGCAATCAACTACTCCCTTCAACCCAAACCGAATTAGAAAGGCTCATCGAAGCTGAACTAGAAGCCAACATTCAACGATCGCAGCGACTTCTACAAAATCGCAATCAAAACGCTTAAGTCTGCCATCATGCACTCAAAATATTCGATCGTCGCCGCTAGAGCTAATCGCGTCTGTGAATACTGCAATGCACCCGAAATCATCTCCAACGTTGCCTTTGAAGTAGATCACACCATACCTCTTTCCAAAGGCGGAACCGACGATCTTGAGAACTTGGCACTCTGTTGTCGCATTTGTAACCTTCGCAAATCGGATCACATCACTGCTATCGACCCACTTTCCCAAGCTATTGTCCCCCTCTTCAGTCCCCGTCAACACAGTTGGTCAGATCATTTCGAGAAATCCCCTACTTCTCCCTATCTCATCATCGGTAAAACCCCAATGGGCCGTGCATCGATCGTACGACTTGATCTCAACTCAGGTTTACAAGTCCGTGCTAGAGAGTTCTGGGTTGCGTTAAGAATTTTTAGTGTAGATTAACATTCGTGCGATCGCTACTCCCCAAGCATTTCTACAGCAATACTAGAAAATTTGTTCATCGACCTAAAACTCACTCGCGATCGGTAAAACGAGTTTCTAAAACCTTAACTTCGGGTATCACCTTTGATGTCCCACTCGTTTGGACATAATTCACCTTCACCTCTTCCATCAAATCACTCATCAACGATTGCAGCTCGTCAATCGAATCCCCTTCCTGAAACTCTTCCACCACCGTCTTACCCAAATTCTTAATAAACTGACTAATCAACTCCGCCGCCACCTGATCTTCAAGCGCCTTGCCTAGAGCCTCATAGGCAAGCGTCGTCGCACTCGACACCAACTGCTCATTCAACTGCGCAGGCACCGATCCCATCAGCGGCACCGACTTAAACCCCTTATAAATCGGCGACGTTTCCAGCACGCCCTCCAAAACATGACGAATCACCGCCTCTAGATCCGGCTTCACCTTCGGCAAGGCTTGCTTCACCGTCACCCCCAACACCCGATCGATAATCTCCCGCACCTCATCGCGCTGATTGAGATCTTGATAAGGCCGATTCGCACTCGCAATGATCCACCGACTCAAACTGCCCGTCGAAATCCCCGTCTGAACCCGATCGATGATCTGCACCAAAACTGCCTCTGTCAGCTCTTCTGCAATATTGGTTACAATCCCCTGCGTGGCCTGATCTCGAATGCGATCGAGCCGAATTACCTCCGCATGGTCCAGCCGAATCGCCACCGGAATCACCCGCAACCATTGCCAAACTGGAATCAAAAACAGCACATCATACCAACGCCACAGCATCGCATCGAGCCATTTCAAGTTCCGGTCCTTATGCCGCCTAGTCAAATAAAACGTTCGCGCCAAAAATTCCAGCCCAAACAACGCAACAAACGGCATATCCAACAGCCAAAAATAATCCGTTGGCAGGCCATCCTCGCCCGTCGATCGATAATAATTAGTGGTAATAAGGGGCCGGATTTTCTGGTCAAAAAACTTGATTTCCGGGTCCACTCCCCGACTTAATAAATGCTCCCGACTCCAAAATTGATCAAACGCCTGCCGAGAAGACTTCACATCCAACCGATCGCGAAACCGATTTTTTATCTTCTCCAAGTTCCCGCTTTTTCCCGCCCCTTGAAACCAGTTTCCCTCCACCATCTTGGCGCTTTCATCTCGCAGCAGTTTCAACTGCTCGTCTACCTCAGGCGAATTAATTCCTGTCGTCAGCAGCTTCGCTTCAAGATCCTTCACCAAGCCCAAATACTGCTCCGTCTCCCGGTGCGGTTCAATCCCCTTCACCGGGTCATACCAACGGGGAATCGGCGGCAGGGGCACCTGAAAGCTTACGGGACCCAGAGAAACCGAACCTCGCAGCCAAAAGTCCCGCAGCGACACATAGCTCAAGTCAAACCCCACCACAGCTAGGTTAGCTGTCGCGATCGCCGCCATTAGCCGCTCATACCACAGGTTTCTCCGGGGCATTGTCCCTACTCCCCAAAGGTCCGCTTAAACTCAGCCACAAGATCATCTAGTTCCTCAATCGCCTGATTCACATCAATAAATAACGTCCCCAAATCCGGCTGTACCAAAAGGGCAACTAGCACCTCTCGCTTTGCTTCAATCTGACGAATTCGATCGCCCATGAGAGACTGATCTGCCATAACTCGTACTATACCTGTTCTAAAAGTCTGATCATGGAACCCTTCATCCCTAAAAAATCTGTCTAGAAACCTGCTTCTCAACCGCCGCCTGAGTCTGAGCCAAAAACTGATTCCGACTATCCAAGGACTGAGACAAACTCGGCACTAAATTCCGCGTCTGCAAGGCCATGTGAAGCTGAAGGTGTGCGACGTACTCACTAAAGTCCTCACGTTGAGCGTTCTCGATAGATGAAGAATACTGAGCAGCAGTCCGAAGATGAGAATTCACGATGGGGAAGCTCCGATGGGATGAGTAGGATGGATATAGTCGGCGGTCTCAATCCTTATTATTGGCCGACTAACCCATCTCCACCCACTTTCTTCAAAGATGTTTACGATCGACCGCCTTTTACCCCTTAATCTCAGACCCTTTTCAGAAAAATGACTCATGAGGTTGCAGCTTTCGATCGACCTATGCTATTGTTAGCGACAGCAAGGACGTATAGCTCAGTTGGTTAGAGCACCACGTTGACATCGTGGGGGTCACTGGTTCGAATCCAGTTACGTCCATCCTTGACTAAAGATAATTTGCTGCCTCAAAGCCCTTAACCCTAATCGGTTGAGGGTTTTTAGGTGCGGTTGTACTTGGGTACGATCGGGTGTGATTGGATGCGTTATGAGGTGCAAGTTTGGTGGATCAGAATTCTGGCAGTTTTGCGCCTTGCCTCTTACGTCCATAGGTGTCTGAAATCATTCGAGCGCTGTCACCGAGGGAGTAGGCGACTTGGTGGAAGGTCGTGCCACTGTCGAGCATGTGGTTTGCTACAGAGTGCCCGGTATTGTAGGGCGATCGGTATGGGATGCCTGCTTTCGTACAAAGTCGCTTCCAGGTGCGTTGACTAAAAGATGATGGATTAGTTTCTTCGTGGGGTTTAGGGTTCGGCAAGCCAAACGCCTACATTCTCTGAAAAGATTAGATCTGTAGGGGCATGGCTTGCCGTGCCCCAAACCCAACGAAGAAAATTTGAATACGCTAAATTATATAAACCGCAAATAACTAACCATGAAAAAAGTCTTTCAGAACCCATCTAGTTCTGAAAGACTCTTATTCAACTTAAATAACTAAGCGGCAATGACATTGACCTTCAGGTCGATCGACACTTCAGGATGGAGCTTCAGCGTGATGCTGTACTCACCCAAGTGATTGATGTCAGGGACCATAATTTCGCGCTTATCGACTTCGACATTAGCGGCTGCCTTAATTGCGTCCGCCACATCTTGATTGGTGACGGTTCCGAAGATAGCTTCGTTTTCACCGACGGGTTTCGCAATGGACAATGCACCCACCGCTTCAAGCGCGGTTTTTTGTTCAATGGCTGCCGCCTTGAGAGCCGCCAAACGCTGAAGCTCTAGTTCCTTACGCCTGGCCACCTGCTTCATAATCCCAGGGGTAATCGTCGTTGCGAAGGACTGAGGAAACAAGAAGTTCCGCGCGTAGCCTGGAGCTACATCCACCACATCGCCCAATTTACCCAATTTGCTTACGTCCTTAGTTAGGACGACTTGAACCCGTTTTGCCATGATCGTTTAAATTCCCTTATGCGTCCGACTTCCGTGCAATGCGAACGCCTTCAAAAGTTAGCCTATGTTCGCAAGTCACAGCTAATAATACTACCAGAAGATTCGCCGAATATTTACAAGTGACTATTCACCATCGTCTATAGCCCCAGCCCACCCTCAAATCTTAGCTCCGGTTTTCCACCACTCAGTCCCATCCGAGCATTCATTCGGTAATTTCCCGATGGCTCTTTATACTGCACTATCAACCCGTAGGAGGCTCCCGCTAGCCGATCGCTCGTCTGCAATGCGGTCGTAAAATTTTGGACATACAGACCTGTAGACCACCGGGGGCTAACGAGTTTGGTGAGTTCCACTGAGCCATAGAGGCGCGTTGCAAAATCAGCGCTGCCCGTAAGCTCCAGCCCATTTTTTAAACTTAACTGACCTCGAAAAAACTCGATCGGCTCTATTTTTCTCGAATACGCTGCCACATAAACGCCCGCCGTGATTGAAAACGTGGCACCCGCTGTCTGTCTTAAGTAAGTGTAGCTAGCGGTGAGGCTATTGGGATTGCTGTCACTGCTAGCGGTATTGACGGAAAAACTTAGGCTGGGGTTGGACAGAACCACCGCACTGACTCGTTTTTGGGCATCTAGAATCGCCCTTGCCGACTCCCAGTTGAACAGTCCCTGAGTGTACAGTCCCCACTTCGGTTCAGGCGTACCGACATCGACCCGTGAAATATTCGGTGCGATTTGGGCGGCAAAGTTGCCCCAGATGCCACTGTGGAAACTGTAGCTAAATTTGCCGCGCGATCCCGTCAGGACCGCCTCTACCGCTGGGAAACTCGCTGATCCTTCATATCGCTGAATCGTCGTTGTCAGCCGCCCAATTTGAGATAAATCGATGCGATCGAAGGCGGCATCATAGGTTCGCACGCCTACTGGAATCACGGCTCCCTCGGTCCCATTCACCTGATCCCCGATTTCGAGTTGCCGACCGTCAGCAGTGGTAATCAACACCTTAAGGGCTGAACTACGAGAAATAACGGGCACATCAGGGCTAATGATAAGATTTCCAATGAAGCTGAGTGGGCCAAAGGAGTCGTTGGAAAGCTGGAGTTTGGAAATGAACGTGTCGCCCTCGGTTGAGAGCCGATCGACCTGAGCAAAACGAAGTCTACGGGTATGATTCCCGGCGCGAATCTGGAATAACTGGGCGCGATCGGGATAGATCGGGCTGGGAAACGTCATCGATCCGGCTAGCTGATCGATGCCGCTGGTGCGATTAGCCCCGGCCAGGGTTTTGTCTAGGCGCTGGTTAATTTGTTTACGGGCTTCAGGTGTGGTGTTTGGGGTGCGGAGCGGGGTGAAAGCCTCTTCCCGTTTGGCGCGAATGCGGGCTTCCCAGAGACTTTTCTCTAGACGATAGGGATGAATTGCCTCAAAAATTCCGCCTAATAAATATCCGATCGTGGCATTGGCTGATTGTCCTTCGTTCCAGGTGTTTCGATCGAAGGAATAGGCGATGGCGACGCCGGGATTGGCGAAGATATTGGTGTAGGTGGCTTGGTTGGGGGTGCGATCGTATTGCAGCAATGTCCGATTGTGGGGGCGGGAGAGCTGAAGTTGATACCAGGAACGGTTGGTGAAAGTTTGGGTGGTGCTAAGGATTTTGGGAGATTTTAATCCGAGAGACACCCAGTGGAGAGAATTTAGGTAAGCGAGTTCGCGATCGCCTCGGCTTAAAAAAGGATTGACTAGGACATTGAGTAAATCCGGATTGTCGAAACGGCTGCCTTGAGCAATTTTGATGCCGGGAATAGACGTGACTTCCGGCTTGAACTCGAAGCCTTCTCCCGTAATCGGATTGCCAAACTTAATCCCCGCTCGCCCCAAAACTCCCGCCGGAATCACCGCGCCTACAAAGAGTCCCTCGCCTTCTAGAAGTGCCTGAAGATTATTCGTAGGGAAGGCTTGGAGGATTTTTGGGGCGTTGCCGAGACCTAGGTTCTCAAACAGTGAGCCGCCGCCATCGGAGCTATAGGTGGTTCCGGTTCCGATGCGAGGGATGGGGGTAATGTTGCGAGGGATGCCACGGTTGAGGTTGGTTGTGTCGATGATCAAGTTAGGCGCGCGTCCGCCTGAGGGATTTTCGGCTTCAGCGGCGATCGATAAAAAGGTCGATGAGGCCAGTTCTTCTTCAGAAATAAAGTCGCGAAACGACTGCGGAATCGTCCAGACCGATTGCATTCCCCACAGGGATTGGGTCGCTTGGATGCGTTGCTGAATCACCGTTTCAGTTTCTTGGCCGATCGATCGCAGTCCGCCCTGCCAGCCCTGGGTCTCCAAGACAATTCGGTTGCCGGGAAGCACCCAATAAAGCTGGTTATCCGGGGCAAATTTACGATCGCTGAGGCTTTGGACTGAACCTGACGGGCCTTGGAGTTTGAACTTTACCTCAGGTGTGTGGCCCCGATCTCTGGGTTGAAACCGGGCTGGATGAGTGCTGCGATCGCCGCCGGGATGGACAATATTGGGATAGCGATCCATCGTTTTGTTCAAGGCATCAATGCGCGAAGGCCGATCGACGCTTTTTAAAATGGGTTCAGGCTGAGGTTCGATCGGCTTAGCGTCTGGTTTGGCGTTTGGTTTGGCGTTTGGTTCAACAGGCTTCGGCGCAGACTCGGGAATTTCGGGGAGTTTGACGTCGGGCACTTTAATTTCGGTGCGAGGAATGATGCTTTCTGGAAGACTGGGGAGAAGGGTTGGCGTTGCAGCAAGGTTGACCCCAGTAAACGGGGGCTGAGGCTGAGGCAATCGATGAATGATAATTTGGGAAGGGGCGGGAGGAGGGGCGATCGGTAGCATGGTTAAAGGTCAAGGCACCAAAAAAGGAGCATCCCTAGAGTGCCCCTCATCTTTCAAGATCAATACCTTTAGAACTTAAGCCCTAGACCTTATTCCAGACCGTTTGCACCTGCGGCGGCTTTTAAGATGGCCGAGTAAGCATCAATGCTCGCTTGATCGTTGCCCGTAATACCGCCGAGCTTAGTGATGACGGCATCTTTTAGACGGGCGGTCAGCGGTGTGGTGGTCGCTATGATTCCGGTGAGTGAACTCGATCCCAGTGTCATGCCCAGAGGTGCGCCATCGGTGGTTCCTGGCGTGATAGTGACGGTGACATTGCCATCGAAGTTGTAGCCTGTGGGGGCCGTTTTCTCGGCGGAAATCGATGTAGAGTAGCCGCCGGGAGTCACATAGGTAACGCTACCGCGAACTGAGGCATTGCTGTCGGCAAGGGCAGGGGCTGAGAGTGCGGCGATCGCAATAGTTGCAAGTCCTGCACTCCGAAGCGAGAGGCGAGAGCATTGGGCTGCGACTTTGTAAAACACGTTCATGAGTAAAACCTATTGCGGTAGACGAAAAGATGTGGATTAATTCACATTGCTTTCTATGATGGTGGGCAAGTTTCGCGATCGCCGTCCGAGTCTTCACTTAAATCATAATTAGATCTTTTTCAATAAGAATCCGTATTGCCCTGATTTACTGAGAATTTAAATGGATTTGATCTGATTTAAGCGAGATCTGGGAAGCTTAGAGTGTTGGAGTTCAATCAGGAACAGTTTTAAGGTGACGGGTAAAATGGCGAGCAGAAGGCGGACTCTTTTACAACTATGGGTGCTGACGATCGCTCTCCCAAATCGGGCTTGGGCGATCGAGATAGCGCCTTCACCTATGGTAAGTCCAGTGGTGAATCCAGTGGCAGCTCCCAGTCTAGTCGTTGATTCAGCGCCAAAAATATCACCAAAGACATTGACAGTTCAGCGATTTGAGATTGTGGGAAGTACGGTTTTTCAGCCTTGGGAATTGGCGAATGTGACGCAGCCCTTTGAAGAACAGGTGTTGCCGATCGAAGGGCTTCAGAAAGCCGCAGATGCGGTGACGCGCTATTATGCAGATCATGGCTATCTCACTTCAAGAGCCGTTCTTGGCGATCAAACCATTGAAGGCGGAGTGGTCCAAATTCGGATTGTAGAAGGCAGTCTTGAAACCTTAACTATTGAAGGCACAAAAGACGTTCCTCAGCGCTATTTGCGAAATAGAATTGCATTAGCGGGACTAAAGCCTTTCAATCAAGAGCATCTCGAATATGAGCTGCGGCAACTGCGATCGGACCCACTCTTTTCAAAACTTGAGGCGACGATCAGAGAAGGATCAAGCGTCGGTAAAAGTGTGATGACGTTGACCGTGAAAGAAGCGCCATCGTTTGTTGGATCGGCTTCGTTGAATAACTATGGATCGAAGACTGTGGGGACTCAGCAAGTTTTGTTGACGGGCGGGATTCAAAATTTTGCGGGGTATGCGGATTCGTTAACTTTAAATCAAGTCCGATCGGCGACGGGTGGAACGAGTGCCCTTCAGGCGAGCTACCAGTTTCCGCTGAATGCTAAGCAGGGCAGTGTGAGTCTGCAAGTTGCGAAAACCAGCTATCAGGTCACAGAGCCTCAACTGCGGGATTTGGGGATTACGGGGGAGTCGATGATGTACGACGTTACGCTGCGACAACCCGTGCTCCGAAGTTTAAAAAACGAGATGGCCGTTTCATTGGGCGTGATTCATCGATCGGGCAGTGCGGTGGTGGGCGATATTTTGACGAGTTCGACGTCGAGTTCGATGTTGCGATTGGGTCAAGATTGGGTCCATCGGGAAGTGGGTGGATATTGGATTGGTAATTCACAGTTTGATGTGGGAACGAGTCGTGGCGATCAAGATTCCGATCGTTCTAACCGTTTTGTCGTATGGTCCGGTGCGGTGCAGCGCGTCCATTCCATGTCGAAATCAAGCACCCTTATCACCAGCGCCAATTGGCAATTTACGCCCAACCATCTGCCCGGTGCGCAGCAGTTTGCCGTCGGTGGGTCGCAGGTTTTGCGTGGGTTTCCGGGGGGCATTTTCAGTGGCGATAATGGCATTACGGTGTCTATTGAAAATCGCTTGACGGTGATGCGACGGACCTCCGGCGAGGCGTTGCTTCAGTTATCGCCTTATTTGGAAGCTGGACGGGTGTGGAGCCAATCGAAGTCTATAGGATTGCTGTGGAGTGCGGGTTTGGGGATAAATTGGCGGGTAATGCCGGGATGGGGAATGCGACTGGATGCGGCCCTGCCGATCGCCTCTAGCGGAAAAATGCTGGGGGATTTGTCGCTCTATTTCAGTTCGAGCTATCGGTTTTAGGAAAGGAGAGGCGATGGGTGAACCGATCGGCAAAACTACAGTCTAACTTACAGGCAAGTCGATCGAATGTATGTTGTAGATTTCTCCTCAGTGACTCTAACCTTCACGCCGATCGCCTACGGGAAATAATCCTGCAACGCTCGCACAGATAACGGCTTCGTCTGGATAGAGGCGATCGCAGCGGCGGTTGCTTTGGCTCCAGCGATCGTGGTGACGATCGGGATCGTAAAGTCTGCTATGGCTACGTAGCGTTGTTAGCTGCTTTTGTGATTATGCTAAAGTTCAGAAGTGATGAATTGCAAAAAGATTCATTAAAAAAAAGCCTAGTACCGCTTAAAAGGGCTAGGCTTAGTGTTAATGTAAAATAACAAATCTATGCTATTTAATTTCCCTAAGCTATGCCCAAGCAACTCTTGTCTGATTATCATGACTACGATTATAGTGTTCTCAATACACGCCTATTCATGAGTTGCTGGTTGACATTTTCACTCGACTCTAGTGTCACCAGTATGCGAGGTTTATTCCGTAAGCTAAACCTAGGGGGCACGTCGGTTGATCAGTCTACTTTTCCAAAGCTAATCAGCATCGGAGTGGCCAGCCTTTTGAGACGCTTTATCAATCCTTGAACCGTCTAGTTAAGAAAAAGAATAAGCCCTCTAAAAACTGGGATATCTGTCCAATTGACTCCATGACAATTACTCTTACAAATAAGGTTTTCTGGGCACTTGACTACCATCAGGTCAAATTATTTAATGCGGTGAGCCAGTCCCAAGGCAGTTGTGAGTCTTGTGTGATTAATTTTGGGTCAGCCCATGACTACAAATTCGCCACCGCCGTGACCGATCCATTGTCCGAAAAGCAGGTCGCCGTCATGGATCGAGGCTTTGCGGCCCTTCCGTATTTTGCCGCATTAAAAGAGGCGAGTAAGCCCTTCGTAATCCATCTGAGTCTTAACTACAAAAAGGAGCCATTAGAGAGTGGAGAATAGCACGTTGGAACAGGTAAACATGCGGGGGATTATCGTTTAGTTTGGTTGTCTGATTTAGAAACTAAAGTCACCTACTGTTTGATGACGAATTTACCGATTACCGTTAGCAATGAAGAGGTTTCAGATATTTACCGACTCCGGTGGCAAATAGAGCTATTTTGGAAGTTCCTAAAGATGCATTTAAAGCTAGACCAACTTATTAGTAAAAGTGTGAATGGAGTTCAGCTTCAACTTTATGCTTGTCTCTGTGCATATCTGATCGTACAGCTATTAGAAATTCCAGAGATTTGGGGTTCAACTTTATTAGATAAATTACGGTATTTTCAAGCAAGAATGACTCAAGAATATAGCTTAGTTCACTGGATAGACCGAATTCTGGGCGATCGACCGATCCGCCTCTATATGGAGTCCGCAGAATTGGTTATGTAACGAAACCGATACACTGGTCATCATTTCTGCTGTTCACCTTTGTCCGTCTTAAGCGTTACCTAGAAGAGATTCTGGAGCATTCAGTCGATTTAGGCATACCTGATTCTCTTAAATCCTACCTCCAAGAACCTGTATTTCGGGAGATGATTCGTGCCTTCTAGAAATTGGCAGAACAAAGTTGGAGATATGCTAGCCGCGATCGCTTAAATTCGTGAGTTTACCAACGACATCACGTTTGAGGAATTTTAGGACGATCGTAAAACCATTCGGGCCGTTCTGTATGATATTGCGATCATCGGTGAAGCAGTTCGGAGTATTCCACCGGAAATCGAAGTTAGTCATCCTGAGATTCCCTGGATAGATGTTCGTGGAATGCGAAACATCGTGATTCATGAATACTTTCAAGTCAATCTATCGATCATTTGGCAAACGATTCAAGACGACTTAATAGTGTTGGAATCTGCACGCCACAGGCTTCTAGAGTCTGAATCTTGATCGCCCCCAACACCATTCACTAAGCCCGATCGAGTACAGATTGCAAAATCCCCAAAATCCGATCGAGTTCATTGGGATAATTATAAACTCGCCGATCGATCGCGAGATGATCTTGCGTCAGCGTGAGAAACTGCCAACGTTCCGCCGTCGTCACACAGCCATAAAGCGTCGGAATCGCCTCACCTTTGCGTTGATTAAATAAATTCGCACCCACCATTTGCGCCACACATTGACCAATCCCCAAATCCAAATCCTGCTTCTTGGCCTCGACCACTGAAAAGATCGGCGCTTGCACAATGCGATTGGGTTCACCTTTGCAAAGTAGGAAATCACATTCACCATTGAGTCCTTGCGATCGGTCGACATCTAAAGATTTCCCGGAAAAGATCATCAGCCGTCCCCGATTTCGTCGCTCCAGTTCGATCAAAATCGGCGCAATAATAAACTCTGATCGGGCCTTCTCCGTCCCAGAAAACAATCCCAACTCCTCCGTAACCGAAAGCGTCTCCTGAAGCCAATCACTCGGCACCACAGGCGTCACATCCTGAAACAACACCTGACGCACTTGCACTTGAAGCTGCTGTTGCTGAACGATCGACTCTAAACTAAAGTCACTGTAGGCCATAATGTTTGTGGATTGGATTGTGCCTATTTTAGCCGATCGTCACCAATGGCAGGCGATTCCTTCATTACCATTCCCAGCAGCAGCTTCCTTGCCATTCAACTCACGGATAGGGGAAGTGCCGATCGCACAAGCTCCAGAGCGATCGAGGTAAGGTTGAATAACAGGGTCAACAATGAGTTTTAGTGAGGTGTGAGTTATGAAAATTAAGGTTCGATCGATCGGATTAGCGGTGTTGATAGGTGTCGCGATCGAGGGAGGTTATCCGTCATTTCAATTTTTAGTTAAAGTCAAGGCGATCGATCATTAGTCAACGGAACACCATGCAGTACTCAAACCGCCGAAGAAAACTGATTATTGCATTTGCAATTTTAGTAACAATCTTGTCGCTGATCACGTTTATCGGCTCCATTGTGTTTCTAGATCCCCTCATTCCGTACCTACATAGGCGCGCACAGATCAGCCTTTTTGGAATACTTGTTAATTTACGACACTGTATTTGGGTTGGGTTACTGCTTGCACCGATCGTTGGGTGGCGCTACGCTCGGTCCAAACTTTCTGGTCGTCTAGCTGTGGATATTTTGAGCGTGATCGCAACCGTAGAAATTGGCTACCTACTAGTTGAGCTGTGTGCGGCAGCGTTTTTGGGAGTCGATAGCCTGGGCGGGTAGTAGTGGGTATTAGGCTATAAATTAGCTTATTCGGGCAATCTAAATATAAACCTTCAATAGGAAAATCACATGAAGCTTCGATCGTCTCTGCTAGGCATCATTACTGTCGTCACTTTAGCCGCTCCAGGCTTTGCGCAAGACACCCCAAAATCTACGTCAGCGGTAATCGTACAACAGTCAGCCACCCCACCCACCGCAGCTCAGAATATCCCTACAGCCAAGAAGAAGTGGGAGTATTATGTTGCAACCTTCTCTTATAAAGCTGGAAAAAGTGGATTTCTTGGCATTGGCAGTGCGAAGTCAGAGTGGATCTTTGAACTTGGTAATAAAAAAGGCTCATTGACTGAGGGATTGGCAGAGCTAGGAAATCTTGGGTATGAACTCGTTGGAATAGATCCGTCTAGCCCTAGTGGTCATGAGGATACACTGTATATTTTCAAACGGGAAGTCGAGACACGTTAAGCCCGATCGATATCCTTGAAACCCGATCGGCCTAAAAATCTCCCAGACTCAATATAAATCATGAAATTTGCATATCAAGTTGGCTTGGCATTGTTGGTGAATATTGCGATCGCCTCCCTCCTCCTCCTCCTAATCCAAGCCGCCACCCCCACCCCCTCCAATTCCACCTCTCCAAGGGGGATAAGGGGATCGAAACTGGGCATCCTCATGATGGGCCTCACCGGAATCTTCGCCTACAACGCCTTTTTCCTCGGCGGACTTAAGCTCCTCCCCGCCAGCCGAGCCTCCCTCATCGTCGCCCTAAACCCGATCGCAATAGTCATCGCCTCCAGCCTCCTCTTCAAAGAACCCCTCTCCAAACTAAAAATCACCGGAATCCTCATCTCACTCGTCGGCGTGTCCGTGATTATTTCGCGGGGTAATCCACTGGCCTTGATCAAAACAGGGATTGGGCTAGGGGATCTGTTGTTATTAGGATGCGTCGTGAGCTGGGTTGCCTACACCTTAATCGGGAAAAAAGTGCTGATTCACATTTCCAGCCTGACCGCTACTACCTATAGCTGCATTGCGGGATGCCTCATGCTATTGCCGATCGCCCTCCATGAAGGAATGCTCACCGATCTCCATCAGGCCAGCCTCACCTCACTGTTGAGCATTGCCTACATGGGAATCTTCGGCACGGTCGTTGCGTTCCTCTGGTATGCCGACGGAATCCGAACCCTAGGAGCCAGCCGCACCGCCGTCTTCACGAATCTTGTGCCGACGAGCGCAGTCCTGATGGGCGTCTTTTTCTTAAATGAACCGATGACCGCTGCGATCGCCTGTGGAGGGTCGCTCGTCATTACAGGCGTCCTCCTGACGAATCTTCCTCGGCGATCGTTTCTGCTGAGCAACGGCAAATGACATCTCCAACACAACCGAGATCTCTGGTCAGTCAGCTTTAGCAGGACTCTTAGATGGCGGGTTCGACGCGACTTGCATGGATTGAAAAACACTCTTAATATGCTCAAAAACTTCATCTTTGACCCGAGCACAGACGGCATAGTACTGAAGTCTTTCAAAAAAAGCAGCAAAAGAAAGCTCTGAACATAGCGCGATTATCGATCGTACGAAAGAGAGAATGTCTATAAAAATAACATTGACACCTCTCGTAAGCAAAATAGTTTTTGCAATCTGCTCACGAGATGAACCCATACACGCTCCATTTACTCCAATAATGAAAGTAATTGAATTTAAGCCATATTGACTTGCTTTAAAAGCCGCATGATCGACATCCTGCTCACTGAATTGCTTATCTTTAACCTCAAACACCACGAAAATCTTACCGTTCTTCTTGATGTCTACATCTGCTACTTCATTTGAAGAAGCACCACTCTGATTGACCGGATGAACAATGACTTCAAAGCCTTCAAGTTGGTCAAAATGTGTGGATAGGACGGTTCCTACTACGATCGCAGCAACTTGACCCTCAATCGATCGGGTGACAAACGCATCAATAAATTCGATCGTTTTTAAGTGAGAGTCTGCCGATTCTGAAAGTTGAGGAAGAAGTCCACTTCGAGCAGATTGTCTTCCAATAGTACACCGCACAGCAGTACAGAGACTATTAAAAGCCTGCTCAGCCGTTTCCACTTCAGACAGCACCTTGTGCAGGATCAGTAAAAGCGCTTTATCCGTGCCAGCCCTCACGGCGTTTGATGGAGATATCAGTGGAAAACGAGCAGGCTTATTGAGAAAAGGCTCATTCGATCCTCCCAGCAAGCTATTCAGCAATTGACGCTCAAGTGGCACAACGACACCATGACATAAGCTTCGGGCATCATAAGCACCTTCAACATCAGCCCCTGCCTGGAGTGCAAGAGCATTGATGCTTGGGTTCGTTGCTTTGCCTAAAAGAGCGGTCACAAGAATGTACCTGAAAGTCAGATGTTTTCCTTGAATGAGGGTTCTGATCTCGATATCCCATTCCGCCGCTAAAATTTCTCTAGAGTCATCTTGCGCTATTGCGATTGCTTCTCGGAGAAGTCGCTCGGCTGCTCTTTGATCGACGGTGGGTTTGGCAAGACTCATGCTCAACTCTCTGAATTAGCGAACTGGGCGAAAAATTCAGCAGGGTCAGCGTCCGTAGCCTGCACCCATCGCAAAGCTTCTAGAATGTCGATTCGGCGTTCCCGACGCTCTATTTTGGAAACGTCAGGCTGCGTCAAGCCAAGCTCATAGGCGATCGCTTTCTGAGAGAGCTTTGCTTTTTCTCGTAGGCAAATAAGAGCATCAACGATCCTGTGGTACTCGGGATCGTGAATACTTGAAATAGACTGCTTTGGACTTTCCATGGTTAAATCTTGATTTGGAACGGCAAATATGCCAAAATCGCATATATGAAGAATAAGCAACTCTTATCAGGACTCTCACTTTTCTCTGGGGCAGGCGGTATGGATATTGGATTCAGCCGAGCAGGCGTTGAGATTGTTAGCGCTAACGATATTGACAGGGACGCTTGCCTCACCTACGAGGCAAATCACCCAAGAGGGATTATCAAATGCGGTGACATTAATCAAAATCTGACTAATATCCGTCAATTTGAGGGAGTCGATATCGTTTTTGGGGGTCCACCCTGTCAGGGCTTTTCTGTAGCTGGAAAGATGAACCCTGATGATCCGCGTAGCAAATTGCTATGGACTTTCATGGAGGCTGTGGAAATGACCAAACCTCGGGCTTTTATTTGCGAGAATGTTAAGGCGTTGGCCGTTCTTGATAAATGGATTGAGATTCGCCAAAAGCTCTTCCAATTGGCCAATCAATTGGGATATCAATGTAAGCTCATCATCCTTAACTCATCTGACTTTGGCGTTCCACAATCCCGAGAACGCATGTTTCTGATCGGATTTCGAGGGATTGAAGACGTTAGCAATTTAGAGATACGGTTCGCTCAGCATAGAAAACTATCTCCTACAGTTAGAGATATTATTTCACCTCTAGGAGTTGCAGGTTCCAAAAACAATCAGCGAACATGCAATGCAAAAGTAACCCTAGCTGCAAAGCCCGTAATGCGACGATCGCCTTACGCAGGGATGTTGTTCAATGGTCAGGGAAGACCCTTAAATCCTGATGGATATTCATGCGCTCTCCACGCTTCTATGGGTGGAAATAAGACCCCCATTGTTGATGAAGGGCACTGCTACTTTGGTCAAGATAGCTGGGTTGAATGGTATCACTCTTACCTGATGAAAGGGGAGGAACCTTTACCTTTAGATGCCGCACCTAAAAGACTTAGACGCCTAACCATTGATGAGGCACTTAGAATACAATCTTTTCCACATGACTATCAGTTTATCGGCGGACAAAGCTCGGTCTATAGACAAATAGGCAACGCTGTCCCTTGTGACCTAGCGCAAGTTGTGGCAGAAGTTGTGCGGGATTTGCTGGTTAATCCTGAATCAGTAATCCCACTAACTCTTCAAAAACTTGTCCCGAAGCAGTTACGACTGGCCATCTAACTAGTTAATCTCTTGCTTAAAGACTAAATCCTTCGGCACAAATTCTTGACTCGCAGCAGGCTTGAGTGATGCTGGCGCGATCGATTCACTCGTTTCGGGTCGCATGGAGGTGAGAACTCGTGGCGTGATCGTTACGGCTGCTTCATCTTGAGTTGCAGCTTGAATCGCTGCACTGGATTGTGCAGGAACCGCTTGACGAGGGCGTTCTTCAACAGGAGACGCGATCGGATCAGGCTCTGGGGCCATCGACTGACGAACGATCGGCAGGGCAGGCGAAGGACTTGGCGACGGGGATGGCGGGGATGGCGGGGCGATCGATGTTTCAGCAGCAGGGCTAATGGGCAACTCGGGAACCGGAAGTGGCTGGGTTATCACGGGCGGACGAGCAGAAGGGCGATCGGGTTGGCGATCGGGTTGGCGGGCGATCGGCTTGCGTTCAGGCGCAGACTCAATGGACGGACTCGGACGGACGATGGGGGGCGAGAGCGAAATAGGTTGGGGCGCAGAACCTTCAGAAAGAGTTGGAGAACTGAGAGCGGCATTGCCTGTGGTCACTGCGGGAAGTACTTCTCCGGTCTGAGGTACGGCGAAGGGATTGAGGGTCGGAATGACGCTGGTGGGCGGGGTGACTGGGGTGCCCACTTTGGAAGCGGCGATCGCTTGCTGCATGGCGAGCTGGCTCATTTGGGCGGGCGTGAGGTTCATTCCGCCCATAGAGAGGCCCGTCGGTGCGCCCATGGCAAGACCGGGTAATGGAAGGGTTCTGCCGGATTTTAAGACTTCCATATCACTCATTCCGGCGTTGGCCTGAGCGACGCGGGGGGTGCGATCGTTCACAGTTGAGCTGATGGGTGAGGTTCTTTTTCCCGGTCCCGGTCCATTTTGCGCTTGCTTGAGACCATCGACCACCACGACGCCAGAAACAATCGTAAAAGCGAGCAGACCACTACCCACTTCAAGAAACGGCAGTGGCGGCAGGATTCTTCGCGCTCGAACGGGAATGAGCGGAGCCTGAAGCCTTTGTGATGGATAGTCCTGCACAAATTGCGTATTGGCGGGGAGCTTCGGACGATCGGACGCTGGGGTGCTGGTTGGAACATTGAACGCAACTTGCTGCACGGTCAAGTTTTGGTACAGTTCCTTCATCGTGGGCGATAGGGTGACGGGTACGATCGCCTGACTCATTTCGACGGGATACATGGCCCCAAGATGCTCTAAAACGACGAGGGCACGGGAGGTCATGGATTCATCGTCAGGGTCAACCCTAGGCCGAACGATTGGGGTCTCGACATGAGCTTCGACACTAGATTTTTCACTAGAGGGTTCGATCGGTTTTTTAATGGGTTCTACAATGGATAAAGTCGTAGACGAATGTAAAGTCGTAGACGACTGAGCGCCCGAGTGAGAACGCGGAACGGAACGGACGAGATGAATCATGAGAAACTCCGAAAGCGGCGCAATGGACGGTTGCAGCGGCAGGTATAAGAAGCAGTCAGACAAAAGAAGATGCAGAAAGCCCGCAAGCGACTTGAAACTTCGGCGCTCACTTTTATTTAACAGGGTTTATACAGAGGTGTCAGGAGAATCCTCAAAATTCACACGAGAACCCCTCGAATATGAAGATACCAAAAACCCATCGGCGTCATCTGTAAAATCTCTGGGATTTACGTCACGTTGATGGGGAAGTATCCGGAACTCCACAGTAATCTCAGTAGTGCTAATCACTTGGAGGATCATTCTGTGACCTTGTTGGTCAATGGGCTGAACCCCGGATCAAGGAGCGAGGATTTGATCAAGTCCGCAACTTGTGGGCCAAACATCCTGCCTGGACTTAACCAGCCGGGACCGCTGTTCCGCAGTTATATCCTCATTCCTAATCGACTAACCCAGTGATTGGCTTAATCTATCGAGTCAATCTCAATCCTTATATTTACTTCTATCATCCGCTGCTTTCGTCTGTTTCGCCTAACTTCTAGTAAGTTATGCCATTGCCTAGGAGTCTGTCCTCTTATGCAGGATAGATTCCTAGGTTCCTGCGCCTCGCCTCTGCTGTCCTTCTTACTTTGCTACCTAAAATCGACATGGATATTCATACCCGTTTTTCACCGTCTAAATTAACCCGTACGATCGCGTTCTTCAGCACTCTCGCTGGGTCTCTAAGTCTCGTTCTTCCGGCCCAAGCGCTGACCCCTCGGTCATTGCCTCCGCAATTTATGCAAGTTCCATCAGCGACGGCTGCGCCCGTTATTAACGACGATGGCTATATCCTAGGGGCGGGCGATCGCATTAAGCTGGATATCTTCAGCGTGCCAGAATTCAGCGGTGAATACGTGGTGCTGCCAAACGGCTCGGTGAATCTGCCCCAGGTGGGAATGCTGATGGTTCAGGGCTATACAACGGAACAAGCCTCAAAAATGGTGGTCGATCGCTATAGTGCCATTTTAACCCGTCCGATTATTAATTTCAACGTCACGACCACACGTCCGATGATGATTGCCATTGCTGGGGAAGTCGAGCGTCCCGGTGCTTACTCTCTTTCAGGCGGTGGAAACGGCGGTAGTAACAATGGCGGTGGCTCTGAATCTATGACCTTAAGTCGTGCAATTCAAATTGCAGATGGCGTGACCCGATCGGCGGACTTGCAACGGGTTCAGATCAGTCGTCGTCGGGCTGGAAATGTGAAAGATGACCTTATTACGGTAAACCTGCTGCAACTGATTCAATCCGGTGATGCACGTCAGGATATTCGGCTGCGCGATGGCGATAGTATCTTGATCCCGGCGGGCAATGCGATCGATTCGGTTCAAGCGCGTCAACTGATGGCCAGCAACTTTGCAGGTCGCAACAGTCGCCCCATTCAAGTGGCGGTGATTGGGGAAGTGGGACGACCGGGACCGCATTTATTGTCCCTAACCGGATCGGCAGGTGCCAATGGCAATACGGCTAGCGGGAATATCGGGAGCGGTGGAGGCAACGGCGGCGGGGTCTTGATTCCGACGGTGACGCAGGCGATTCAGCAGGCAGGGGGGATTTCGCAGATGGCGGACATTCGGAATGTGCAGGTCAAGCGAACCACTCGATCGGGCGTTGAACAGTCGATTAAAGTTAATTTTTGGGAGCTATTAAAGTCAGGTAATTTGGCTCAAGATATTCCGCTGCAAGAAGGCGATCGAATCGAAATTCCGACGGTTTCTTCGATTAATGAAGCCGAAATCACCGCTTTAGCAACAACAACTTTCTCGCCTGACAAAATGACCGTCAGCGTTTCGGGAGAAGTGGGACAACCGGGATCGCTCGCTCTGCCCCCAAATACGCCTTTAAATCAGGCCATCCTCATGGCGGGCGGCTTTAACCGTAAATCGGCGAAAAATAGTGTGACGTTGATTCGTCTGAACTCTAATGGTGCCGTGACGAAGCGCGATATTCCGATCGATTTCTCGCAAAGTGTGAGTGAAGCTAATAATCCAGCCTTGCGGAACAACGACATCGTTGTGGTGCGTAAATCGGGATTATCGACGTTCTCTGAAGGGTTGAGTGATGTTTTGTCACCCTTTAATGCACTGTTTGGTGGCTTCAGATCGCTCGGGGGTCGCTAGGCGATCGGGTGCTAGACGTTGTGGCTCATCCGGAAGGTTTCCGTCATCCGGATGACTTCTCACAATCTCTAAACAAATGCCTCTTTCTTAAAGAGTACGTAAAAGGACGTAGGCCGCATGTTCAGCTTACTCTTTTATCCTCGATTATAAGTAATAACCCGGTTGCGACTAACTGCGAGTTACCCACAGACCTCACCTTTTAAACTTCAGACTTGGCAGATGTATCATGTTTTCCTCCGTTTTCCTCTCTTTCACTGAAATTTGGTAGCTTCCCATGAAGATCGCACTCGTTCACGATTATTTGACCCAACGCGGGGGCGCAGAACGGGTTTTTGAGCTGTTGTGCCGACGGTTT
>JAYUJY010000081.1:0-32970 GCA_043764895.1 Synechococcales cyanobacterium | reverse complement strand
GGTCGCTATTAGCTTGCTTCTTCGTTGGGTTTAGGGTTCGGCGAGCCAAACCCCTACATTCTCTGAAACCCGGATGTGTAGGGGCATGGCACGCCGTGTCCCAAACCTAACGAAGAGATTCTGAATACCTGGCTTATTTAAGCCGCAGACTACTAGTTCTCCTTCTTCATTCTCAATTCTTCATTCTCAATTCTCCATGCTCCGATCGCTCTTTTACGGCTTGCTGATATTCATTCCGCTCTCGATCGCAGCGGAGTTCTGGCACTGGGGTGAAACGGCCATTTTCGTCTGTTCGCTCTTGGCTATTGCCCCGCTGTCCGTCGCACTCGCCACCGCCACCGAAAAAATTGCGCTCGTCACTGGGCCAACGATCGGTGGATTGGTGAATGCGCTCTTTGGGAATGCGACAGAATTGATTATTGCGATCGTGGCGTTGCGAAAAGGACTCGTAGATATCGTTGAAGCGAGTATTACCGGAAGCCTTTTGGGCGCATTGTTGTTGCTATTGGGATTAGCGATGCTGTCCGGCGGATTGCGCTACAAAGAACAGACCTTTCAGCCGATTCGGGCGAGGGTGAACGGAACCTCCATGACTTTAGCGGTGACGGCCATAGCATTGCCATCCATGGTGATCAATACCTCCAATCTCGTGAATCCAATTGCGATTCATAATTTGTCACTGGTGGTCGCCACCGTGTTGATTCTGGTGTACTTACTCACCTTGGTTTTTTCGCTCAAAACCCATAGTTACTTATATCAAGTCGGTCAACTTGAAGAAGAAGAAGAAGAGATTCCAAATCCATGGCTCTGGATATCCGTGCTGCTGATTTCGACGATCGCCCTAGCCTTAGAATCAGAACTTTTCATGGGAGTGGTCGAGGTCGAAACCCAACGTCTCGGACTCACGCCACTCTTTACAGGCGTGATTTTATTGCCTTTAGTCAGTGATATTTCTGGGTATGTCACGGTCATTCGACTAGCACGAAATAATAAAATGGATCTCGCGATGGCCACCATTTCAGGCGATAGTCTCCTGATTGCGCTATTTGTCGCCCCGGTGTTGGTTTTCATTGGTCAGATTATTAATCAGCCGATCGATCTAAATTTCAATCTCTTCCAAGTGATTGCCGTCGCGATCGCCGTCGCTGTCAGTAATCTGATTTGTTTTGGTGGTCGATCGAACTGGCTTGATGGCACGCTTTTACTGGCGACGTACATGGTGCTGGGCGTCGCTTTTTATTACCATCCGTAAAGAAGACGTCAAGCCACTAAGCCATAGGACAAAATTATCAGTAAGTTCACGGAATTTAGAAGCGAGAATTTGTGTCTCTAATCTAGACTTAAACCCCAAGGGTGATTTAGAACTATGGCCATATGAAAATTTTGATGCTGACGACTCGATTTCCATTTCCGCTGACCCAAGGCGATCGGCTAAGGTCGTATCACCAGATGGCACTGCTCTCCAAAAACCACCAAATCACCCTCGTTTCCAGCATCGAAGAAGACTGCGATGCGGCGGGAATCGAACAGGTGGGCCAGTTTTGTACATCCATGGAACTGTTCCCCATCACCCAACAGCGCCGAATACAAAACATCGGACGAGTGAGCACCTATGATTTTCCGTTCCAGATTCCACAGTACTTTAGCCGAGAAATTCAGCGCCGGGTTCAACAATTGCTCGCGGCCAAGACCTTTGATGTGATTTACCTCCAGATGGCCAAAGCCGTTCTGTACCTTCCGAAGGGAAATTCGGTGCCTGTGGTCGTGGATTTTGTGGATGCTTGGTCGCTGAATTTAGCTCGTTTAGCCCTCGATCGAAATTGGATAACGGCAGCATTCTATCTTCTCCAGTCCTGGCGAATGCTGAACTACGAGCGCAAAGTGACCGCGCAGGTTGCTCATGCCATCATCTCTTCGGTGACGGATCAAAAAACGATCGGACCTTTCAAGAACTTATCCGTCGTCCCCAATGGCGTGAATTGCCCAGATAGCCCGATCGTCCATATCAAAGACGCTGAAAAACTGTCGATTATTTTTGTGGGCAACATGGGTTACGAGCCTAACATCGCCGCCATTACCTACTTCGCGCAAAATGTATTACCGATGTTGCGATCGCGTCACGCCGATTCTGAGCTAATCGTGATTGGTCCTAATCCGCCTGCAAAGCTAGTTCGCACCTATTCCCAAACGGGCGTTAAGTTTCTCGGGTATGTTCCAGATTTGAATGAGTATTTGGAACGGGCCACGGTCTCCATTGCGCCGATGCGATCGGGATCTGGAATTCAAAATAAAGTCTTAGAAGCCATGGCCGCAGGCATTCCAGTCGTCGCGACAACGGTGGGCCTTGGCGGATTGCGGGCGATTCCAGGGGAGCATCTTTTAGTCGCCGACACGCCCTACGACTTTACGGATGCCATTTTGCGGATTCTCCACAATCCATCGTTGCGTCAAGATCTTGTGCGCAAAGCAAGAGAGCTGGTCAAGGATTTTTACTCTTGGGAAGCCTCGGTTCAGGCATTGGATGACATCTATCAGTCTGTGACTTAAGGTGTCGGCCCGGTTACAACCAGCACGGTCAAAACAGCCAGACATTCAACGCCATTATTGATGAAGCCAGCAGACTTGATAGTACAATTTAAGGCGATCGACTCTGCTCAGTCTTCACCGTAATAGTGGAGTAAACAGTAAAGCTAATCAATGTGAAAAAGATTCAGGCTTAAATTTTTAGGACAGTTTATAGATGAACGTTGTTGATTTTAATAAAGATCGCTCCTTGCTTCGTTACGGAGAGATCTTAGTCATTTCGATCGTTATTTTCCTCGCCCTTCTGCGAGTGCCGGAGCCTTTTTGGGTCGATCAAGTTCCTTTTATGCTGTATGCCGAACAGTTTGCAAAAGGAGCCTTACTCTATCGAGATTTCTGGGATATCAAACCACCGGGAATCTTTGGGGTCTACCTGATCGCTGGGAAACTTTTCGGCTTTACAGGCGTTGGGATGCATCTGTTTGATGGCCTGTGGATGATCGCGTTAGCGGCGATGTTGCGGTTGACGTTGGCTCAGTACTTTACGCGATCGTGGATTGCGATTCTGTTGCCGTGGCTATCAGCAGGGGTCTACTTTAGCGTGATGGACCCAAACGATCAGATGCAAGTGGAATCTTTGATTGGACTGCCGATGTATGCCTTAGTGTGGTGTACGTGGCAGGCCATTCAGCATCCGACGACTCGATGGCGATGGCTATTTTTGTCCGGCATTGCAGGCGGCATCATTCTATTGTTTAAGCTGATTTTCTTACCGCTTATTGTCGGACTTTGGCTCGTTTATTTACTTTATGCTCTGATCAAACAAAACCAGCCTTGGGTTGCGGCAGTGGTCAATAGTGTTATTCCAGTGATACTAGGAATCTCGATGCCGCTTATCCCGGTTTTGCTGTATTGGGCTTCAACGGGGATGCTTACCGATGCCTTCTACACCATGGTTCAGCATCCAGTTATCATGGTCAAAAACTTGCCAAAAAAACCATTTTTGACGTTAATCAAATCAATTTTTAGTTGGTTTCGGCGATTTGCACCGTTGACCGTGCTGTCGGTTTTTGCGATCGTCCAAATGCTCCGGACCAAAAAGCTCGACTACCTTATGGTTCAGATGATCGTATGGCTAGGGTTAGGCTTATTTACCATTTCCATCCAAACGCAGTCTTGGTGGCGATATCACTTTTTCTTATTGCTCGTCCCGATCGCTGTTTTAGCTGCCAAGGGCATTGATTTGGCGCTGCAATCCCAGTCTAGGCGCTGGAACCGGGGACTCGTTGCGGTCTGTCTGCTGGGACTCGTCGGGTTTAACGTTTTGGCGGTGGGTAAAATGGGCATGGCGATGACGCGATCGGGCCTTCCCTTCACATCCGAGACCCAGCTTGCTTACCAAACGCAACTCGCACCGAACTACGCATTGGCAGAAGTTGCCGTCAAATTTGTCAATGAACCGGGACGTAAACCGGGACCTATTTATGTGATTGGCGATCCGACTTTTTATGTCTTAGCGAATCGGACTCAGGCTATTCCATTACTGGGAACCATCTCTGCCATCTTGCTCCCCGATCAATGGACGCTGATGCAAACCCAACTTAAAGCGGCTCGTCCACCCTATCTGTACATCGTCAATGATGATGTGCAATACATTCCCGCTGAGTTTTTTGAGTTTCTGAAGCAGATGTACTCGCCAGCGCAAAAAACGATCGGAGGGACTTGGTATGAGATTAAATGATCGATTATTAGAACGGATTTAAATCCCGATCGATGGGGGTGAATAATTCATCAATAATCCATCAATGCTGACCCGATTTTGATGTCCAGTAGTTTGATATGGTGAACTAGCAGAACAACGCGCAGTAGGACTTTGATTATGAATGAGCAAGATTTACTCAAGAAACAAGTGGGCTACGCGGCAGCCGATCGGGTGGAATCAGGCATGGTCATCGGACTCGGAACGGGTTCGACCACGGCATTTGCCATTCAGGCCATCGGTGAACGTCTCGCATCCGGGAGCTTGAAGGACATCAAAGGCATTCCGACCTCATTCCAGGCCATTGTCCTAGCGCGCAAATACGGCATCCCCTTAGTCAGCTTGGATGAAGTCGATCGCATTGACGTGGCCATCGACGGAGCGGACGAAGTAGACCCGAACAAAAACCTAATCAAAGGCGGCGGCGCAGCACATACCCAAGAAAAAATCGTCGATTCCCTCGCGACTCAGTTCATCGTGGTCGTCGATAGCTCGAAGCTCGTCGATCGCCTTGGGTCTACTTTTTTACTCCCTGTCGAAGTTTTGCCCATGGCCGTGACGCCTGTGATGCGTGCCATTGAGAAGCTAGGCGGCAAGCCAGAACTCCGCATGGGTGTCCGGAAGGCAGGCCCAGTGGTGACGGATCAAGGAAACTTAGTGATTGATGTAAAATTCGATCGCATTGATGATCCGGCTGAACTGGAGAAAACGCTGAACAATATTCCGGGTGTGCTGGAGAACGGTCTCTTTGTGAATGTGGCCACGTTGATTTTGGTCGGTGAAGTTAAAGACGGTAAGACGATCATCCGGGAGATTTAAGGCCGGGAGATTTAAGGCCGGGAAATCTAAGGCCCAGTCATTTCCAAGCTGTGGGTCCGATCGCAGTCATTCCACCCAGATCTTTGTTAATGTAGATTTGTAAAGAAGTATGAATCTTTCTAACAAGGTAATCCTGTGGTGAATCTGGAATTGAAAACCGAAGCTTCTCTGTTGGGCGGATGTGAAGCCGATCGCTTTGACCCCAGAGAAGCCTGGTACCCCGTATTTTACGTGCGCGATCTCGAAACCCTGAAGCCCAATGCTTTCACTCTGTTAGGGATTGATTTGGTTATTTGGTGGGATGCAGCCACGCAAAAGTGGTCAGCCCTGCGCGACCAATGTCCTCACCGTTTGGTGCCGCTGTCGGAAGGACGCATCGCCGAGGATGGTCTGCTCGAATGCCCTTATCATGGCTGGGCCTTTACGGGCGAAGGAACGTGCGATCGGATTCCGCAGCAGCAGCCCAATGAATCGGCTCAGACCGCTCGTCGAGCCTGCATTCCGTCCTTCGCAACGCAGGTGTGTCAGGGATTGCTGTTTGTGTATGCGGGAAAGGTTGAAAATGCGGATAAAGTGGCAGTTCCGGCGATCGCACCCTACGACCCAACTGATCCAAGTTGGACCTGCATGGAAATTGCGCGGGACTTGCCCTACGACGCTGCGACGCTGCTGGAAAACGTCCTCGATGCCAGTCATCTCCCCTTCACCCATCACAAATCCGTCGGCAATCGTGTCAACGCCGCACCCATGGACCTTGAACTCAAAACATCAGACAAATCGGGCTTCACCGGACATTGGGCTGAAGGGCCGCGCAAGGGCAAACTCGGGTCACAGGATACCGTGTTCGTTGCGCCCAATCTCATGTGGCACGACTTGACCTCGAAGCAATTTGGGCGAACGGTGACGGCGGTTTATGCAACGCCGACGCGGAAGGGTGAATGTCGGCTGTTTGCCCGGTTTCCCTTCCAGTTTTCATCCAGAATTCCAGAGACGTTTATTCGATTGACGCCGCGCTGGTATTCGCACTTAGGGCAAAATGCAATCCTTGAAGATGACCAAATCTTCTTGCATGTTCAAGAACGCAACTTAGTTGAGGAAGGCGGCAGTAATAGCTTTGCCCAAGCCTTTTATATGCCCACCAAGGCCGATCGCTACGTGTTTGAATTTCGTTCTTGGTTCAACACCTACCAAGCCGACCCGTTCCCGAACCAAGCCTTGCCGTCTCGCCAAACTCGGACTGTGCTGCTTGATCGCTATCACTCCCACACCCAAAATTGTGCAAGCTGTCGATCGGCGCTGGCGAATATCCGCAAACTGCAAACGATTTCGATCGGGCTGGCCATTGCGGCTACGGTTGGAACGGCTTTGTTATCAACGGTTCCCGTGTGGAACGGAGTGTTGGCGGGGAGTGCGATCGCCCTATCCCTAAGTGCATGGGGATTGCAACAGTTGTCCCAACGGTTTTACCATGGGCGAGTTATTCCTCCCCGTAACCGTTCATGAGTGCTGATGTGTCACTAGATTTATGGATTGCCATGGCCAACAGGTTTGTCCATTCCGGTCAAGTTGTGGATTTAAAACCCTTTGGAAATGGCAACATCAACGATACGTTTCTGGTAACCGTTGATGTTTCAGTGGGTCATCAGTTTGTGTTGCAGCGAATTAACACCCAAGTGTTTCCTCATCCGCAGTGGGTGATGGAGAACATGCGCACCGTGACCGAACATATCCATCAGCAGTTGCAGTCTAACTCGATCGATCGGCGCTGGGAAACGCCCCGAGTTTTACTCGCCCAAGACGGCAAAGATCAGGTTGAGGATGAGGCAGGTTCGTTTTGGCGGGCGATTAGTTTTATCGATCGTGCTGAGGCCTTGGACTCTATCCAAGACCGTGATCACGCCCGAGAAGTTGGCTTTGCTTTAGGCACCTTCCATCGTTTGATTCAAGCCATTCCAGCGACAGCACTAAAGGATACGCTGGAAGGATTTCACATTACGCCGCATTATTTAGAGCAGTATCAAACAGTATTGATCACGAGTCTAGTCTCGCGATGTCCACAGGTTGAATATTGCTTAGATGTGGTGCGCGATCGTCTTTCTCTAGCGTCTATTTTAGAAGACGCAAAATATCGGGGAGACCTGCCTGTGCGAATTATGCATGGCGATCCTAAAGTGAATAACATCATGATGGATATCGCGACCCAGAAATCCATCAGCGTCGTGGATCTCGATACAGTAAAGCCAGGATTAATTCATTATGATATTGGAGATTGTTTGCGATCGGGCTGCAATCCTTTGGGCGAGGAGGCTGAAAATAGCGAATTGGTCACGTTTGATTTGGGCCTATGTTCTGGCATTCTCCAGGGCTACCTACCTGAGATGCATACGATTTTAAATCCGATCGAGTATGACTATATTTTTGACGCGGTGCGCGTGATTACGTTTGAATTAGGATTGCGGTTTTTGAGCGATCATCTAGCTGGAAATGTATATTTTAAGGCAAAAGATAATGAGCATAACTTACGTCGATCGATCGTCCAGTTTCGATTGATGGAGAGTTTGGAGATGCAGGAAAAAGAAGTGCGGGAGTTGGTGAGAGATTTTAGAATTGAGAATTGAGAGATTAGAGCAGAATATGAGAGAGTTTAGACTAGTTCCGTTTATAAACTGTGAGTTGGAAAAGGCGATCGATTTACGAGTGGGAATCGATTGGAATCTTGATGCCTCTGAACTGATTGTTCAATTCGTGGTTGTGGGGGCGATCGATCGATTGAAGATTCCACCTGTTTCTGATACCCCACAGCGCAGAGTAGGACTCTGGGAAATGACTTGCTTTGAACTTTTTTTAGGGTTCTCGGGGCAGGAAGATTACTGGGAAATCAATCTTTCACCGAGTGGGGATTGGAACGTGTTTCGGTTAGACCGATATCGAGAAAATCTGCGCGAAGAACCTATGATTGAGACTTTACCCTTTCGGATTGAGCGGCGGCGCGATCGCATGACTATTGACGTTACGTTCGATATCCAGACGTTAGGATTATGCCGAGATACGATCGAGCTTTCGGCGACAAGTGTTTTGGAAGAGAAGACGGGCGACATCAGCTATTGGGCCGTAGCTCACGCTGGAACAACCGCCGATTTCCACTTGCGCAAGAGCTTTGTGATTTCAGGATTGGCATGATTTAGGAGAGTGCAGTAGTCAATACGCCCTCTTACCGATCGTCCACTTCCTCCTGTACCGATCGCACCGCTTCAATCGTCACGCCCAAAACGTCCGCAACTTGCTCAGCGGCAAGTCCCATAGTCAACATTTTCAGAATCGATCGGGTTTGCTGTAGTTCGCTCTCCTGTTGAGCTGCGTTGAGTCGAGCGATCGCATCTGCTGCCTCCGCCTGAGCTGCTGTCGTTTCAGCTTGGGCTACCGTTGCTTCAAATTGATAGGCTTCGGCAGGCGTTGGGAAGAAATTTCCTTCGGCGTCACACCAGCGAAGCCAAGGGTTTGTAAATCCTCGCACCGTCGAAAGAGTCAACCCTAGCCCTAGATTCAATTCTGGAACCCAGAGGCGGGGATTATTCGGAGAAACGACTTGCTCCTCATAGCGTTCGCCCACCAAACGAAAAAAGCGCAGTTGCTTCGTCGCGTTATCGAACACGATGTAATTCGGTATCTTTAAAATCTTTTCGTACACCACAAACTTAGCAGGCGGTTTACCTAGCTTAGAATCCCGACGCCTCCGAGGATTTCGGACAAACGGACCCAAGTCCTCCGCTTCAGTTCCCGGCGACAAAAACTCAATCACCACCGTCGGCGAAACGAGTTCTTCCCACATCACATAGCTCGATCGCGCAACCAATCCCTGATACAAACGAGGTGCCAACGCGAAAAACCAGTCTGGGCGCTTGTACCAACCCGTGTGCTCCGGGTCATAGTACAGATTGAGACCAAAGGCATGAAACACCCGATCGTCAGCATACTGCGGCAAATGCAGCGTTTCGTCCAGCAACTGTGGCTGCAATCCATGAAAAATATCCGGCAAACCTGGTTCCTCGGGATCTTCAGACGGCAAATCATACATGGTCGGCAAAAGCAACGGTGTCGATCGCCATTCGGTTCGAGAGGGGGGAGTCGTAACGAGGGGAAGATTCATAAATAACTTCACTTCAGTGACGAGGACGGCTCTATCCGTTCAATCATAGCAAGCGAGGGCAATGGCTAATTAAGAAGAGCATTACGATCGAGAAGATGATTGCGATCGAGCAGATTTTTCACGATGATCGCTAGCTCTTTGAGTTCAAAAGGCTTTGCCAAATAACTATCGCAGCCGACTTGATACCCTAAGATCCGATCCGCCGTCTCATTTCGCGCCGTCAAAAAAATAACGGGGAGCAGCCGCATAGCAACCTCCGATCGGACCCGCCGAACCAGCTCATAACCCGACATTTCCGGCATCGCAATATCCACGACCAACAAGTGGGGAAGCACCTGCGCCATGCCCTCTAATGCAGCCCGACCGCTCGAAACCGAGGACACTATAAACCCAAGGGTCTCAAGATAATCCCCGACTGCAACCCGAATTCCCAAGTCATCATCCACCACCAAAATCGTCAACGGCATCCCATCACGCACGCCTACAGGAAATCCTGCGCTGAGTTGAAATTAATTAAATTTATAACCATGTAGCTTCAGCATAGCTTCCCCTAGGTCCCGTCGGATCTCCTACGATCGGGAGAAAAGATTAAGGAGTTTTACCCAAACACGCTTACCCAGACACACTCTCTGTCTAAACCTTCCTAAGGATCCAAAATATTCTCGTTAAAGGTATTTTCTTAAAAACGTCTTAAAGTAGTACATATTTTCTACTTTTATCTGATATAGTACAGAAGTACTGCTAACCTAGTACTAGGTTCCCGCGCCGCATGGGTCGGAATCTGAACCCCCGCCATCTATTACAGGGAGGACTCTGATGACTGCTCAACCCTTACCCCGAGAAACATCCATCGAACTCGTAGCCGATAGTCCCGTTCGCCCAGCTCGATCGAAAGCAACGACTCAAACGACCGCCAAAAAAGCGACCGCTAAAAGCGCCACTAAAACCACAACTAAAAGCAGCAACTCCAAAACCGTCGCCAAAACCGCCACGACTCGTCAACGATCGGCAACCAAATCCGTGGCGATCGTTGAATCTTCGCTTCAGAGCACGGTCCATCCCACTGCTCAAGCCACGGGCCAAACTGTTCCGCAGACTCACACAGTAACGGCGGACTCGTGCCTCGACGATTTGTACCACTGTCGGCAATTCTTTTTCAGCGATATCTTGACGGAATCTCAGAAACTAACCCAAAACATGGCGGAACTCGCTTCGATCGCGCTGCAAATTCAACAGCTTCAGCGCCCGAGCTTCGAGCCAATCCCACTGATAACGCCGAGGATTTCCCGCAGACCTGCCCCGGTTCAAGCCGTCGCCCAGCCGCCGTCTAAAGTCGTCTTCGTCTCGAAGCTCGATCCAATCATTGAACCGATCGCTGAACCGATCGCTGAAATAACGTCTCCACCTCAACGGCCTAGCCGAACCTCACTATCCCGCCTCACCGTCCGTAAGCCCATCCCGCCCTACGATCCCAGTCGCAGACGATCGATCGATCCCTCTAGCCTACCTGCGGTTGCTCCGAACTATTGGGGCGGCAACGTTCAAGCCCCTGCAACTGCTTCTACCGCTGCCAAGGCATCTCAAATGCGCCACGATCGGCTGGATCTTCCTAGCTTCAGCGATCGCCCAGCCCAACCTGTCCTTCACCGTTTAGCCCAACAGCAACCCCATGTCACCTTGGCGGTCCAACCGAAGCGTCCCTCTGATTCCTCGATTCAATCCCACTCTCAATCCCAGCCATTAACGAAAGTGGCTATTTATCCGAATATTTATCGACATATTCAACGGCTGGTTCCCATTCCTACTGAACCTAAAGCGATCGTAGTTGATGCAGTGCTATGGACATTCAGTTCAGTTGGTGTTCATGTCATTCTTCAGGTTTGTATTCAGACTATTCCCCTATTGTCTTTCCCGTTGCATTTTGTGATGTTATTCCCGGCTCTTTTTGCAGCCTACCTCGCATTTTGCGTCCCTCAATCGAGTACGCCCCCTGTCTACCGCTGCCTCCTCACGACCTTAGGGTTTTTTCTCGGCAGCAAGCTCTAAATCCCACGGTCTAAATCCTACCGTCCAAATCCCACATTACTCTAGGAGCCTCTATGCAAGTCCCATCCCCTGAGAATACCAATACCTCTTTTGTCCCAAAACTCACGCTAAAAGACGGGCTCTTCGCGAGCATTGCTGTTTTAAGTCTGGCGATCGTCTGGGATTCAAAAATTCTAGGACAGACCAGCGCCACAGCCCCCGACCTCCAATGCACCGCAAGAGCGAAGACCAGCCAACTCCTCACCGCCAGCCAACTCACCGAACTTACCCAAACCCGCGAAGGCACCGCCAAAAAAACCGTTCAATCTCGACTTCCAACAGCGTACTGTCAACTGTCTAATCTTTCGGTTCGTGCCGGGGCAGTCGCTCAGCGAGAGGTTTTCCAGCTCTCAAGCTCAAGCTGGATGGTGGTTATGTACGAAGGCGATCGATTCATGGGATCGCGTCAAGTCATTCAGTAAGAGCCGGGAATCGAAAGAACCTAGAATCAAACCGTTCTAAATGAAACTTAGTTTATATTTGCCTATCAAATCCTTATCCCTGTTCTTACTCATCGTGATCTCATCAGGGTGTCAACAGTCTGCCCCAACGGCGATCGCACCGCCGCCGCTTCACCAACAGTGGGAACTCCAAGCAGGCGATCGGATTTCTGGTCATGAAATCGTCAGTGGCTTGGGCGATCTGTCTATAGAACTAGAGGGTAAAGCCGTGTATGCGCCGTTTAAAGGAAAAACAGTCATTGATACCCGAGGCTGCGTTTATTTTGAAACCCCTGAAGTTCCCAATTACCAGTTTCGCCTATGTGGCTTAAAACAACCTCGCCTAGGAAAGGTCGATCGCGGCGATCGGATTGCCACTGCCGACACGTTGAGATTTGCCACCTTACGCAAACATCCCAGCGGCAAATGGGCGATCGTCGAACCGTCCAAACAAATCCTAGAAACCCTCCTAAAACCCTCCTGAAAAACTTACGCCCAATGTCTCGCCCAATGTCTCGTCCAATGTCTCGCCGAATCTCTCGTGCAGTTGTCCAGAAGACGCCCTATTTCATGTCCGTTTTTTGTTTGTATCTCGGATTTGAAATCATCAGTCCTCTTCGTGCGATCGTCCAGACACCCAGCCCTCATCTCACCCGCGACACCCGCCCGAGCAATCTCCCCAGCTCCATTGCCCTAGAATTTGGGGTTGATATCCCCGAGTCCAAACCCCGCAAACCCCAAGGGTTGACGCTACCGAACGCTGTTTCCCAAACTCCCTCAGTCGGTCCCGCTAGTGGCATCTTCAACGGTGGCGCGAACTCCCTCGTGGCCCGAGCTGTCGGCAGCGCAGAGGGCACCCGTCGCCCAGACGGAGGAAAAAACCCGGCCTACTACGGCCACCAGGATCCCGGCAATGCCAAATGGAACCTAGGCAGTTTTTCCTACCAACACGCGGCCCGATCGCCCGAAGACGCTGACCAACGACAACTCAGCCGCCTCCAAACCCAAGACCAAATGCTCCAACAAAAAGCCGCCAGTCAAGGTCTCAAATTGACTCCAGAAGAACGCATGAACGGGTTAGATCTGGCAAATCAAGCACCCCTAGCTGCCCTCGATCGCGGTGGTTACATCGATCGTCTCAAAGAAGCACGCGATCGGGGTTTGCGTGGTCAAGCCGCCATTCTCGTCGCCCGCGTCAACTCCTACCGCGAACCGAGTACCAACCTATGGGATGCGCCCGGTCTAGGCAACAATGAAGCATCCATTCGTCACGACCAAGCCCGCCGAATGGATGCCGTAGAAGATGCCATGGCGATCGCAGGTCGTTAGAGATACATTTGATTATTTGATAATCCTACGACAGATATTCTGGGGTCACAACACAATACCGTCCCGTCGAATATTGCGGAGAAGGGGAGAGTTTTCGGTTTCAAACCGCGATCGAGATAGAAATAACCGAGCTACCAACACCTGATGATCGAGACAGAATTGCGCAAAAAACTGACTTGTTCGCTGTATTTCCTGACTTGCACTTGGAAGATCAGTTAGTACAATCAATACATCAATATCTGATGATTCCGTTGCCTCACCCCTAGCCTGAGAGCCAAATAATGTCACGCAATCAAGATTAGTCTGATATTCCTGCTGAAGATAATTACGGATCGGAAGAAGGAAGGAAATGATCGCAGGCAACTCTTGAATATTCATGCTTTCCGCGCGGTCGAAAGGACTTAGGCTTTGAGAGGTGAAGGATATTAACATTAGTTCCTAGCTCCACTATACCAATCCCGATCGCAATAAAGAGGCAAATAAATTGGAGAATTCAAGCAAAATCTAGGAGAATTGATCCATCCAAAGTTATGACTAAAGATTATGACTCAGCTATCCGAGATCTCGATTTTCCCAATCAAATCACTCGATCGGCTCCATCTCCAATCATCAGTCGTTCTTCCGAGCGGGGCACTCAAAGGCGATCGGGAGTTTGCTATTGTTGATGAAACGGGTCGGGTGGTGAATGCAAAACGGAACGCTAATATTCACAAAATTCGATCGCAGTATGAATGGCTAAATCGATCGGTAACGCTGTCGGCTCCTAAATTGACAACAGCAACGTTTCATCTAGACGGCGATCGTGCTGAAATTGAAATGTGGTTGAGTGAGTTCTTTGAGTTTGGGGTGCATTTGGAACAGGACGAGGAGATGGGATTCCCGGACGATCCAGAGTCGCCCGGACCTACAGTTATTTCGACGCAGAGTTTACAAGCGGTATCGAGTTGGTTTGATGGAATGGCGCTGGAAGAAGCGCGATCGAGGTTTCGCACCAATCTTGAACTAGACGCGCCCAAGGCATTTTGGGAAGATCAGTTGTTTGGGACCGCCGACTATCTCAAACCATTCACGATCGGTCGTGTAATCTTCCATGGCGTAAATCCGTGTCAACGCTGTATCGTTCCCACTCGCGATTCCATCTCTGGAGAAGTCACCACAGCATTTCAGAAAATATTTTTAAAGAATCGCACTGCAACTCTCCCAGCATCCGTCGAACGATCGCGCTTTAATCACTTTTATCGGTTGTCTGTGAACACGCGATCGAACCATGGCGGTGTGGTTAGAGTGGGCGACAGCGTAAACATTGGGTGAACATTGGGCCGCTTACTTCGCCATTATTTCATTAGGCTAACCAGTGCTTCCATAAGCGTTGCATTTTGTTCCTCGGTTCCGACACTGATGCGGAGCTTGTCTTCGAGACCTGATTGATTGAAATAACGGACTAGGATGCCGCGTTCTTTTAGGCCAAGATAAAGCGATTCGGCGAGGGATTGGGAGGTGCCCGGAGGGGTGGCGAGGATGAAATTGCCGTGGGATTCAAAGGTCGTGAAGCCGAGGTTTTTTAGGTCTAGGTTCATCTTCGATCGAGAGGCTTTGACCTTCTCAGCGCACTCAATTTTGTAGGCTTGATCGCGCATGGATGCAGCTCCGACGAAATTGGCGATCGCATCAATGTTGTAACTATCTTTGACTTTGAACAGTCCCGCTAACAACGCTGGATTAGCAATACCAAAACCCAACCTCAATCCCGCTAAACCATATCCTTTTGACATGGTGCGCAATACGATAACGTTATCGAATTCACTCACCAGCGCCAACGCCGAACTCTCCGCAAAATCAACATAAGCCTCATCGATCGCAACAACACCCGTACAACGCCGTGCCAACTCTCGAAGATCACTCAAAGGAACGCTGTGGCCAGATGGACTGTTTGGGGTGGCGATAAAGGTGACGGCTCCTTTGGCCGCAATTAGCGCCTCAAGTGGCAATGCAAAATCAGTAGGATAGGGAACCTCAATGCGATCGGCGGGTTGCATTTCAGATAAGGTGCGATAGAGCACGTAAGTCGGCATAGGGTAGACCACGGGGCGATTACGGCCTTCTGCGCACGCCCGAATCAGCACGTTCAGCACATCATCACTGCCATTGCCTACAATAATCCAATCCGCCGGAACGCCTAGCGATTCACTAATCGCCGCGCAAAACTCGCGAGCAAATGGATCGGGGTAACGTCGGAGCCATTCACTATCAATGTTCTGAAGGGCTGCGATCGCGGCGGGTGAAGGCGGATAGGGATTTTCGTTGGTGTTGAGCTTAATAATAGGCGTACCGGGCTTCGGTTGTTCTCCGGGAACGTAGCCTTTCATCGCATCAACCGCAGGACGGAAGTAACTCATGGGATCAACCTTATTTGTGGGTCTAAGTTTCTAGGGTTCCTATTTTAAAACAACTCCCGCCCCTCCGGTTTTAAATTCCCCATTCCGCTCTGAGTTCTAAATTCTAAATTCTAAATTCCCCTAATCCGATCGTCCCACCAGCATGAATCCGGCCCAATCTTGCGGATTTGGGTAGACCTTTAGGGTTGTGAGCATCGCTTGGCGTAGGGCTTGGGCTTTATCCATTTTTTGGATGAGGTTTTGGTAGAAGGCGATCATTAGGGTGCTAGTGGGCGCATCGGGGACTTGCCATAGCGACACGACGACGCTGGGGACGCCTGCGGATAGGAACGATCGCGAGAGTCCAATAACGCCATCCCCTGTAATTTTTCCGCGTCCGGTGTTGCAGGCGCTGAGGACGACTAAGTTGGCCGTGAGCTTGAGATCTAGAATTTCGCTGGCGGTGAGAAGCTCGTCTGGGCGGCTTGCGCGGTTGCTACTGGCGAGGACTATGGCACTTTCAAGTCCTTGGCGTTCATCGAGGATGCCGTGGGTGGCAAGGTGGATGAGGGACGCGCTGGGCAGTTGGGCTAGGATGTTGCGCTTTGTGGCGTTTTTCCCGGTGATGGCGGTGGTGTGGAGGAGCGATGCGATCGCCTTAGCTTCGGTTTCGCTGCCAGGGAGCGGGTCAAAATCCTGGGGCATAGGCGACGGGTTGCCGACGATGAAGGGGCTGGATTGGCGGCTCTGGCTGGGTTTGAGCAGCGATAGAGATTGAATCGAGGGTGCGATTTGAAGCGTATGGCGTTGGATGAGGAAGGTGCCGTTTTTGTCTTCAAGTGCGGCGAAGGGAACCAGCAACAGCGACCCCTGGGGAACGAAGATAATCCGATCGCGATCGTTTTTTGGGAGCCATTGCTCGATGGGTTCGATTAGGAATTTGTGGGCTGCACGGTTGGCGTTTCTTTCGGTGCTGGCGGAAGTTATACCTTCAATTTTAATAGATGCACGCGTGTTGCGCGATCGGCTTGCAATTTGACGAAGGGTGTTGTTGGCCGTGGATTCTAAAGATTCAGAATTGGGACTATTTCGCAAAGTGAGATCGGTTTTTTTAAATTGAATTTCACCATTGGGTTGAATCACCCACGTATGAAGTTCAGATTCACGACTAGCGTTATCAATTTGATTCACGATCGCGTAGGTGACGATCGTTGCATTCTGTAATTTTGCAGTAAGTTTAATTTGATCGAGTGTGGGTATATTTACGTCAAGATTTATATTAACATTGGTGTTGTTATTATTGTTCCTAATGACGCTTCTAGAGCCGTTAATCGATCGATTGGAAGACTCGCTGAAACTATTGAAGGGCGATCGGGTGGCGAGGAGTTCGACGAAGGCTCGGGCACGCGATCGTTCGGTGGTAAGGAGGGCGGTTTGGGTGTCGCCGGATTGGACTTGGGCGCTCTGGAGGAGTTGGTAGGTTTTGGCTTGTTGTTCGGCGATCGCAATGCGCTCTGAATCAATGAGTCGAGGACGCAGCGATTCAAATAAGGTGAGGCTTCTTTCTAAGGATTCGATGGCGGGTTTAATCTGCTTTTTTTTTAGCAATAGCTGACCGTAAGCGCTGCGAAGTTTGGCTTCAGTGGCCCGATCGCCCATACGTTCGGCTTGATTAATGGCGTCGGTGTAGGAACTGGTGGCCCGATCGACGTCGCCGATCGCCGCATAGTAGTGACCAAAGTTGCCGAGGGTGATGATGCGAACGGTGGGATCGTCAGCGCCCCGGACCCAGTTTTGTGCTTCGGTCAATTGTCCTAGTGCTTCGGGGAGATTTTTGGTTTCTAGGTTGAGCATGGCAGCGGCGTTGAGCGCGATGACCACGGTTTTATGGTTATTGAACCGTTGTTTTGACAATGTGACGGCTTCAATCAGGTTGGTGCGGGATTCGGCGGTGCGGTTTAGGGTTTGGTAAACGCGGCCCAGTTGGA
Source organism: Synechococcales cyanobacterium (assembly GCA_043764895.1). GTDB lineage: Bacteria > Cyanobacteriota > Cyanobacteriia > Leptolyngbyales > Leptolyngbyaceae > JAAFJU01. The sequence continues at coordinate 15,505 of JAYUJY010000081.1, read as the reverse complement.
TGAGGCTGGTTGTGGTGCTGTTGTAGTTGCGCAGTCCGCCCCCGACCCCGATCGATGCGCTGAGTTTGGCGGCTTTTTGGTAGTAGTCGATCGCTTCTTCGGGTTTACCTAAGTCAAAGTTGATGTCGCCAAGGATTTGGAAGGCTTGGGCTTGGCTAACCGAGTCCGCTCCGTTGCGAGAACTCATCAGGGCAAGATCCGCACTGATGCGATATTGTCCGAGACGATAGTAGGTTTCGGCTATTCCGGTAGTGTTGAGCTGTTCGTTGATGAAATCATTGAATTGTTGACTGCGCGCGCCGAGTAGTTCTGGCAATGCACCGTGAAGATCGCCTGATTCAAGTTTGAGCAACCCGCGCAGACTTTTAGCACTCCAATAGTCTGAACTATTACGTTCTAAATTTGATTCCACAGTTTTAAGCAGTCGATCGGCATTGCGATATTCACCTTGCCGATAAGCAATCATCGCTTCTTGCACTCTAGCGCTTCTCAATCCAGCCTCATCGCCGATCGCTTTATACTGTTCAATGCATTGTTTGAGTTGTTGAATCCGAACCAGGATTTGAGCGGTGGGAATGGTTTTAGAAGATTGGAGTAGCTTGTCTATTGCGGCTTTGTCTGGTTTAGGCCCAACGGGACTTGAGGGCTTGAGATGAGAATAAAAGCCGTCCGGAACTTTGGGGTAGGCCACTTGATTCACGATGCCGTCTGTCTCAGTTGCAGATACCGGGTTTGAAACCGCTACAAGTGTGTTAGCCGTCAGAAGAACAGAGAGAAGAACTAAAGTGCGCATAGGATAAAGATTGAGAAGAATACTGGTAGCTTACCTCAGGGTGCCCGGATCTTATGCAAGGCGATCGCAGAACAACTTAAGATTTGCTATTGTGATAGAACAGCAGTGTTCTCAGCAGTGTTTAGAGAGAAATCCAACTCATGGTCAATCGCACCCTCGCAAAATCTAAACCGTCTGTCAAAATCGAAGACCGATCGCCGTCCCTGTACGAGAAAGATTACGTCCTGTGGGCGGAGACGATCGCGCAACAGCTCCGATCGCAGTCCTATGACCAAGTGGACTGGAGCAATTTGATTGAGGAAATTGAGGATATGTCTCGGCGCGAACGAAAAGCATTGCAAAGTAACTTAATTGTATTACTGCTGCATTTGTTGAAGTGGCAGTTTCAGGCCGAAATGCGCAGTGGCAGTTGGGGTGGCAGCATTGTGGAACATCGACAACGAATTCAAGATGATCTTCAAGATTCTCCAAGTTTACGATCGGTGCTTCCAGAGATTTGGGAGAGTGCATACCAAAAGGCGATCGCTCGGGCAATTGCAGAAACAGGACTCGCTGTAGGGACGTTTCCGATCGATTGTCCTTATCAATTGGAAGACGTTTTGGATGATGGATTTTTGCCAAACTAGTACTACGCGGCTATAAATAAGAACTGTATTAAAATCAATTAAAATGATGTCGCAACGATGGTCGCATTGATCTCTTCTTCGTTGGGTTTAGGGTTCGGCGAGCCAAACCCCTACATTCTCTGGAACCCGGATCTGTAGGGGCATGGCCTGCCGTGCCCCAAACCCAACGGAGAGGAGTTGAATCGTTAGGTTACTTAAGCCGCAGACGACTTACCATGTCATCATTCGTTTCTTAAGTTTATCTAACTTCGATCGTAGTCGCATTCCCTGTAATCGCAGTGGCGTGAGTTCTAAGATGTCAGACTTGTGTTGTTCAGTATAATCAAAAAACTGATTCACCTCTTTTAAAATTACGTCCCACCGCTTGATAATATTGTCCGATCGATACTGATCTAAGAAGTCGGGCGGCAACGGGTTGGGTCTTCGGGTTAGGCATTCCAAAATCCGTTGGACATCATAGCCCGTAGAGTATCCTGCAATCTTATGACTGTTGAATCCTGGGTCTAAATAATCAGACAGCGCATGATTCACACTAGAAAACACATGACACCCAGACGCCATCGCCTCCATTGGCGGCAGACCAAACCCTTCAGTGACGCACTGCTGTGCCCAATATTCCGCAGAGTCGTAGAGGTACACATGCGATCGATTAAACAACGCGGCCAAGTCATCAACGAATCCGGTAATGACCTGTACTCGGCACTTCTTTTGCAATGCTGGAATGAGGGATTGGAGCACATAACTCGATGACTTCCGAGATTGAATCAGAACATCGATATCACGGGACATCCGATCGGGATTGCGATCACAAAACTCATCAGAAATTTGATTAGGTAAATAGTAAATCAGCGAATGGGGAGACTGTTGGCCCCAGTAGCCCATGGTGTTACGACTGACGGTGAGAATAGGAACGCTGGAGTTTAGCCGAAACCCATAGCCAGCGCTGTGTGCGTGATACATGACATGATGGCCGCGCAGTTGTTTGACTAGCTTCGGCACATCAAATCCCCAGCTCACCACAAAAATACGATCGGTCCTAACGCCGTCCTGAATGAGATCCGGTAAAAACAGCGTGTTAGGTTCTCGGTCTCGGTACGTCACCACCTCGGCGTTACACATCTGCTGCGCCAGTTTCATCGCCTTCAGTTCTGCAACCAATCCCCCACAAAAATATTTCCCCGTCGTACCAGGGACCAAAAACAACAGCGATCGTCCGGGAGAAGTCATGGCGCTCACTGCACAGCTAAATGCAAAATCTCCCGGTTATTCTATCCTTTAGCGTTGGGTTTTGGCGGGCGGGGTGGATTTGACGGCAGATTTGGCGGTGGCGCGGGCGCTGCTATCAGGGAAAGCGATCGTCGGGGGCTGGAGAGTTGGCTGGGGATGACTCACGTGTTTGGCAATACGGAGATCTCGAATGAGTTGACTAGGGAGTCCAGATTCCATCCAGCAGGTCGCATAGAGCTGGTAGCCTTTAAGCTGGGTTGCCGCAATTTGGGCTTGCCTTTGGGAGAGTCCCTGGGCGTGGCAGAAGCTCTGACTGAGAACGTCGTAGTCGGTGCGCGACCCGTAGATTGACGATTCCCAGTTGGGATCTTTGAGGGCAGTGAGGACAATGCGAGTGATGTTAGCGCTCAGCCTTTCGCGGGTGCTTAAGGGCATAGGAGAGCCGCCTCGGATGGATTGGTTGATAGATTGATTGACTAGTCGCTGAAAGGATTTAGGCTGTTGGAAATCGGCAATGAGCTGCGATCGGCGATCGGGTTCGATTTGGATGGCGGTGTGCAAGCTGACCAGCATCGAGGCCGCAACATAATCAGTCCCGAAATTTCGATATGCATTGTAGCTGACGCTGCTCTGCTGATCTTGCGCACAAATCACCGTCCCGTCCACATTCTGAGCAGATTGAAGCTTGACGCCGCCCCACCCGGTACAGGCACTGCGAAGATTCCGAATGGTCAGGGGAAGCGTTTGTTTCAGGTGGTTGGGCATGGCGTGGAGGATTTGCCAAGTAACTTGCTTCTCCACAGGGGCGTTGACGTGGGGCTGACCTAGCGGCTGGCCAAAGGGCTGGGCTTGAGCGCTAGGCATCCAGAACGGCGTCAGTACCGCAGGCACGATCGCAACTAAAAAGGGCCTAAAAATACGAGCTGTAATAGAACTCAAGGCATCGTAACGTGAAACGGCAAACCGAGTCATGGGCTAAAATAAGGTGAAGGAATGGGAACGAATGGTGTGACGCAGGAACGGTTGCTTTTCACTTAACATTCCGAAACATTACATTACATCCAAACCTTTCGGATACTCTCCCTAGGATAGGTTTTTAGTTATGAGAGATTTAGCGTTGGGTGAAACTAGGATTAGACCTACGATCGCACCCATGACCAGGCCCGCCATATGTCCGGTCATGCTGACATTAGGATTCATCAGATCAAACACAGTTTGCAGTCCGACGATGAGCACGATCGATCGGAGCCATTGTTTGGCCGCTTGTTCGCCGCTCCGCCACCCCCGCCAGTAGATAGCCGCCATAACGCCGACCATGCCCATAATTGCACCTGAAGCCCCGATCGCACTCATCGTTCCGGACCCAGCAGCTCGGGCCAAGACCGCAAGGATGAACATCGATCCAAATCCGGCGGTGAAATAGGAAATGACGAATTTGACACTGCCTAATCTAGATTCCACAAACGCGCCAACGATCGCAAGACCAAACATATTTAGAACAATATGAGCAATACCCGTTGGATCATGCATGAACATCGCCGTGAGAGGCTGCCACCACGATCCGGAGAATAGCTGATCGGGCACCAGCGGACCCCAGTAGTAAATGCTGGAGATTGATGACAGGACCCGTTGGATGACTGATGGGAATTCAGGATTAAACTTAACTAAAACAAAATCCACTATGAACGGCACGACGTAAATCACCACGTTGATGGCAATAATTCCATAGGTGATCGGCGTTTGTTTGAACGTGGTGGGCGTGCGGGGATTGTATTTGATATCTTCGTTTTGGACGGTTTGGAGGCGCGTCAGAATAGCGCGGGAATCAAGGGTAAGCATCTCGAACGATTGCAGGGGAGATTGTTTCGATCGCCACTTTAAACTACTTTGGAGTTCACAATCGGGCGACTGAATGGCGAGTTCTTGAAAGACAGGAACGGCCACTTCAGCATTTCCAGAACACCATTCAGCGGTGGCAATCCAAAACCGTTTGCGCAGGGCAGAGTAGGACTTGAGGTGAGTATTGAGCAAAGTGCGGACGTCATCTGTTTGTCCGGTGAAAGCAAAAGCGTAGAGTTTGCTCAACATTAGGAGCGGTGCATTGCCTGTTTTATTTGCGCGGATGTGGCAGTCGCGAACGGCGTCGAGGAGTTCATTCAGTTGGCGGGTTTCACCGAGCGATCGCAACACCATTCCGGCGCTACTGGTTTCTTCTAAACGCATGGCGATCGTGAGATGGGTGGTCGCAAATTCCAAATAGTCATCCCATTTTGCTTGAATCCCATACACTGATGCGATCGCGAGTCTGCCATCATAGGTTTCGCTGGACATCATAGGCGTGAGAATGTCTATTGCACCGTCTAAATTACCTTCTTTGGCGAGGGCGAGGGCTTTGAGATTTTGCGGGTAGCTCCACCAGCCGTCGCCGGGATGGAGAATGCGAACAAATTGGGCAATCCATCCGGCTTGGGTGTACTTTTCCTGCGATCGCAGTCGTGTGATTTGTGCCATGCACTGAATCGGTAACAACACCCCCACCAACCACAACCCGCCACAAATCGGTGCAGTCCAAGCTGCTTTGGTCACAACGCCTAGGGTAAGCAATCCCAAAATCCCGGCGGCGACTAAGGACCAGCCTTGGTTTTTGCTCGATCGAATCAAGATAGCGATGCAGGAAATGGCGACGATTTGGATGATGATGAAATCTAGGGTCATGATGGCAATGCGGCAAGGGCGGTTTTAATAACGTTCCCGATCGCAGTGCGCTGTTCGTCATCGTAGCCCCAGCGATCGAGAAAAGCGCTCCAGGAGTTTGTGCGCTTCTCAACGATCGTATCGTGTAATTCAGTCAGGTGGGTGCGAATTTCGGGGAGATTGAGTTGCTGAATCAGGCGATCGGTGCGCGATCGGGTGAGATCTGAACTTGCGGCCAGATCCTCGTGGCCGTTGCGGCGGTGAGTCAGGGCCATGGCGGTGGGCATAGCAAGGTTTTTCGTGAGGAGGTCACTAATAGCGTCAGGGTTCGATCGCAACGCTTCGATCAATCCAGGCGAGTCTGCCTGCGGAAACTCCTGCGTCAAAAACACAACAAAAAACCCTCGCGATCCATTTGGAGTAGCGATCAGAGATTGCACGACGCTTTTCAGAACATCATCACTCGGATCACCGCTGAGAACTTCATGGGTCAGTTCGATCGCTTGTTCAAAGGTGAGATTGGGCGGGACAGTAAATTCTAAGTTCATAGCTGGAAACGATGAATACAATGTTGTTATGGTAATGGTTTTTATGATGAAGACCCTAGTAGTCTGCTGCTTAAACGACCCAGGTATTCAGAGCCTCTTCGTTAGGTTTGGGGCACGGCGTGCCATGCCCCTACAGATTTATCTTTTCAGAGACTGTAGGGGTTTGGCTCGCCGAACCCTAAACCCAACGAATAAGCAATCTAATAGCGACCCTCATTTTGACTGATTTCAATGAAGGGTTTATTTACGCCGCAGACTACTAAGTGACAATGCTACGCACAATAGTCAGCATCGCAACAATAGACGTAACATAACTCAGTCCACGCAATGCTGTAATTCCAAAAATATACACTAAGCTGTGGGCCACACGACTCACCAAAATCACAACAGATGCAGTGGCAGTGGCGCTATCGGTCTGATTGGTGATGTGAGCGATTAAGATAACGATCGCCAACATGGGTAGATTGTCCAGATGATTCCGCTGCGCTCGATCGGCCCGCCCCACCCAGGCTGCAACCGCTGGCATTTCTTCGCGATTTCCAATTCCCCACGCCACGCCAGCTTTTGTAATTCGCGCAATGGCAGGCGTATGGTTTAACACTAACGTCCACAGTGCTAACCCTAACAAACACGTCAACTCGATCGTCATACTCATCAATCCTGTAACCCTATGGAACCAGTTCCTATTTTACGCGATCGCATCGGTGAAAGGTCTGATCGTTAAATTTTCACACCTCACGTCACCGTACTCAACAAAATTCCCAAAATCTTATCCACCTGCGAAACGTAATATTCCAACCGATCGATCCGCGCGATCGTCCCCTCTAAGATCAAAAACCGCCACGCCATCCCACTTGTGACCACGCCATAAATCCGATCGATCGCCGCTCCTTTTGGCTTTCCCTGAAAACACAAAGATCCCATAGTCCAACCGTTTCACCAGTTCCCCCAGAATCGGAGCCACCATAAACTCCGATCGGGCTTTCTCCGTGTTTGCCATCGCTATCGGAGCCATCAACGCCAACGTATCCACCAACCAATCGGATGCCACAACAGGGGACACTTGATCAAACAGGGACGCTGAGAAATCCAATGTGATGCCTAATTCATGGCGTACTCGATCGATCGTGAAGTCTGAATAGGCCATAACAATTATCCTGCAAGGACTAAGCTTTTTGATCTTATCTAAAACGTTGATCAACGAGTAGCGTTTTCGTCCAAATCTTCATCTCTTATGGGTGACGTCTCAAAGCCAGACACCTCCGCCACCGTATACAGAGGCCGTCCCTTCACCTCCTCATAAATCCGACCAATATATTCCCCCAAAATCCCAATACTCACCAACTGCACCGCCCCTAGAAAAAAGATCGCTACTAGGATCATCGTAAACCCCGCAAGGGGCGAATTTGGGACGAAAATGCGCCAATACAAAATCAATAACGCCATCAACAATGCGACGAACGCAGCAAACAACCCCACATACATCGCCAACCGCAGCGGCACCTGTGAAAATGACACAATGCCACTAATCGCCAACTTAAATGATTTCCGGAACGTATATTTCACGTCACCTGCAAACCGTGGATCACGATCGAACGTCACCGCTACTTGCCGAAATCCCACCCACGATCGCAGTCCTCGCAAGTACCGCGTCCGCTCTGGCATTCGGTTTAGGACATCCACCACCGATCGATCGAGCAAACAAAAATCTCCCGTATCAATGGGAATCTCCACGTCAGAGAGCCGAGCCAACACCCGATAAAAGACAAACGCAAATCCGCGCTTCCAGACGGATTCTTTGGCCCGTGCTCTGCGTTGTGCATACACCACCTGGAACCCCGATCGCCATTGCAAAATCATCTCAGGAATCAGTTCCGGCGGATCTTGCAAATCTGCATCCAAAATCACCACGACATCGCCCCGCACAAAATGCAATCCTGCCGTCACCGCGATTTGATGCCCAAAGTTACGCGCTAGGCTGATGTAACAAATTCGCGAATCCTGTTGCTGAAACTGACGCAGAAGTTCAACGGAGTGGTCCCGGCTACCATCATTCACCAGCACAATCTCCGTGGGAGCATCTAGCTGATTGGCAATAGAACTCAGTCGCCGCACCAACTCCGGCAGAGTTTCCTCTTCGTTGTATAGCGGTACTAAAAATGAATACATTATCCAATGTGACTCAGTACTTTTTCCAATCGATCGACCATTCGATCGATATGGTGTTTCTCCACAATCAACGGAGGCGATAGCGCAATAATATCACCCGTCGTCCGAATCAACAGATCACTCTCAAAGCAATCCACTAAAGCTTGATACGCCCGTTTGCCAGGACTTCCCCCGATCGAATCAAGTTCAATCCCCGCCACGAGTCCGATCGATCGAATATCAATTACGCAGCTCACCGAACGCAACGACTGCATGGCCGCTTGCCAATACTCAGCCAGCCCCGCCGCCCGTTCAAACAGCTTCTCATTTTCATAAATATCCAACGTCGCTAAAGCCGCCGCACAGGCCAGCGGATGTCCTGAATAGGTGTAGCCATGGGCCAATTCGATCGCTGCCTCCGGTCCCTGCATAAACGCATCATAAATGTCTTGTTTCGCAAACACGGCTCCCATGGGCACATTGCCATTGGTCAACCCCTTCGCAACCGTCATCAGATCCGGCACCACCCCAAAATAATCGGCCCCAAAGGCTGTCCCCATGCGACCAAACCCGGTAATCACTTCATCAAAGATCAACACAATCCCGTGACGATCGCAAATTGCACGAAGTTTTTCCAGATACCCCTTCGGCGGAATCAGTACGCCCGTCGAGCCTGCAACAGGTTCCACAATCACCGCCGCAATGTTAGACGCATCATGAAGCGCAACGAGACGTTCTAAATCATCAGCTAAGTGACTTCCCCACTCCGGCTGTCCGTTTGAAAAGGCGTTATGTTCTAAATTGTGAGTATGGGGCAAATGATCGACCCCAGCCAACACCGGGAACGCCTTCCGATTGCCGCCAATGCCGCCCACAGAAAGCCCCCCAAACCCAGTGCCATGGTAGCCTCGCTCCCGCCCGATCAAATGAGTCCGAGTGCCTTCCCCGCGCGCACGATGATAGGCGATCGCAATCTTGAGCGCCGTGTCTACTGCTTCTGAGCCTGAATTTGTAAAAAAGATTGAATTTAGCGTTCCCGGTGTGATTTTAGACAGGCGATCGGCGAGTTCAAAGGGAAGACGATGCCCCATTTGAAACGTCGGCGCAAAATCCAGCGTTTCCACCTGCCGCTTCACCGCCTCCGCAATCTCCCGCCGCCCATGACCCGCATTCACGCACCACAGCCCCGCTGTCCCATCCAAAACCTCACGTCCATCGTCAGTCCGGTAAAACATCCCCTGCGCCCCCACCATCAACCGAGGCTGCGCCTTAAACTGACGATTTGCAGTAAACGGCATCCAAAATGCATCAAGCTGAGGAGTCATCGCACACCCATCCAAAACCACCCCAAGATTCTACCGACAATCCCCACAAAAAAGAGCGCCAAGGCCAACAAACCCCAACGCCCCAAAATCCAATTCAAAATCCGCTCCAAAATCCAACGTAGGATGCGTTAAGCGAAGCAACGCATCAAATCCAATGCATCCCACCCGCCATCAAACCCAACGCCCCGTCCGATCGCACCCCACATCAAACCGATCGCCTCCTAAGCACTCGCCTTCCGACGACCCCGAGTTCCAGGCGTCTTAGTCGCCGTCTTCTCAACCTTAGAAGCAGGAACCCGACCGCGCTTAGCAGCCACCGGAATCTCTTCCGCTTCATCAGCCTTAGGCTTACGACCGCGAGTCGTCTTCTCTTCGTCACTGACCGCATCTTCGACCGCCGCCGTCGCCTGACTCAAGGTCTTCTCCGTCAGCTTGCCGCTGGTCTTGCGACGTTTAGTCTTCGTTCCGTCCTCGCGGCGCACCGAAGACAAGTAATATTTGAGCGTCGAAGCACTAATCTCAACGCCTTGTGCTGTCAGCATTTTGGAGATTTCAGGATAACCGTAACCCCGATCGAGCGCCGATGTGATTTGATCCTTCAGTGCATTGATCGCCTCACGCAATGACCAAATTTCTTTGGGCTTCTCAGGCAAATCCAATAGCGTTGATGAAGCTTGCGAGATTGCAGATTTAGAAACGAGAGTCGAAGTAGGAGAACGTCGTTTTGTGCCAGCCATGGAAGTAGTCCTCTAGGGTTAAAAAATTGTGACTTTACTCAATGTATACCTCGATAAACCAAAATCGGTTCATTAATTTTGAAATCTTCTTAAACCTATTGGAAATTTATGTCCTAGGCTGTCCCAAGTTCTATCGGAGTCATGTTCGTAAAGCTTCCAATACAGTACCCTAGTTTATAGTTTCAATACACATTTTTTAACCAATTTCCAGCTAGTTGCCAACCCATTTCCAACTCATCGATCGTTCCATCTTCCCGCATTCTTAGTTTATGTGTTCTACTGCATATCACATCGATCGTTTCTATGATGCAAAATCAGTAGTCACTCTCGTACTCATCTGCATACTCCAATCTGTCTCTAACCCTTACTCTGAAAGACTTGTGCCACTGTATACAAAATCGGGGCCAGAAAGAGCGCTGGTAAAAATGAACTGACGCGAATCACCACTACCTCCAGCAGGTTAAACCCAATTCCCATCACCATTAATCCGCCCACACCCGAAATCAACGCCACCCTCGGATCGCTCTCCGGATTAGGCAACCCGCCCGCGAGTCCTGCCGCCATCAACGACAACCCACCCTGATACCCCAAAATCATCACGCTCGAAAAACTCACGCCCACGCCATAAGTACTACTAAAAGCAATCGCCGCAATTCCATCCATCACCGCCTTCACCGTCAACAGCCGTGCATCCCCCGTCAAGCCATTGCTCAATCCGCCGACAATAGCCATAGGTCCCACACAAAACAACAAGCTCGTCGCCACAAATCCTTCTGTAAACTTGCCGCCGCCGCGCACTGATTTCTTGAGCCAGTCCCCGAGGCGCGTGAGATTCATTTCAATGTGCAACGCTTCGCCCATGAGGCCACCGAGAACGATCGCCACTAGTCCCAAAATCACACCATCCACCGACCCCGCCTTCGCGCCCATCATGGCAGAGGCCATCTGAGTCCCCAAGAAGAGCGTAAATAGCCCCAGCCCTTGAGTCAGCACCTCTTGCATTGCGGGTGCCAATCGTCCTCGCAGACTGAGGCCCACCCCGCTCCCCACCAAAATCGTAAATACATTGATCCAAGTGCCGCTAGTTTTTTGCCAAAAAGAAAGCATGGTGAGTATTGCAGTTAGTGCTCCAGTTATTGTCTCAGTTACTGGGATAACCATTGCAGGATTCGATCGCTGACCTGCTGATTTCCGCGTTGGTTTAGGTGAATGTGGTCATGATACAAACTTTTAGGGTTGCCGCTGGTTTTGAAAATCGGCAGCAGGTCTACGAATGGGATTTGATTCGATTCTAGGCGTTCTGCCAACCGTTTGCGGGCTGTGATTTCGTAATCTCTTGGAGCCGTCTCCACTTCTCTAAGCAACGGCGTCATCACCAATAAGAACGTCGCTTGATTAGCCTGCGCAATGGCCTGAATCTTTGCGATCGCATCAAGGGCCTTCCCCACCCGATCGCCCGTCTCGTCATACACCGCCTGCAACGCGGGACTCGTCGGCTGTCTCGATAACCATTCACGATTCACAATCTCAACGATCGCCGCAACGGGTTTTCGATCGGGATAGTTCGGATGATTTCCGACAACAAGTGACGTTGGAGCTGTCGCAAATAGATCGTCGGTGTTAATCACTAAAACAACCACACTCGCATCAAAGGTCCCAAAGCGTTGGACATAGGCGAGTTCACTGCGCGGCGACCAAGAATTTGCCGATGCATTCAGCACTGAGACTGGGTTCCCGGCTTTCTGAAGTTCGCGTTTCACCTGTTCCGAAATAATCGCTTCCTGCGGCGTCCACCATCCGCCATTCACAACCGAATCGCCAATGAAGAACAGTCGAATCTCACCGGGGGATTTCTGTGGTTCAAATGGCTCACTGCGCATGGAAAACGGGTTGATCCGAATCGCATTACCATTGCGCACCACTGACTGGTTGGGCGCGATCAAATACCCAATGTCGGGATCGCCTATATATAGAAGCGGATTGCCAAAACCGAAACGTAGACGCAACACCCACTCCACTAAGGCCAATGCCAGTAGGGACAGCGCGATCGTCATCAAAAACACCTTCATCGATCGTCCCTCAGTTAAGTTACGTAAACAATCAGTTACAAAATTTGAGCCATATATGAAGAAATACTCTGGAATCTCATCACATCTTAAAGCTACACTAGTGACCGTAAACGGTGATGGAACCTTCCACTGTGAAAAGCGTCATCGGTTACAACGGTGTGACTGGTAGGTGGTTGCATCTTCACACCCCCAACTCGTTCCACAACATCTTCATGAAACGAATCTTACAAGGAGTCTCGGTTATTATGTCTGATCTCAATCGCGGCATCATGAAATTTGACGGTGCCGACAGCCCTGCTGGCATTACGCTCTCTGCGATCGTTATCCTCGGATCGATCGTTCTTCTTGTGACCTGGGCTGTACAGTCTGCCTATACGTTCCACTAAATTAAACGACTTATTTAAAATTAAGACGATTTAGCTTAAGACGGTTTGTATAAAAAGGGACGATCGGGTATGTTGCTCGATCGTCCCTTTTTTTGTTCTTGGGAAAAGGGCCGGGGGGCTTCTTCTACCCTCTCAGCTTCTCCAACACGCTCATGTCCTCCAGCGTAGACGTGTCACCGGAAATCTCTTGCCCTGCCGCTAGTGCCCGGAGCAATCGACGCATAATCTTGCCCGATCGCGTCTTGGGTAAGGCATCGGCAAACCGGATTTCCCCTGGACGGGCGATCGGACCTATTTCTTTGACGACATGTTTTTTCAATTCTTTCATCAGTTCATCGCTGGCGGTATGCGTGCCTTCTAAAGTGACAAATGCCACAATCTCCTCGCCTTTAAGATCGTCCGGTTTGCCCACGACCGCCGCTTCTGCCACCGCAGGGTGAGACACCAACGCCGACTCAATTTCCATGGTGCCCAGCCGATGTCCCGCGACGTTAATCACGTCATCAACACGGCCCATAATCCAGAAGTAGCCATCAGCATCTTTGCGTGCGCCATCACCTGCGAAGTAGAGATATTGGCCATCGACGGGGGCGATGTGTTCCCAATAGGTTTTGCGGAAGCGATCGTCGTCACCATACACGGTGCGCATCATTCCAGGCCACGGATGACGCACGGCGAGATAGCCGCCTTCATTTGCTGGAACGCTATGGCCATCCATATCCACAACGTCCGCAAGAATTCCGGGGAATGGGAGCGTTGCAGATCCCGGCTTGGTTGCGATCGCTCCAGGCAAGGGCGTAATCATGATCCCGCCCGTTTCAGTTTGCCACCACGTATCGACGATCGGACAGCGTTCAGCCCCGATCACCTTGTGGTACCACATCCACGCTTCGGGGTTAATCGGTTCGCCCACGGTTCCAAGCAATCGCAGCGACGACAAATCTCGCGCATTAGGATGCTCATCGCCCATTTTAATAAACGATCGAATCGCGGTCGGAGCCGTATAAAAAATAGTCACCTTATGCTTCTCGATCACATCCCAAAATGCACCAGGGTTTGACGGGCGGGGTGCGCCTTCGTACATAACTGTGGTTGCGCCGTTGGAGAGGGGACCGTAGACGACGTAGCTGTGCCCCGTGATCCAGCCTACGTCAGCGGTACACCAGAAGATATCGTTTTCCTGCAAGTCGAAGATCCATTTGCAGGTCATGTGCGCATACAAGTTGTAGCCGCCTGTGGTGTGGACGACGCCTTTGGGTTTTCCCGTCGAACCGGACGTGTACAGCACAAACAGATTGTCTTCAGCGTCCAATTCTGCGGCTGGACAATCGCTATTCACGGTAGCGGCCAACTCGTGCCACCAATGATCGCGGCCTTCCACCATCGTGACATCTTGCGCCGTGCGTTTGGCAACAATGACGGTTTCGACTTGGGTTTGGCCCGTTGCGATCGCCGCATCCACCGCAGGCTTCAACGGCACGATCGCATCTTTGCGCCATCCGCCATCCGCAGTGATGACCACTTTGACCGCTGCATCGACTAAGCGATCGCGTAATGCTTCTGCACTAAAACCACCAAATACGACTCCATGCACTGCCCCAATTCTCGCGCAGGCTAGCATTGCTATTGCGGCTTCAGGAATCATCGGCATATAAAGTCCAACGCGATCGCCTTTCACAACGCCCATCTTCTTCAGGACGTTCGCAAACTCGCACACTTGCTGATGCAGTTCCCGGTACGTTAGCGTTTTAGAATCGCCCGGTTCGCCTTCCCAAACAATGGCAGGTTTATCACCTCTAGCGTCCAAATGTCGATCGAGACAGTTATAAGAAAGATTCGTCTTCCCATTCACAAACCACTTCGCAAACGGCGGGTTACTCCAATCCAATCCCTGAGTCCAGGGTTTAAACCAATGCAGTTCAGTTTTTGCCAGATCTTCCCAAAACGCGACCGGATCAGCCGCTGCTTTCGTATAAATCGCCTTATATTCGTCTAAGCTTTTTATGGTCGCTTTGGCCGAGAACTCAGCGCTTGGCGGGAATAAGCGATCCTCTTGCAGGATAGATTCGATCGTGGGTTGAGACATGATGGCTAACAATACTGTAATAGATTCCTTACCACGATACCGGGATCGAAGGGTCGAAGGGTCGTGTGTGTCGTTTCGTAAAGTTGAAATCTGGGTAGACGATCGATCGGGTGATCACTTCGTTAAACTAAGGGAGTAATTCATCCATCCAATGTGAGTTTACTCATGCTCAAAACAGTCTGAGCGAAGTTTCGTTATGGAAAAAGGCGATCGGGGATTTTTCAATTAAGTTAGGGATTTTGTAATTCGATCGGGGATTTCATAACTTGATCGGGGATTTTTCAATTGAGTTAGGGTATCAGTAACTTGATTAGGAATTCGGCTAGTCGATTTTACTAAAGGCGATCGGCTGATGAACATTATTTTTGGAATTGCTAGGTATCGAGTAGTTTTCAAGGTTTCGGATCCATGCTTATCTTCCAATCAATTTAATTCCTAGTTTTGAGATCTCAGGCAGACTAGCAAAACTTTTCGTTCTAGAATATGATAATCGTATTGCTCTAAAGTTTCAAACGCTGGACTTATACGGAAAAAGTCGTCACAAGATCCTGATTTGTGTATTCAAGCGAAAACTATTTATCTATCCATATAATTGCCAGGGACAAAAGGTCATGACTACTTATAGTGTCGTATATGTAATTACAAATCCGGCCATGCCAAACCTAGTCAAGATCGGTCGTACTAGCCAAGAAGAGGCTGGTACCCGCATAGCGCAGCTTTATACAACTGGCGTTCCCGTTCCGTTCAACCTTGAATATGCGTGCAGAGTTCAGAACTCAGAGGAGGTTGAAAAAGCAGGCGTTGCTGAAAATAGGTATGAATCTATCAAACCAAGTTCTTAGAAAGTTCATCTAGCTTAAGTCCTA
>JAYUJY010000080.1:0-6530 GCA_043764895.1 Synechococcales cyanobacterium | reverse complement strand
AGAAAAGTTCGATCGCGAAGGATGTTTGTAAATTCTCAGCTTCGGGTCACGAGGCATCGGTTCATTCAGATAAACCGTCCCAAAGTCATTCAGGAGGGCGGCGAGATACTGTTGAGCAAAGAGTGCAAAGGCTGGACGAGACATGGCTAAACGCAATGGACGACGATCGTTATAATGCCACAAAATATAGGGACCGACCGATCGCCCTGTCGAATGGAAAGCTTCAGGAAATTTGTGCGTCGATCGGGTTCAAGCAATAGACTACTACTCAATCTTCAGACCGATCGCCTTCTGGAGGATGTAATCCTATCTGCCTCCAAAATTTCCTCGTCGCACGGATGGAATCATTTTCTGGGTATCGAGTATCGTTCATATCCAACCGCTCTACGGTGGCTCGACCGATCGCTGAAATACCACGAAATACCGTCACGAATTGCCATGTTCAGCCGCAACCATTGCATTAACGTGTGTGAAGATCCGATCTAACTCACCGATCGCCTCCCATTCAAGCTCTTCTTCTTCGGTAAGCTGATGATCCTTTTTCTTCTCCAACAGATCTTCTATCCGATTCTGAAGTCCATCGCTGAATTTAAACAAATTCCAGTTCCCAACTTTTTCAAGTCGAATTTCATGAATGAGGGATGATGGTTTATCTAAAATTGCTGCGCTCATATCGGCTCAACTCTGGATTGGTGACTCTGTCAGTCTAACGCATCCCCGAATCGCCACCACAGGCTAATCGATCGAGGTCATTCAAGGATTACGATCGGGCTAGGGGAGAAAGCAATCATACCCAGAAATTTAAAGAGGCAAGAGTGCAGAGGGCTAAGAAAGAATCCTTGTAGAAGAATAGACAACGCGAAAACCGAAGCCGAGGTAGCTATTATGTTTATCAGCAGCATACCTGAAACGGTATGCCGAACGACAGTATCTCGGATTTTCGTTCCAGGAGCCACCACGCAAAATCTTTAATCCGGAATCCTGAGAGGCATCTCTAGCGCTGCCATCATTCGGCGCACCGTCATAATTTTCATACCAAGAATCAAGACACCATTCCCAGACATTTCCATACATATCATATAATCCAAAATAATTGGCTGGAAACGTCTTAATGGAAGTCATTTTTTCCCGATATTCGCCTAAAACTCCTCGACCATATTTCCCAAACCAATTTTCATCTGCATTATCTTGAGCCTTATAATTCGCAAGTTTAGCATCGATCGTTTCTCCAAAATGAAACGGGGTCGTCGTTCCAGCACGACAAGCGTACTCCCATTCCGCTTCTGACGGTAAGCAGTAAGTTCGCTTGGTATGAGCAGAAAGCCGTAAGCAAAACTCCTCTGCATCCAGCCACGAAACCGATTCAACAGGGAGGTCATCGCCTCTAAATCGTGATGGATTTTGCTTAATCGATCGCTTTACCTGCTCCATCTTCGCAATCCTTGCCCACTGCGCTTGCGTCACCGGGCACTGTCCCATCAGAAAAGGCTCAGCGATCGTTACTTCATGCTGTGGCCCTTCACCATCACGTCTTTGGCGTTCATCCGGCGGAGAACCCATGAGAAACTTACCCGGTGGAATTAGCACCATGTCTAGGAAAATGTCAGCGCCCAGATCTTCACGAAAGGTTTGGACAGTAACTGTAGTGCGATCGATCGTAAAACTTGCGGTTGCTTCTGCCATAGTGTAAATCATTTAAATTAAGTAATTTGAACAATGCTTCAAGACAGTTATTTATGACAGCTAAATTTTGTGATACAACTTTCCCATATCGAGAAATCTTACAAAATAATTATGAACAACAAATACGAAATCCAATTACGGTTCCAGTTTCAGTTCTTGGACCGTGAGTAGCCTTTCTAGTAAGAGATAAAGTGTGATCAGATAAACTATAGTAACCACGAGAAGAAGAGCTGCAACGCTCACTCTCTTGGTTCCAGGCACCACCGCGTATCACTCGTTTCTCCTCTCTATCCTCTTCAACCCAAGCAGTACCATCATTGGGAGCCTGCTCATAATTCCTGTGCCAGTCATCTTCGCACCATTCCCACACGTTACCGTGCATGTCATGTAGTCCCCAATTATTGGGTGGGAACAATCCAACTTCACTGGTCGAATTTAAAGGAAAGCAACTTATCCCATCACTCGTCACACATCCCGATCGACAGTTGAATAGATTAGGAGTAGAGGTTTGGCTATAGTAATAGTGAGTGGTACTCCCAGCGCGACAGGCATATTCCCATTGGGACTCACTCGGTAAAAAATAATTTCTACCACTCTTCTCTGAAAGTCGGTCACAAAATTCCTTCGCTTCATCCCAAGATATCCACTCAACTGGAAAATTCGACCCTCCGAACCTTGATGGATTTGGGCGCAAATCGATATCTCGATTAACTGAAGGATAGTCTGAGACTACTTGCCACTGAGACGCTGTAATCGGATATCGACTTATGAAAAAAGGCTGAAGCATAACTTTATGCTCAGGCAGTTCTCTGCCTCTCTCACCACTACCCATCATAAACTCACCTCCAGAAATTGCAACCAGTTCCAGCGGCTTTACGCCCGGACCCAGCGGTTCGATAAAATATGAGGCTATCTGGGTTTCTCGGGATGAAATATTTCCCCTAGAGTCCAGCTTTACTACCTGAAACTCGAAATGCCGTAAGACATCCAGATCTTCGTCCTTCACTAGAGAGGGTCGATCGTCCTCAAACTGAATCGTCGCGATCGGAACCACCTGAGACACAAGCTGAATCCCCTGACCAGCCGCCCAGTCATCCCACTCACTCTCCAATGACTGCCCACTCGCCACTCGCGCCGCCAACTCATTCAGCTTCAACGGCTGTAATCCCCGCGCCGCCAGTAAATCTCCCTGACTCTTCATCAACGCCGACAACCGAAACCGCTCACTCGGATCATCTGTCTGCGCCAAAAGCTTCGTCAACTCCGCCCTAATCGCCTGCGTCACATCATCATCACTCTTCAGACAAGCCAACGCTGTCCAATGACTCGGATACCCCAGCACCTTCGCCCGTCCCGAAGGCTCGATCGCCAACCGATGCTGAATATACCTCGCCATCCACCTCGCCAACTCGTCTACCCGCTCCGCCCCAAACTCCGCCACCAACCTATCCAACAATACTGCCCGCACCGTCACAGCCATCACATACAAGTCATGACCCGCCACCTCACACAAACTCGACAACAACAATTCCGCTGCCACCGACCACTCCATTTGCGGGAAATATTTTTGTCGTAACAAGTAGCTCACATCCGTTGTCAATGTTAACGGAAATGCTGCGTGACACGCAAAATCCAAAATAGCCGCGCCATACTGACGCTTAAATCGATCGACCTTTTGCACTGCCCGTTCCCTTACGCTTGCATCAGTTGCCATAACTGCACCTCCGACTGAAACTCCCGCCGCCGAATCAACTGTTTCCAATCACCCAACTCCAACGACATCATCCGCTCCCCGATCGCAAGCTGAATCACCTCCGCCGTCGTCCCAGCCCAGCGATCCTTCGGCAACGGATTTAGCCACAGCACCTCCCGCGCGCTCGGCAACACTTTCGCCAAAAACTGCCCCGTTTGCTTCACCCGATCGTCCTCATAAAGCGGATTGGTCGCCCCCGCCTCACTGACAATTATCACCACCGATCGCAACCGATTCAACCGCCCCAAGACCTTTGCCAAGGGTTCCCCTCGCAATGGACGCTGCCACTCATATAAATAATCCGTCGGACATTGCCGAAATCGATAGATCTGCGCACGCACAATCCGCCGCTCCACCACCATCTGCACCAACGGCTGAATCACAGGTGCAAACGGCAACATCGCCTGACTATCATCCACCAGCAGCACTAACTCCGCTCTCTTCTGCACGATCGGTCGCCGCACCAACCTTGTAAACATGCCCTCTCGCACAATCCGCTCCACCGTCGCCTCAATATCAAGTTCCTGCAATTGCCCATCTGCGATCGGTCGCCGAAACGATCGCCAAGCCTGCCTCACTACTTCCTCCGAAATCGGAACCTTCACCACATATTCCCATTTCGCTTTTGCAGGAGTTAGTTGAGCGTGTTTCACTGCGTCTATACCTTGTCCTGAAGGCGTTTCAGTTTCAGTCAGCATCTCCGGTACAGCCGATTCCGGAAATCGCCTCGGTGGTACGATCGACAATATATTCAGTGGAATATCTAGTGATGTTGATTCTGATTCCA
Organism: Synechococcales cyanobacterium; assembly: GCA_043764895.1. Classification (GTDB taxonomy): domain Bacteria; phylum Cyanobacteriota; class Cyanobacteriia; order Leptolyngbyales; family Leptolyngbyaceae; genus JAAFJU01. The sequence continues at coordinate 2,307 of JAYUJY010000080.1, read as the reverse complement.
CATCTTGAATAGCCTGTTTCGCAAACCAATCCTCAAGATGTTGTTGATATGTTGCTTGATACGCATCAAATACTCGCTCAAATGTCTCCAACCCATCACCCAAACCGGGCTTTACCCACAGAACACAACACACATCCCGCAAATCTGCCCAACTCTCTAACCCAAACCCTGCATCTAACGCCTGCCGCAGCAACTCATACTGCTCGATCGTCAGCCCGAGTCCAGCTCGCCGCAACTGCTGAAACAAATCCTGCATCGGTAAAAAGGCGATCGCAGATCGATCGAGATCTTGACTGCATTTAGTCATGTCCAAACTCCCGACGATAGAAGTCCTGATCCGCCTGAGTTTTTAAAATAATCCCTAACAAATGTGGATTCTCTGCCAATGTTCTTAGATCCTCCATTCCCTCCTCCACCGTCCCATCCTTCAGCACCTCCAGAAAATCGAGTAGCTCACTGGTTCCCGGTAACTTGCTCCCCGGTTGTCCCTCCAGCAGATCCCGAATCTCTTGAAAATGCTCGATCGTACGGTCAATCAATTTCCGCTTCTGTTCGATCTTCTCCCCAAACCGTTTGAAAATGATCTCCTCAAGCTGCTTCGGCTCCGGAAAACTCAGGTAGTAATACAAACAGCGCCGCAAAAACGGTTCTGGCAACGGGCGCTCTTGGTTACTCGTAATAATCACGATCGGACGAGGACGAACCTTTGCCTCCGGCTCGGGATAAATTTGGTCCGTTTCTGGAATCTCAAACGATAGTCGATCGAGTTCCACCAACAAATCATTCGGAAAATCGCTATCCGCCTTATCAATCTCATCGATCAATACGATCGGACGTTCCACCTGCTGCTGCGCTAACGCCGACCCTAATTTCCCCAGCTTCACATACCGCCGCTTATCCATCAACCGCTCCTTCAAGTTCTTAAACTCATCTACCCCTAAGTACTGCTCTAGCCGCTCAGGATCCGCCCCAATCAACTGCGAATCCCGCAATCTTGCCACGGCATCAAAGGTATATAGCCCATCGCGAGCCTGCCCCACCGACTTCACATTCCAATCGTAATACGACCACCAAAGTGGCTTCCCATTCTCATCCACTGAGTCCGTCAAATACTTCTGCGTAAACTCATAAGCGATCGCATCCGCTAACCGAGTCTTCCCGCACCCTGGCTCACCCTCTAGCAACAACGGACGATTCAACTTAATCGCCAAATTCACCGCCTTCACCAACTTGGGATCAGGAAGATAAGGGAAATACGTTCGCCCATTGACATCATTCACACCCCCAATCGGCGGCTGAAAACGATCGGCTAATCCCTCGTACTGACAATCCGGTTGCTGACTCGGTTTACTGCTCATGATGCCCACTTCCATACGTCCTGAATATCCATACCATCTTGTCCTAACTTAAATTGGGTGCAGAGTTGAGTGAAAATGAGCGAAGGATTTTCCCAGTCATCTTTGCGACCTTCAGACTCAATCCAATCATCCGCCCATTTATCTCCAAATTTCTGCTTTTTACACCAATTTGTAACAACATCGCTATCAGACCAATTTTTAACATCGTTTGGGAGAATCGTATCAAAGGGATCCAACGGTACGATCGACTCTGAGTCATAATTCGGACGACACTGATCCACTAAAAACAACACAACACGCGATCGACCCGATCGCCTAGATCCCTGGTTCATCATCTCAGTCAGTGGCTCCCAAAACTCTTGAATAATCTTCTTCTGAATGGGGCCAACATCTCGAAACCCATAAATCGTCAAAATTACCGGACGCTCAACCTGTACATGGCAGAGACTTCTCAAAATTTCATCTTTTTGAGGCTGTGTTCCAACGTGTTGTGCAAGATCAATCCAAAACTCTTCAAACTTGTATTGCATTGGATGTTCATGTAAATTTATCGGAGGAATCAACACGGCCTTCTGCCGATTCGGAATTTTCTTCATAAGTCGATTCAAAAGCCATCGCTGAGTCGTATCACAAGGTGCTACCACCGAAAACGCAGCAGCACAAGATCCAACCTCCTTTAAACGATCGACAAAATCACGTTCCTGCTGCGTATAGTCCAACTCCAAAAATAACTCTGCAACATTATCCTTAGACGATCGAGGAAAAGACCTCGGGGGAGACTTTTTAGGACCTGTCCTCTCTTTAGTTCTCCGCTTCGGCAGTCTGATCTGTGTTGGCGTTGAAGAAATCCCGGCGTTGCTGAATTAGTGTATGAATCGAAGCGGGACTGGGACATCCCCAAATTTCAAGTAGTGAAGTAGCAATCTAACTGAGTGTGCCAGCATTTTTA
>JAYUJY010000079.1:0-33464 GCA_043764895.1 Synechococcales cyanobacterium | reverse complement strand
GGATATGGGTTTAGAAACTTCGACAATTTTGCGTTGCGTTGCCTGATCTGTTGGCATCTTTAATCATAAGCTTGCATACTCTAGTCCATAGACCCACTATTTTTTCCGCCTTTTTATGTGAGTACCGAAGAAGAGGTGGAAGTGATCGTAGATAGTCACGATTTGGTGGTGCGGGGACGGATGGATGTGTTGCTTTTGAAGGAGCAGTTTTGGGTATTGGTGATTGAGTCGAAGCGGGCGGAGTTATCACTCAAGGTCGGCATTCCACAGGTGTTAGCGTATATGTTAGGGGCACCGCAGCCAGAGCGTCCGGTGTATGGATTAGTGACGAATGGAAGTAACTTTATATTCTTGAAGTTGGAACAGCAAGGTGTGCCGACCTTCGATCGATCGCGTGAATTTGTGTTAGAAACTGGTCATGATTTGGAAATGGTTTTGCGAATTATGAAACGATTAGCAGAACGATCGCTTTAGACGATCGGACGATCGATCGTTTCATAGATCTCTTTGCAGGGCTATTTCATTCTAAATAGCTTTATCAATACATCTAGACCATAGCCTGCGAGCCGTGGTGCCTTTGCCATATTGGTTTCCCCAGAATCTCGATAAAGATTGATGTCCAGAACGAAATAGCCCTGGATTTGATCGGCTCAAATATGTCCTAGATTGCAAGTATTGAAGTAAATAGAGTAACTTTCATGAATTAAAATCTTGAATTAATATCCTCGAATGAGACTTTAGTAAACTCAGTGAGTAGGAGTTTCTAATTGAATTCTTAATTAGTGTGAATTTGTTCTGTTCATAATATGGAATCATATTTCATACTGCAACTGTAACTGGTGCGCTTCTGCAACTGGCACCATGTCGAAAAGGCGACGGGTTCCATCATTAGGCCGATCGTTGGGAAATCTCGATCGAACTCTTTCGTCGTTGGATTGTCCGCCAAGAGCCTCGAAACACCTGATGGATGGGTTGAATAATGCGGAAGCTGAGGTTTAGACCCCTTTAGGCTTGCTGTTTCAGAGGTGTACAATAGACGAGTATGAGCCTGTGCAGTGATGTTTCTTGGTGAATCGAAATGACAACCCTAATGCAAATTCAGCCGCGTCAAGATGCTCTGTTGCTTGAAACTCGATCGCTTGAGACTTGGCATTCTGCCTCTTGGGACACGTTTGTCAAGATTGCGGATGATGAAGCTTCGGCAAAATTGAAAAGCTACTACTACGATGGAAGAATGCGGTTTGAACCCATGTCTACTGGATCTGATCATTCTAATGACAATACGTTGATTCTGTTAGCGCTATCGTTTTTTGCAGCGTGTCAAGGACTTCCGCTAACGACTAAGGATGGGTGTTCTTATCGGAAGACGGGTTTTGATGAATTTCAACCTGATGTTTCTTGCTACGTGGGGGAGACGGCAGATGCAATTCCTTGGGGGACGCGGGTGGTGAATTTGGATGAGTATCCGCTGCCAAGTTTGGTGATTGAGGTGTCGGAACCATCGCTGTTGGATGATTTGGGGATGAAACGGTTGCAGTATGAGGATTTGGGGATTCCGGAGTATTGGATTGTGAATGTCAAGGCGATGCAGATTATAGCGTTTTCGATCGCATCTGATGGAAGTACCCGACGGATTCAGGAGTCATTAGTTTTACCGGGGTTGCGATTAGAAATCTTAGAGCAAGCGCTTCAGCGAAGTCGTCAGGAAACCCAATCGAAAACAACGGCTTGGTTAATGCAGCAGTTCCAGACGGTGTGAATCCTATTCTCATGGAGATATCGGCCCTACACTTTGAGAATAGAATGGACAATTGGAAATCGATCGCGTCCCTAAGCGACTAACAACTCCCATAAATCACCCGCTTCGGCATCAGCAACGACTGCATCCGAATCGCCCCAAACCCCGATCGTCCCGTTGTCCCGAGCACCACATCCCCCTCCGCCATCCGACAACGCTGAAACCTCGGAGCCGCATTCAAATACAACGCCGTACTGCGCACCTGCTGAATAAACTGTTGACTCGCACTATAAGATTCCGTCACAATCGCATCCGCATGACCGCTGCTATTGGCATTCATCACCGCAATCGCCTCATCCACATCCGCCACCCGCCGAAACGCAATCCGCTTCCGAAAACTCGACTGGCCCCAGTCCGCTTCCGGTAACAGCGTCACCTCCGTAAACTCCAACACCATCCCCGCATCCCCATAAATCTCAAACCCCTTCGATCGCAAATCCGACCACAACCGCACCAAACTCGACTCACTATGCTGCGGATGAACCAACACCGCCTCAATCGCATTCACCGCATCCGGCTCACCCCGATGACTCGCCAGCAACATCTCCCGCACACAGTCCACCGCCCCCGACGCCGCCCAATACAAGTAGCAATTCCCAATGGCCGACTCCAGCACCGCACCCGTCACCGAAGAGCGCACCCGCGATCGCCACTCAGGCCGCCCATAGGCAATCCAAAGCTGCACCGACGAACTCCATGCGTCGTCATCGCCCGACTCCGATACCACCGTATCATCCGGAAACCCACAGCTCTGCAACGTCTCCTGGCAAAGCTGCACGATCGCCTCATGGGTATGCACACTATCCAAACTCGATCGCAGCGTCAGCCGATTCGCCGTCTTCAAACTCATCCCGATCGCCATCGCCGCCACCTCCGGCAACCCCTCATAGGCCAACCCCAACGACCCGATCGGCATCCAATAACATTGACGCGGACTATAAAACCCCGCCATTTGTCTTAACGGATCCGGCAACCCCGCCATCGCCTCCAGCGCACCAATCCAGCGATTAATCTGCTCCTTCGTCAAGCGAAACCAATCGAGAGGAACAGAATGAGCCTCAGGAACCCCGGCCCCAAACTCCGCGCAACGCATCTGAAACGCCTCTAGATCCAACGTGTTGGCTTCTAACAACAATTGATGATTTTGAGAAAATGCAGTCGCTATAGCACCCAAGGCCCGATCTCGATCCTGAGACGGCATCCGGTCCAACGGGGTTAAGGCAGCCGATTCGGGACTTAATTCACGTTCCATCAGGCATCCTAAGAATTACCGAGTCATAAACCAACGACGCAACGCATCGACTAGCATCGGAAAGAGTAGCACACCTAGCACACCCGCCAATACAGACCATTGCCCTGGCAAATAAAATAATAATCCCAAAAGAAGAATTAATCCACAGGCCAGCACCCGATCGAACAACGGCTGACCGACCTCCGGAATCACCCATTGTTGCCCCGTCCAGCGCCAAATCCGCCTAGACAAAAGCAGTCCAGCAATTTGCTCCACCTGATCGCCCTCCTCCTTCACCACAAACACATTCGGACAGCGATCGCAGCCCAACGCCTCCGTCAGTACAATCGGAATCAACCGAGCCTTTCGACGGCAGGGGCACGGGTACTCTAGTTTCAAATCAATCTTCTGACCTTGAATCGGAGACTTATGAGAACGCATGACTCACCTAATGATTCCACGCACAAAAAACATCTGGAATTGCTCTGAAATCCTAGGGAAAATGTTTAGCCCACAGATCCTTCGATCGTACCACCTAAAACATTAAGGGCGTATCCTGCTACCAAGATACGCCCTTAAATCTAATTTACTTGTTAAGCGGGTGACGCGATTCGAACGCGCGACATTCACCTTGGCAAGGTGACGCTCTACCACTGAGCCACACCCGCAGACTTACCTCGTGTAAAACTTACTTTGAAAGCGCGTTTTCCACAAGATTTATACTCTCAAATATTTCACGAACTGTCAACACTTTTCTTGAAAAATCTTGAATAAAAATCTAGCCCCCTCTGCAAAACGGGCTAACCAGAGGCTAAACACTAGCAATTGTACGGATGATCCTGACCGGGCGACTTAGAGACCCGTACTTCCACGGCATGATTCCAAACTGCAACACGCTACCTTGAAACACAGTCCTCTTATTCAGCCCTCACATCCCTGAATCAGTGACCAAAGATTGGGTGGGGTTGGGCATCGTTCTTTGAATTCCCATGCATCAACAGTCATCACCTTCTAGTCCAGCCCCCGATCATCAGAGCGCCACGCCCCCTCCAGACAGGCGTCAGGAGCCTAGTATCGCTCATTGCCTTGAGACAACTCGTGAAACCGTCATGCCTCAGACAGATCTAGATGGCAATGGCGATAATTGTTCCCACCGAGCGGGAAGCATTAATCTCGACAACGCCTCTATTTCAGAAGCCTTGGTTGCAGAAGAATTTGTGCGATCGGGACTTCGATATCAAGAGCAAGGCGACTACAATCAGGCGATTCAAGACTTCCTCAATGCCATAACCCACTACCAAGCCATCCACAGCATCAGCGGAGAAGAACGTGCCCTCGGATCCCTAGGGCTAGCCTGTTACAATGCAGGCGATTACATCCGCGCAATCGAATACAGCACCCGCAGCTTCAAGCTCGCCTACCAAATTGACAATCACATCAATGCTGTCAAGGTTCTCGGCACCATCGGCAACGCCTATCGTCACCTTGGAGACTCCATCCAAGCCATCCACTACCAGAATGAAAGTCGAGCACTTGCTGAACACATCGGAGACCCACGAGGCGCTATGGCAGCATTCAACAATCTCGGACTCGCATTCAAAGCAATTCAAGACTATGATCAAGCTATCCTGAACGAAAAACAGGCTCTTAGCCTTGCCCAACAGCTCAAAGACCGCACCGTTGAAGCTCAAGTGTTAAAAAATCTAGGGAACGCTTATTATGCATTAGGGCAACCGACCCAAGCCGTTTATTACTACGAAATGCGACTTCATCTAGCTCGATCGCTCAACCAGCCTCGCCTCGAAGTTCAAGTGCTCAAAAACCTCAGCACGGCCTGTTATTCCACCGGAAACCCGGAAAAAGCCATCGATTACACCCTTGCCCGCCTCAACCTCTCCAAATCCCTCGAAGATTCACGAGGGGAAGAGCAGGCTTTGCGGAGTTTGGGCGTATTTTACGAAGGACTGGGACAGGTTCATCAGGCCGCTGAGGTCTACGAAATGAGACTTCAAGTTGCGCGAAAATTGGAAGATTTCTCGCTCTTTCAGCAAGCCCAAGAAGACCTAAAGCGTATTTTCTGTAATTTAGGCGACTTCGATCGGGTCCATCAATTCAGCCACGAGAGCCTCCATCCCACCGAGCCTTAGGTTTTGCTCAGACTCAGAGTGTTCAGACCCAAATGACTCAGCCTCAGCTCAGCTTTCCACCTCCCCCACGTTAACGCCCCTATGACTTCACTCCCCACCCCCGCTCATTCCCTCTTTGAGATGCTGACCCACAGCGCCGAAGCTGGGACAATCGGAGCTATAGAATCCGTCCAGATTAGTCCCAGCACGTTTAAAAGCGTCTTGGGAAGTTGGATTGATACGTTGGCGGAGCAGAAAAGTGAGGCGATCGTTTGGGCTAAACTTCCTCGCGGGGAAACCTGGCACTCGGATCTCGTGCGGTGTGCTGTCACCGCAGAAGACCGCGATCGAAGCGTCTACGCCCTCAAAAGTTTGGCTGATGAAGTCTCAGAGCCGCTGAATGTGCCCCCTACTAATTTCGACGCGCCGCAATTGTTGTCTCACAACTCCGGATTTCAGCCCACGACCTGCTACCTCGGTGCCGACACACCCCTGCGTCGAGAATTTTTCTTTTTAGTCGTATCACCCGAATTTTGTGGCGTTATTGTGGCCCAACGAGTCCGCACGAAGCGGGGCGCTCACGAGGGGCTAGATGCCACCGAAGCGGCTGAACGTCGCAACGCCCTCACAGCAACTTTTCAGATCGGCTGGGCACAAGTCCGTCCGGTTCTAGCGCAACTCGAAATTCTCATGCAGACCTACGTCGAAGACGCGGTTCCGGAGAAGAGCGATCGCCTCGTTGGTTCCTCCGAAGTTTTGACGGCCTCCAATTTCAAGCACTACCTGGGTCTATGGCAAACCAAAATTGAACAGTGGAATCTACAGCTAGAGTCACCGACCTTACAAACGGGAAACACGCTTCCTTCCAGTTTGTTCCACCGCCAAATCCAGCGACAAGAAGATCTCTGGCAGCGCATCAGCAGCCAACGGAGACAATCTGAAACCATCGACTTGCTCCAACTGCAAAACGAGGAATTGAATCGAAGCGTTCGATCGAAGGATGAATTCTTGAACACGGTCGGCCAAGAGCTGCGGACGCCCCTGACCAACATGAAGACGGCCCTCACCCTGCTCAACTCCCCCAATCTCAAGCCGACCCAACGTCAGCGCTACATGGATCTCCTGATCAAAGAATGCGATCGACAAAGCTCATTGATTGGCAGTCTGCTGGACCTCGTTAACCTGGATCAAATGGCCGGACGTGAGACGCTTCAGCCGATTTCCCTGTTTGAAATAGTGCCGGGAGTCGTTAGCACCTATCAGCCCCTAGCCGAGGAAAAAGGCGTCAGACTCGCCTACACGATTCCCGAGGACATGCCCAAAATCGCCTGCCTTACTCCTTGGCTCCGTCAGATCATCGTCGGACTGCTTCACAACGGCATCAAGTTTACGCCCATGGGCGGACAGGTGTGGGTCAAGGCCAAGCAACAGGGTGAGTTTCTTCAGATTGAAATCAAAGATACGGGCATCGGTATTCCGGTTCAAGAAATTCCCAAGATTTTCGATCGCTTTTACCGGGTGCGCCAAGTGAGCGGGGAAGATTTGGGCGGGGCAGGTTTGGGGCTGACCATTGTGCAGCAGTTGCTACTGCGATGTGGCGGATCGATTTCAGTCAAGAGTCGTCCGGGGGAAGGATCAATTTTTAATGTCATGCTGCCGATTTACCAGGATCGCAATCCAGGCTAGTGCTAAAGTGAAATCGCTTGTCTAATTCCTTAGTCTAACTAGCGGTCTCATGAGTTCTCAACCGATTATCATCTCTGTCCAAGCCGCCCAAATCCAGACCGTCAATACGATCGAGGCCGAAGCCACGATCGATCGGCTGATGAGTGACTTGCTCACCTCCGAAAAAAAGGTACAGTTCGACATCACTTTCGAGCGCGAGGCGACTGACCCACGGGAACTTTCGGAGATTGCGGAAATCCGGCTGTGGTTTATTCGTCTAGACGCAAAATATCCTTGGCTACCGTTTTTGCTGGACTGGCAAGCGGGAGAATTGGCGCGCTATGTCGCCATGCTGGTTCCCCACCAGTTTCACATTAAAGAGGGCATTCAGTTCAACCCAGAAGCCTTAGAAATCTTCGTGATGCAGAAGGTTTTTATTCTCATGGCGTGGTTTAAATTGCAGGGGATTCCGGGCCGATCGCGCGTCCAGGCCATGACCCAGATGCTAGGCTATGAGCTAGAAGATGCCTTTTTTGATGTGTTGGGAGTGTAGATTAGGATGACAAAAAGAGGGATCCGAATGAGCCAAGGGATTGAGCGGCGATTAACGGTCGTTGCGACGGTTTCAGCGGCGGCGGCTTCAGTCGCGATCGCATTAGCCGCAAGCCTATTAAACCCTGTCCTCGCCGCAGCGCCGCTAACCATGCCCCTCCCAACGGATATCGGCACCTGTCGAGATGTTTGTCCCGTAAAAGGCATCCAATTTAAACCAGGACAACGCATTACCGTTCGAGTCGTCAACCGGACTAAGCGCTATATTTCCATCGAGAACCTCGCTGGAGCAAAACCCGTTATTTTGTCCGGGCTAAAGGCGATCGAGTTTTCTAAAGGGGGCAGTTCGGATCCAAACCCCTCGATCGCCATATGGGAAAAGAACGAAACCCCACTACGCGTCAAACTTTCTCAACCGAAACCCGATCAATTAGTCATAGAGCTTCGGTTTGCAGCCCAGAAACCCGGCGATCAGTCGATTTATCTGCGCAATGACGGCAAAGTAGACATCTTTTAAATGAAGATTCGGCTAAATACAGATCTCGTTAAATGCAAACCTAGCATAGGTGTTGTCCATGACCTCTATTCGGAATCGACTTCAGTTTCCCCCGCAATCGATCGCGCTGATTGACATTGCGGCGATCGCGGCTTGGGGAGTCTTGCTTTTAGACTATTGGATTAACCAAAAACTAACGCTGCTGATTCATCCTAACTACATCCCCCTCTCTGTTATCACTGGGTTCCTCCTGATTGCGATCGCCGTTTACCGGATTTGGACGCTGCTACAAATTCGCAAATCCAAGCAGCCATTGCCCGCTGTCGAGCACCTTAGTATCCTTCCTCCCGGCATCGGCAGTTTTCTCTTACTGATGGTTGCCATTGTCGGACTGATTGTCACCCCCAAAGCCTTTGCAAGCCAAACGGCCCTCCAGCGCGGCGTCGGCGATATCGTCACCCTGACCCAAGTCAAGCCTCAATCCTTCCGCGTTACGGTCAAACCCGAGCAGCGCACCATCATTGACTGGATGCGCACCCTTCAGGTCTCCCCAGAACCCGATCTCTACAACGGCCAAAAAGTCCGGGTCCAAGGCTTCGTCGTCCACCCCAAAGAATTGCCCCCTGAGTACTTCCGCATCACCCGCTTCATCGTCACCTGTTGCGCCGCCGATGCCTATCCTGTCAGCTTTCCTGTCAAGCTTAGCCAAGGCGATCGAACGTCCTACAACCCTGACGCTTGGCTAGAAATCGAAGGCACCATGCTCACCGAAACCCTTGACAACAAACGCCAGCTCGTCATTCAATCACGCCAAATCAAGCCCATCTCCCAGCCCACCAACCCCTACGACTACTAAAGTCACCCAAGATTAGCGACCCCTAGGCCCAAAAACTAGAACCGATAAAATCGATCAATTAAAATGCAGGAAACAATTAATAATTCCGCCACTGGGCCGTCCGCAAATTTTTACGAACTGTAAACTTTATTAAAAAAGACTTCCGGTAAAGAGGTCTATTCCCTATACTAATAATTCAATACCGCTAAGGCAGGGATCGCTCATAGGATCAGCCTTTTGGGAATCAAGCTATCACCTGTTTATCAAATACATACTATTCAGTACTTGGATCGAGCAACTTTCTCGATCGGTCTGGATTACCTTATTCTAGGAGACCCCCTATGACACTCGCTAATAGCTCTAACCACAACGAATTTCAGTTGGTTTCGACTTTCAAAAGTATCTCAGTGTGGTCATTTGCACTGACCGTCTGCATGATTGTAATTGGCTTCCCGATCCTCATGCTGGTTGTTGCCTTAGGGTCTCTTGTCGCCGTTACGCTCCATGCCATCATGCCGACTCATGCCATCTTAATCACCACCGTTGGATTCCTCGGAGTCCATATCGTAGGTATCGTTGCAGCCTCTGCGTTCCTGACCTTCAAAGGCATTCACCCTCAAGAAGTGGAATGGTTACGCTGGCTCAGTGGTCATGAAAACCCCGATACGTCCTCAACCTTTGCATCTTGCCCGCTCACCTGCGACATTCACGAATAAGTGTATCTATAGGGAATAGACATTGAGGTCTAAATTAGTACCGATAGATTGATCTCTATTCCTGCTTATTAAGTTGATAGTCTTAGTCATTGTAAGAGTCAATAATGTCATCTCAAAACTCAGTTTCGGCTGGGTTTTTTGCTGAGTATGCCTATTGATTGTTCTGCAATGTCTAGCCTCTATCGATCGATAAATTGATACTCGCGACCCATCAATGACTACGGTTTGTAACAAAGTATTATTTATTTAATTATTCCTTAAGGATTCAACGGGGCGATCGAGTTTTGGGCATAAAACACAGGTCCGTTTACGATTGAAACGACACTATTAAACAAAATCTCAAACAAAGTTCCTATGCCAACGCCTATGTCAACGCCTCCTATTCGAGTCTGTATCACTGTGGGAACTCGCCCTGAAGCCATTAAAATGGCCCCGGTGATTCAGGCCTTCAAACGATCGCCTCAGTTTGAGACCCAAGTGGTCTTAACGGGACAGCATCGGGAAATGGTCGATCAGGTCATGCGGCTTTTTGATATCAAGGCTGATCACGATCTGGCGATTATGCAGCCGAAGCAAAGTCTGACCGACATTACCTGCAACGCCCTGCGCGGATTAGAGGACTTGTTCCAGACCTTGAAGCCTGCAATGGTGCTGGTCCAAGGCGACACTACGACCGCGCTGGCCGCTGCCATTGCTGCATTTTATCAAAAAATCCCTGTGGGCCATGTTGAGGCTGGACTCCGCACTGAGGATATTTTTAATCCCTTTCCAGAGGAAGCGAATCGTCGCTTGGTGTCCCAAGTGTCGCAGCTTCACTTTGCCCCCACGAGTCTATCGGCGGACAACTTGAGAAAATCAGGTGTCCTCGGGGAAATTCATCAGACGGGCAATACGGTCATCGATGCGCTGCTGCAAGTCGCCGATCGCAATCCCACCTGCGACATCCCTGGACTGGACTGGTCTAAGTACCGCGTCATTCTTGCCACCGTTCACCGCCGCGAAAACTGGGGCGAACCGCTCACCGACATCGCCAACGGGTTTCTCAAGGTTCTAGACGCCTACCCTGACACTGCCCTGCTGTTGCCTTTGCACCGCAATCCCACCGTCAGAGAACCCCTTACCGCCCTGCTAGGAGCGCATCCACGAGTTTTTCTGTGTGAGCCGTTGGACTATACCGAACTAGTCGGTGCCATGAAACGATCGGTCTTACTCCTAACAGACTCCGGGGGCATCCAGGAAGAAGCACCGAGCTTAGGCAAACCCGCACTCGTGCTTCGAGAAAACACCGAACGTCCTGAAGCCATGATGGCCGGAACCGCGAAACTGATTGGAACCGACTCCGATCGGATTTTGGCTGAGGCTGGGAAACTTCTTAGCGATGCGGCGGCCTATCAAGAGATGGCGGGTGCCATTAGCCCTTTCGGTGATGGCCAAGCGTCCGACCGAATTGTCAAGCTTGTGGCGGAATACCTGACCCGAGGGGAAGACTAAGCAAGCCTCCAGAGATCTCTTGCAGGGATCTCTGGAACGGTCCCCAAAACCCGACTCCCGATCGAAGCACCCATGACTGACCCCGCCGCCCAGCCCGTTCACAATCCCATTCCCTATCTCTCCGTCATCATTCCGATCTACAACGGTGAAGCCGATTTGCCCGGTCTACTCGCCTGCTTGACGGCCCAGACCTATCCGCGCGATCGGGTCGAGTACTTAATCGTAGACAACGGCAGCACCGACGACACCCTGGCGCTCTTGCAGGCATTTGAGACCCAAGCCATTAACCTCAAAGTTCTTCAAGAACCCACCATTCAAAGCTCCTACGCGGCCCGAAACGAAGGCATTCGATCGGCTAGGTCTCCCTTCCTCGCGTTTACCGATGCCGACTGCCGCCCTGAACCCGACTGGCTCATCAACCTAATCAAACCCTTCACCCAAGATACTCGCCTCGGCTGGGTTGCCGGGGAAGTCATCGCCCTCGAAAGTCACAACTGGCTAGAATGCTACGCCGATCGCCAAGGCACTCTCTCCCAAAAACACACCCTCACCAATGCCTTCAAGCCCTACGGCCAAACCGCTAACCTCGCCATCCGTCGTGACTGTTTTGAATCCATTGGCGGCTTCCGGCCTTATCTCACCACGGGCGGGGACGCCGATATCTGCTGGCGAATTTTGCAGCATCCGTCCGTAACCTGGCATTTTGCCCAAGATGCGATCGTCAAGCACCACCACCGATCGACCCTTTCTGAACTCCTTTCCCAATGGCGTCGCTACGGAAAATCCAACCAATTCCTCCACCAGCTCCACGGAATCTCGCTTCAGCCCAGACCCAAACTGAGCCACTATCTCTACCGATCGGCCCGCTGGATTTTGAAAGAACTCCCCATCGCTCTGATCAATCGCAGCCAGCAAGACCTGATTTCGACGCCGATCGGCCTGCTTTGCCTGAACGCCCGTTGGACCGGACAGCAACAGTCCCGAATGGACGCCAAGGCTCACGACATCGCCCCCATCCCAGCCCTCCAATCCAAACCTCCAAGCATCGTATCGCCCGACGCTTCGATCAACCGATCGATCAACCGATTCGGATTTGTGCAGAGTGCGACGGATGGAGTGCGATAGAGTGAGTAGACATTCGATTCTAGGAAGGCGATGAGCGATGACAGCCCAATTGTTACTGGTGGATGACGAACCCGGACTTCGTGAAGCAGTTCAGGCATACCTCGAAGAAAGCGGCTTCACGGTCCAAACCGCCAACAACGGCAACGAAGGCTGGGAAATGGTCCAACGGTTTACCCCTGATCTGGTCATCAGCGATGTCATGATGCCTCAAGTCGATGGCTACCAACTCCTCAAAAAACTTCGCGAAGACGCCCGCTTTCAGGCGCTTCCCGTCATCTTTCTCACCGCACGCGGCATGACCAGCGATCGGATTGCAGGCTACGACGCAGGGTGCGATGCCTACTTGCCCAAACCCTTTGATCCCGACGAACTAGTCTCCATCATTAAGAGCATTCTCACCCGCCAAAAAGCCGCTCAAGCCGGATCAGGCGATCTTGAAAATCCCGATATCGCCGAACTCGCTCGCCAAATCAAAGAAATAAAAGCCCTCCTCACCCAGAAAAACGTCCTCCAGACCAACATCACCCCGATCAAAATCGACTTTACGCCTCGGGAACAAAGTGTCCTCGAACTTGTCGTAGATGGTCTGATGAACAAAGAAATCGCCCGTCGTTTGGAAACCAGTGTCCGTAACGTGGAGAAGTACGTTAGCCGACTCTTCACCAAAACAGGCACGAATAGCCGGACTGAACTCGTCCGGTTTGCTCTAGAAAACGGCTTGATTCCGCCTAGAACCCTTTAAAATCATCCAAAATTTCCGATCGCTCAATTGCTCTTTCAGGAATTCGTTCAACCGTTTTCTTCAAAGCCGTTAGCTATGAGTTGTTTTGGGCGTGATCACGATGTCCCAATAGCTAACCTATTCTTCTCCACAACCCATAAGTTAAAGTTTAAAAGATGAGGTTTGCTGATAATAATGAACAGATATTCTAATGACCCATGGCTGAGAACGCCTTACACTAAAGGAGGTCGTTAACTTAACGATCAACCATATCCCTAATATGAGGAACCCCGATGGTGGTTGTTCTTGAACAAACCTTGAGTATTGAAAAGCCAGCCGCACAGGATCTGGCCTCACTCCGACAGGTTTTCGCTTCGGTCAATGCAGACAGTTGTCCGCACACTTACAATTTCCACATGCACACCAACCATTCAGACGGGCAGTTACGCCCCGATCGCCTGATTGATCAGGTTCTGGACATTGGATTAAAAGGCTTTGCGATTACTGATCATCACCAAGTCACCGGATTTTACGCAGCGCAGCGACATCTTCAAGAGTGGAGCGAGAAGTCTGAAAATTACGAAAAACCCGTCCCTCATCTCTGGATTGGAACCGAAATCACGTCTCGGTTGTTAGACGTTGAAGTTCACATTTTAGGATTTGCCTTTGACCCGTGTAATGGCGCGATCGTGGAGTATCTTCAAGGCGTTGCCCCTCATGGCGAGAAAGCAGAGGCCCAAAATGTCATCTCGGCGATTCATCAAAGTGGGGGCATTGCGTTTCTAGCCCATCCGTCTCGCTATCGTAAACCCTATGCCGAGCTGATTCCAGCCGCTGTGATGGTTGGGATTGACGGTGTGGAAACTTATTACGCCTACGGGAACCCCAAACCCTGGAAGCCAAGCCCGAATGAAACTCAAGGAGTCGGCGCTCTCAGCCAGCAGTATCATCTCCTCAATAGCTGTGGCACTGATACCCACGGATCAAATCTATTGCAGAGGGTTTGAACAGCACGTCTAAGCTGTCGCTAAACCAAGCTTTGTCGTTGAGGGAGACGGATTTGGATCCAGGCACCCCCTTCAGGATGGTTTTTAGCAACGATCGTGCCGTGATGAAGATCGACAATCTGGCGGACGATCGCCAGTCCAAGACCACTGCCACTACTCGGCTGAAAGGGTTGCACTTGCGGTCTCATCGAACCGCGTATTCGTTCAGCCCCCATCATTTCTGACGTGTCCTGAATTAAATTTATCCCGGCCCCGTATTCTAACGCCTTCACCGGAAGCATCGTAGCAGTCTCTTGAGGAACTGCCGCAGTGGACAGTTCTGATGACAATCGCGCACGGGAAAAATCTGCTCGATAAAAGCGTTCAAACACCATCGGCAGATCGTCCTCTGGAAACCCCGTCCCGCCGTCAATGAGATCAAGTTGCACTAAGGTGGCACTCTGCGATCGGTTCATATGACTATCATCCTGAACCAGACTGAGCTGAAGCAAAATCGGACGTTCGGGTAGAGTGTACTTAATACTGTTATCCAGGAGATTAATCAGCACGCGGTGAAGTCGAGCATCATCGCCCTGAATCACCAACTGTTCTGGTCCCTGATACGACAATACAATGCCCTTCTCTGTAGCGATCGGCTCTAAGCTTAACCAAGCTGACTTGATCAAATCCGGTAAGTTAATGGAACTGATCCTCAGCGGTCTAGTCCGGGTCGCTTCAAGCTGACTGAGATCTAAAATTTCTTGAACTAAGGTGCTGAGGCGAATCGTTTCCTTGAGCAATCGATCGATCCAAGTCCGCAATGACGGATCAAGACGCGGCTGCAACATTTCCGCCACTAACCGAATCGAGGTCAACGGGGTTTTCAGTTCATGGGCCACATCAGACGTCCATCGATCGCGCTGCTGGGATAGAAGCTGAGCTTCCGCACGACTCTCTAACAAGACGCCGACGTGGCCATATTGCAGAGGCGTCGCATAGCCACGCAAGGGATAGGGCGTAAGGTTAGCGACATGGGTGACATTGAGCGAGGCTGGATAGAGGATCCACTCCGCTTGGCAAGATCGACCCGTCGATCGGGCTTCTTGAATGAGGGCATCGAGATCGTAAGAACGGACTAGTTCTAGGAGAAGACGAGGTTCTGCGGGATTGTAGCCTTGAATATTTAAGAGTTCTAGCGCGGGAGGATTCCCTCGAATAAGCTGGTTTTCATCATCCACACGCAGGTAGCCCATGGGCGCAAGACTGATGATCGTTTCCCAGTCGGCCAGTTCAGCTTGAAGCTGGTTGGAGCGGGTCTGATAAGAATCCAGCATCCGAAACATTTGCGAGGTTAGCGAGAGAGGCGAACTCTCGTCCGATCGCGGGTCCGATCGATGGCTCTGCTGCAACTTCTTCAAAAGCCGGAACTTGTAAATGAACAAGACTAGCAATCCGATCGATAATCCGAATAAAAATTCCACCAAGGCTCTGACCTGATCCCCTGTAAACAAAACAACTGAGTCGATTAAATAGCAATAATGCCCCTGAGTTTAGCTCAAGGACATCCCCCAAAAAGGCAAGCCAGATCACACAAGCGTTCTTACCCGTCACTCAAGCACCCGTCACTCAACCACCCGTCACCCCATCCGATAGCCAAACCCCCGCACTGTCACCAAATGCACGGGATGACTCGGATCGGCTTCCACTTTTTCACGCAGCCAACGAATATGAACATCCACTGTCTTACTGTCTCCAATAAAATCATGCCCCCACACTCGTTCTAGAAGCTGATCGCGGGACCAAACTCGCTTCGGATGTCGCAGGAAGATCTCTAAGAGCTTGAATTCCTTGGGAGAAAGATTGATTTCCTTCCCGCCCAACAGCACCCGACACTCATCTGGGTACATCCCGATATTTTGGTAGTTTAGAGGTGCTAGAGGAACCGCAGGCTCTGGGATAATAGGGAGACTAGACTGAAATTGCTGTTGACGCCGCAGCAGTGCCCGACATCGAGCCACGAGTTCTCGCATTCCGAAGGGCTTGGTCAGGTAATCATCTGCGCCCACTTCCAACCCCACCACTCGATCGGTCTCTGTCCCCCGCGCACTCAGCATCAGAATCGGCACACTGTGTCCCTGACGACGAATCAACCGACACAGGTCCAACCCGTTGATATTCGGCAGCATCAAATCCAAAATAATCAAATCCGGCAGCGGCGGCGCACTAGACGTGGCGGCGATCGGGTTAAGCTGAAGCACCTCCATGGCCGTCCGTCCGTCCGCCACCATCGTGACCTCATAGCCTTCCTCCTGGAGCGTCAAGGTGACAGTCTCTCGAATCAGCTCCTCATCTTCAATGACCAAGACACGACCCAGACTCATAGATTTTCCTCAGGAACTGTAGCTTAAAAATGTCAAGCCGGGAACGTTAAAAGATCCACAGCCACACTGGGATCATTCCCAGTAATACCACTGTGCTAAGCGCAATGCTACTCGCTGCGAGATCTCGATTCATATCGTACTCTTCAGCCAAAATCAAACTCGCGAAGGCACTGGGCATTCCCGCCATCAGCACCAGTCCCAGCCGCACATCTCCCGTCAGGCCCAAAAACGACGTCCCCACCCCCACCAGTGCTGGGATCAAAATCATCTTGAGGGCCACGGGAAGCATGGCACTATGCAGACTAGACCAGCCATTGATCTTGGCCAATCGCAGACCCATCAGCAGAAAGGACGTTGGTACCACAAACATCAATGAAGAACTCGCAAAGGTTTCAATGGGATCGGGAAACACGGTCGATCGGCTGAAAAACCCAAACCCAAAGGCCCACAGCGACGGCACGGTCAAAATATTGCGCAACAGTTTGAAAAGACGGCGATTCCGGGCTTGGCGAAGGTCATCTGGGGTTTGTTCAAGGGACGTATCGATTTCGGCTTGACCAAAGTGACTGGCAATCAGCACGCCAATAAAGTAAGTGCCAATCAAATTTTGCGTTAGGCTAAAAAAAACGGCCCAGCTAAAGGCACTCGGTTCAATAATCGACGGCAACAGCCCCAAGCCGACAAATCCAGTGTTGCCCAACATCGCCGCAATGATGAAGCTACCGTACTGATAGCGATCGTAGCTCGGCAACCATGAAATCTGCTTCTCCTCGCCCGGTGGATTGAGGCGCTGGAGCAGCATCAAAACCGACCAAGCGATCGCCAATCCGACCCCCAGAGTCACCACCGTAATAGCAGGCGTTATCCCAATTTCGCCCGATAGCTGACTATGACGCGCTAGGTCAAAAATCTGCCACGGCACCCCAAACCAGTACAGTCCACGACCCATCCAGTAGGGCGTCTTCTCTGGCAACACCCGCAACAGAATAATTCCTAACGTCACCCAAAAAATCAAGGGTGAGTAGGCAGAAACCAACGTATCAACCATGCACATCTACCCTAATACTTAATCCTGAGGCCCATTCACGACGCGACTGATGGTCGGACGATCGACTCGCGTTAGGGAGTTCTTTAAGTATCACTCTGATCCGCGTCACTCTGCCTTCTGCCAATCCGATATTTTCCACTGATTATTTTGCCGCACTAGGCTGTAGCGAAGCTGAAGGTCATCGGTCTGGTCTTCCTTCATGGCGCTGCCTTCATAGTATTTGCGCAATTCACGAACGTTGGCGGTAATGAACGCTCGATTGGGATCCGTCGGATTGACGTCTATTTTCTTCACCTCCATGGCGTGCTCGTACTCAACATGGGCACCATCACGCTGGGCGTCTCCGGCTTCTTTTCGCCAGAGGGAGAGCTTGGGATCGCTTAAGGCTTGATCCAACTGCGCAATGGCATAACCACTCCCCATAGCCGCTTTTTTGGTGGTAAACCACAGTTCCAGAATCTGTTTTGCCGTCGCGTCATTAAGATCGCCCTGAACGGAAACGGGCTGACCCGCACCCCCAGCCGTCGCTAGAGCTAGACTCGGAGTGGGCGACGGAACAGTGGCCGCCGGAGCCGATCGCCACCACCGACTAATGCCAAAACCCATCGCCATCACCCCGGCAAGTCCTAAGGCCCAAGGGAACCAGAGAGGCAAGGTCCATTTGAGTTTGGATTTTGGGTTCGATCGCCCGGTGGTCCGAGGTCTCGTTCTTAGTCCTGGGGTCGTTCGAGGCGTTGCAGACGATGCAGCACCCTCGCGATCGCCCGCGTCAGGGTTCTGCACACCCCCTGGGTTGTGAGTTTGAGAGCTTGTCGTCTGAGACGTGATGGTTTGAGGCGGAATACTTTGAGGTGAGCCATGGGAGGAAGTGCTATTCTGCACCATCGCAATACCCGCCGCCAAACCACCGCCCACCAAAGCCGATCGCACCGCTCCTCGGTCAGTCGATCGATCGCCGAATGACACCCGTTCGGCGGTTTCCATAGAATCATCGTCTTCTAGGGATGAGGGCGATCGCATCAATGGGACCGCAGCCGAATTGGGTGTTGCACTGCCACGCCGAGATCGTGACGCAGGCGAAGAAGTACTGCGCGATCCCCCAACGGCTGTTGCGCCGCCGATGGCCATCCCGTCCGATTTCCAGGCATCGCTCGTCGTTCCAGTTGAGCCAATCGTCATCGATCGGCCTGCTAGAGCAGGCGCAACGGCAAAGCCCTCAGCGGTCTCAGCGGGAAGTTCTTCGAGATAAGACTGAACTTGGTCATCAGCAAAATAATCTTTCAGCGACGCGCGATGTTCAGACAAGTCTCGGAAATGCGGAAATACTTCGCCGCCCACCCAACGTTCGGCATAGAGGCACAGTCCCGGTAACCAGTCGGGCGACCCTTGGGAATGCTCTCGGATAAAGGCGATCGGTTCATACTCTTGGCTCAGTTCCAGCAGACGATTAGCTTCTTCGGTTTGGCCCAGCAGCAGCGCACAGACGGACTGCTCCAAATGAACATCCTGACGGACACTGAGCTTGGACAAAAGATGCTTGGCTCGACGAATCAACGCAGGCTGATGTTCAGCGAACCCTCGGGCAATCAACGCATAAATCGCCAAATACGTTGCCACTGCTGACGGACGCCGTGCCTCTTCTTCAAACAACACCTGCTGCTCTTCCGCCGTCAAATAGCTGCGTAACTGCTGGATAAACCGCAAAAAATCGTCCATGGTGAGACCCGACTGGTCATCGCCTGCCCCATCCACCCCGTCGCGTTCGCGGAGCATGTCTTGCAGCAAATCCAGCCCTTTGCGTCGATCGTGAGCATGTTCAGGTTCAGGCAGCGCCAGTAATTCCAAAATTCGGTAGGGTCGCAACCGCAGCAAGTCCGACTGAATCTCAGCCCGAATCCCCTCAAACAAGCCCTCGCGCACCAACAGCTCTTCGCCCGTCTCCAAGGCTTCTGCTGCCGTCTCATGCTGCCCCTGCTGCCAATGTTCGCGCCCTAGTTCTAAACATGCGAAGGCGATCGTCAGCACGGTATCGGACAACGCCACCTGCGGATCCCCAAACTGCCCGCTCTTGAGTCCCGTTCCGCCACTGCTCAAGCGCCCACTGCTGAGATACGGACGGCCCACCTTCAGCACCAGCTCATATTCCCCCAACTCCTGCAAAATTAGAAGTGCGCCGACTAGATTGTGTTCGGCGATGTCAATGTGAGGGGTCTGCTCGGCAAGAGAGGCCAACGGAGAGGCCGTCAAATCAGATTCAACTTGAGTGGTCAAAAAACGCTCATCATAAGCACTGCGGTGTAGCGGATCGGACAAGATTCTGTAGGCTTCGTCCAAAAGAGCACGACGCGATGTGAGCGCATTTTCAGAATACTCGCGACGGGGCATCTGGCGGGTACGATCGTGATGCGCTTGAGTGAGCTGTTCAGGGGGTGCCTGAATCGGTAGCCCTAAAATCCGGTAATAATCGAGTGGAATACGCACGTTCCTATGTCCCCAGCAATTGCCTAACGAGCCTGACGAAAACCGCCTCAAGCAGCCTAAAAATTAAAAAATTTAGATGCATTATACTATCGTGTAGAGCGGTTCAAACAGTTTCTTCTAAACCGCTGTATCGGTCAGCTTATCTCCAATTTCAGCCCATCTACAATTTCAGCTTATTTTACGATACGCTAGATCACTGTATTACGTATAGACACGTAACTGCGGACTTCAGACATTAGGATTTCCATCATGGATCACGCTAGAACATTTCCTGCGACATCAGTCACCCCGGCAACCGTCACCCGAGATGAAGGGTTGATGCTCTATGAAGATATGGTCTTGGGCCGCACCTTTGAGGACAAGTGCGCAGAGATGTACTATCGCGGCAAGATGTTCGGATTTGTCCACCTCTACAACGGCCAAGAAGCGGTCGCCACAGGGGTTATCCGGGCCATGCGTCAGAGCGAAGACTATGTATGCAGCACCTACCGCGATCATGTCCATGCCTTAAGCTGTGGCGTCCCGGCCCGCGAAGTGATGGCTGAGCTGTTTGGGAAAGAAACCGGATGCAGTAAGGGACGTGGCGGTTCCATGCACCTGTTTTCCGCCAAGCACCGTTTGCTCGGGGGTTTCGCCTTTATTGCCGAAGGGATTCCGATCGCAACGGGTGCGGCCTTCCAGAGCATGTACCGAAAAAAAGTAATGGGCGATGCGTCGTCAGACCAAGTTACCGCTGCTTTCTTCGGCGATGGTACCTCGAATAATGGACAGTTTTTTGAATGTCTAAACATGGCCCAACTCTGGAAATTGCCGATTATTTTTGTAGTGGAAAATAACAATTGGGCGATCGGGATGCAGCATGAGCGGGCCACGTCTCAGCGCGAAATCTATAAGAAAGCCAGCGTTTTTGGGATGCCCGGTTATGAGGTGGACGGGATGGACGTGTTGGCGGTGCGGGCGATCGCTCAAGAAGCCGTCAGACGGGCGCGCGCAGGGGAAGGTCCAACGCTGATCGAGGCGCTCACCTACCGATTCCGGGGTCACTCGCTGGCGGATCCTGACGAGCTGCGTCCGAAGGAAGAGAAAGAGCATTGGTTTGCTCGCGACCCGATTAAGAAGTTAGCGGCGCATTTGCTAGAACATAAGCTCGCTGAGCAAGCTGAACTCAAAGCGATCGACAAAAAAATCCAGCTTCATGTTGAAGATGCCGTGGAGTTTGGGCTTTCGAGTCCTGAACCGAACCCAGCGGATCTCTATAAATACGTGTTTGCGGAGGATTAATTGTGTACGACATCATCCCTGAGAGTTGGCAGGATTGGGCCGGGTTAGCCTTTGGAGTTGCGATCGTCTGTACGATCGGTTGGCGCATCTTGAAAACTCCGCCCCTATAGCGGCAAACGTCCCTCGTTGAAAGATGAGGGATTTTTGTTGAGGCTGTGAGATTACTAAAACCGCACCTATTCTGAATTGAGGAACCTCACCATGGCTTGGAACTTTAATCAATTGGCAAAGACGTTATCCTATTTTGAAGTGATTCCGATCGTGAGTGACCTTAAGCGTATGTTTCAACCCACCCCGCCCCCGCCCCAACCCCAGATGATCATCAACAATCAAGGAGAAACCGTGTTATTTGATTTTCGCAGCATTACGGATCTGTCTCAAACGTGGGGTGCCGTGGATGATGTGGTGATGGGCGGCGTAAGTGAGAGCGGGCTGATTAAGTGCGTGGAGGGTGCGCTGTTTACGGGGCTTGTCTCGACCGAGCAGTCTGGGGGATTTGTGTCCGTGCGAACGCGAAATTTTCAGGTTCCACTCGACTTGTCTGCGCATACTGGATTGGAAATTAAGCTCAAAGGCGATGGCAATCGCTATAAGTTTCTCGCTCGCAGTAGTGATGGCTGGGACACTCTTGCCTATGCCTACTCCTTCAACACGACGAAGAATGAATGGATGAACGTTCGGATTCCATTTCTTGAAATGGTAGCGGTGATGCGGGCTAAAACGGTTCCCAACGCGCCCCCTATTGACGTTAGAAACCTCCGATCGCTGCAACTCATGCTCAGTAAATTTGAATACGACGGACAGCTCAACCCGAGCTTTACAGCGGGTCAGTTTGCCCTAACCCTAGACTCCATCCGCACCTACTAGAACTCTTAATTCTCACTTCTAACTTCTCAACTCTAAATTCCCAAAGACATGACTTTAAAACGAATTTTTTTGATCGGTATCACAGCGATCGCACTGCTGTTTCTGGGCACCGATTTGGTCGAAAGCTTTAGCAAACCTCAGTTTCAAGGTCGTCTTGCGCTATATGAGTCTGATTTAAAACTGCATCTTTCAGAATTTAAAGGGACGGATGAGACCAGTCAGCAGCTCAAAAAAATGATGGAGGACTCCACATCACCCGTCAGCGCGGCCCTCACCGAATACCAAGCTGCCCAAAGGCAGGTTCAGGCCACGTTAGCCGCGCCTGAAATCAAACCCGGCGATCGCAACGCCCAACAAAAAAATCTTGAAGAATTAACGCTGCGTCTTGGCCTGCTCCAAGTCCAAAGCGGCAAACTTGAAGCCGCCCAGCAGTCCTGGACCGCCCTCACCACCACCGCCCAAACTTCTAGTCAAACCCGTCAAGCCGCAACCGTTCTCAATGGATTATGGAACGATCCGCCCCGTGTTTTGGCGGACGCTGAACCAACGCTTGTGAAGTCGCTAGATGGATGGTATGAATACCAATCGATCGATCGCCTTTATGAAGTTCAAGACCGCATAGGCGATCGGACTGAATTGCAACGAAAAGAACGGGTGACCGCAGAGTCTGTGCTCACGAAATTAGGCATTAGTGGTATCACGACCACGGCGTCGTTAGGAGCAGGACTGGTATTGATCTTAGGAACGCTGGGGCAGTTTGCGTGGAAACGTGAGGAGTCATGGCTCGGGAATCTGAATCAAAACCAGTGGACAGTACCGTGGGATTGGGAAGATACGTGGCTCGTAATGGTGGCGGGGTTCTTCTTGGTGGGCCAGATTGTGGTAGGAATCTTCATCGCACCGTTGCTCAGAACATTAGCCATTGCATTGCAGACTGAGTTTCTACTGACGGATGATGTCTATAAAGGAATCCTAATTTTAAGCAGTTACGTTGCGTTGGCCGCAGGATCGCTTTCAGTGTTGTACTTCACGATCAAAAAGTATCTGCCGATCGAGAAAAATTGGTTTCGAGTAGCCATATCGGGCGCGTGGTTTCCCTGGGGCTTTGGTGGATATTTAGCGGCGTTTCCGCTGGTGCTGGGCGTGAGTGTGCTCAATAGCCAAATTTGGCACGGTCAAGGTGGCAGTAATCCGCTGCTACCCATTGTGTTGGAAGGTCGGAGTCCAGTGGCGTTGGCATTGTTTTTGGTGACGACAGCGATCGCGGCTCCGGTGTTTGAGGAGATGCTGTTTAGAGGTTTTTTACTGCCATCTTTATCGCGGTATTTTTCGACGTGGAATTCGGTGTTGCTGAGTGGGTTTATTTTTGCTTTAGTGCATTTGAGCTTGTCTGAAGTGTTGCCGTTAACGGTGTTAGGGATTGTGTTAGGTTTCGTCTACGCGCGCACACAGAATCTTCTCGCCTCTATCTTGCTCCATAGTTTGTGGAATGCTGGGACGATTTTAAGCCTGTATTTGCTAGGCAGTGCAGGGCGATGAGAGTGTTTTGTTAGTCGGGAGTTAAGTCGCTGGATTACTTAAGTCGCAGACTACTCGTTAATCATCGTGCATGGATATATGCGTACTGCCGTTGTGAAGCAGTCAGGGTTTAGCGGTAGAGATTTAGTGGTAGGGTATTTGAACCGATTTCCGCAATCTACATTGTCCAATTCGTTATGAACGCCCCGATCGGACTTGCCATTCATACTAGTAGCCCAGATCTTGGACTGGCCCTAGGGACTCTAGAGTCTAGTCATCACCAAGTCTGGGATTTTGGACGCGATTTGACGACCTATTTTCACGAGACCTTATCTGAATTTGTTGCGCCTTATTCGTTTCAAGAGTTTGCCTTTATCGCCATAGCAAAAGGACCGGGAAGCTTCACTGGAACTCGCATGGGAATGACCGTGGCCCGAACGATCGCTCAACAGATGAAAATTCCCCTATTTGGCGTTTCCAGCTTAGGGGCAATAGCAGCTACCTCCGACCCTCACCTCAGCTCAATGGTCGCCGTCCAACTGGCGGCTCAGCGAGGAGAAGTCCATGGCGGACTGTATGTGGCACCTTTTAATTGGACGGAGGACACCGATCGCGTCCTGAAGCGTGAAATCTGGGATCAAGAGGTGCAACGCATTCAAGCCAATCCACTGACGCCACTGGTCTTAATAGACGCACCTGTTCAGCAGGGAAACTTTGTCCAGGCAGTCTTGACGATCGCCCATCAGGCTTACGCTCGATCGGCACGTCCCGAATGGTGGTCCGTCACACCGACCTATGGGCAGCATCCGGTCCCAGGTCACTAATTGTTTTTTAACTCATTAATTTTCTAAGTTTCTCATTAATGTTGAGCCATTATTAAGCCGATTCGATCGCGCAATGGGCTAGAGAAAATCGCACTCCGGTGTACTCTACAAACGCAGCCCCTTCAATTTGAAGCGATCGGTCAATCATTTTTTGCAGGAGTTCTAGACTTTCCACTTGACCCGACAGAATAACAACCTGTCCGCGCTGGGAGACTCGAAGACCTTCCACGCCAGAAGCCCATTCAGTCCTAAGGGCAAGTCTGACCCGATTGGCAAGTCCTGCATGATCATATTGTCCGTCTGAACCCACGCGCTCTGGCGGGATTCCAAGACCTTGGAACCACGGCGGCGACTCCATGACAGAAAACGGAGCCAGAGAAGATACGATCGATAAAGTCATGGCTATGAATTAATACGAATGTTAGCTGCACCCTAGACTTAATATTTTCTGAACGTCTTTCTAGACGTGTTACAAAAAATTAAGCCTACCCCTCCCTATTAAAACGATCCCCGTTTTATCAATCAATCCTTCTAAAGATAGAAGATCAAAAACATGATGATTGGGTGGCGCGATCGTGCTCTAGACAGCTCAATAGCTTAACGAATGAAGACAGTTTTTTCCATCGTTTCTAGGCAGAAAAACCTCCGCCAATCGGCTGATTATTTCATAAAGGCAGTTCAGGATCCGAGACAAGTTTTCCAGAATTTATTAATCCGGTTTTAATCCGGTTTTGAACCAGAAGGTCGATCGATCGACCTTCTGGTTGGGATAGGTTGGGATGAGTGCTTAGTCTTCGTGATCTTCAAAAGGATCGCTGAGTTCCTTTGCTGGAGGGCCAAATGCGGTATAAACGGAGAATCCAGCTAACCCAACGAGGGCCACACAAATCGAAATGTTAAGAGCCATTGCAGGTTCCATAATGATGCTCGGATTATGAGTACCTTTCCACTATAATGTAACGCAGGCTTAACAAGGTCTATTACAAGTATTTTACGTAGGTAAGGTTATGGCACAGCGGACTCGGTTGGGAGACATTCTGCGCCCCCTCAATTCGGAATACGGCAAAGTGGTCCCTGGTTGGGGCACCACTCCGGTGATGGGGATTTTCATGGCGTTGTTTTTGGTTTTTCTGCTCATTATTTTGCAGATTTATAATAACTCGCTGATCTTGACTGATTTTTCAGTGGGTTGGAAGAGCCTCGGCAATTAATTGCATGACGTAATTCTAGGTTTTGCCCCGGTCCAACCGGGGTTTTTTGCACGTAAGTAGGAGTTGTCCGATGAATGTATTTGGCATTGGTCTGCCAGAGATGGCGCTGATTTTTATTTTGGCGCTGCTAGTCTTTGGCCCGAAAAAGCTACCGGAAATTGGCAAGACGCTGGGGAAGACGATTCGAGGATTTCAAGAGGCATCGAAGGAATTTGAAAGTGAGTTTAAGCGTGAAGCCGAAGCCCTTGAAGAGACCGTCTCATCCACGATGACGGCGAAATTAGAAGCGCCGCCAAGTCTTGCTCCCGCGAGCGACATTCCCATTGCAGAGACGACGCTGGTCGAGCCTGCTACTGAACCTGCCGATCGCGTTGTTTCGGCTGAACATGATTCGGCTGAACACGCTGAAAAATCAGTCTAAATATCATTCTATTGGCCCCATGACTCAATCTACAACTGCCGCGAACTCGAACCCAACTCCGGCCCCTTTGATCCTGCCTCAGTTAATCGTTGGGCTAGGAAATCCAGGTTCAAAATATGATGGAACTCGCCACAACATTGGATTTGTGGTGCTGGACGAGTTGGCTCGATCGTGGCAGATACCTTTAGCAGAAACGAAAAAATTTCAGGGACAGTTTGGAGAAGGTTCGATCGCGGGGCGCAAGTTGCGGCTATTGAAACCCACGACGTACATGAACAACTCGGGGCAATCGATTCGGGCCGTACTGGATTGGTACAAAATCAGTGCGGCAGGTGTTTTAGTGATTTATGACGATATGGATTTGCCTGTGGGGAGATTACGAATGCGGCTCTCGGGTTCAGCAGGCGGTCAAAACGGCATGAAGTCGGCCATTTCTCATTTAGGGACTCAGAATTTTCCGCGTCTTCGCGTCGGCATCGGGTCAAAGAATCAAGATGCAATAGCCCATGTCCTTGGGAGTTTTGCGCCAGCGGAGAAGGCTTTGATCACCGAAGTGACCCAACTTTCGGTCAGTGCGATCGAAGTCAGTTTGCGCGAGGGGGTTGAAAAGGCGATGAACCTGTTTAACAATCGAGTGGCGGGAGAATGAAGAATTGTGAATGAAGAATTGTGAATAGAGAGAGTGGAATTGATATGGCACGATTGCCGAAGACCATTGCAAATGTCCGAGTGCTTCGGCAGTCGTGGCAGACCGGGCGACTAGAAGGTGAAGTGTTGGCGCATCCGTATACTTGGAGCTTCATCTGGAATTTTCGCCAGGGTTATTTAGCGATCGAGCCATCCTTAGGCCGCGCCCTCATTCAAGAACCCCTTGGCCGCTTCTTAGAAGCCCAAGATTACCAACTCGAACCGGGCGGCGATTATTCATTCACCATCCGCGCCGAATTATAAATTAAATCACCCCAAAAACCGTTCCACCAAAATAATCGCCACCACATCATCAATCGCCCTTGGCGGAACCCGCATCCCCCGAGGCACCAGCCGATCGAACCCCTTCGCCGGATACATATCCCAAAACCGATCGCGTGCCTCCTGACTACTAAAGCGCTCATCAATAGATTCAACCCGTAGCTCCGGCAAAACCGTCTGAATCCGCGATCGCCACTGCTTCGATCCCGTCTGATCTCCAAGAATGAGCGCCTCAATCTCAAACCCCTTGCACCAAGACACCAGCGTCTCAATAGCCAGCACTGACGCAACGACTTCATGACGCAATGGCGTGCCATCTTCCTGCACGATCGCCATGCCACATTTATCTTTACCAGGGTCAAACCCGACATACAACATCGCAACATCTCGCAAACTTAAGGTTGAACGGGCTGAAGCTGAATCGGCGGACTATTGAGCGTTCGAGTATCGAGAATCACCCCCTCTCGCTGGAGAAAGACCAAGGCCAACGGGATACGTGGCGTCTCCGAATACACATCCTCCGTCGTCAGCGCTCGAATTTCAATCACCTCCGATCGTTCTTTAATTTGTTCCGCCAGATTACGCAAAGGCGGAATCCGACTGACATCCACCCCTTCATTCCCCACATCGGCCAGCCATTTCCCCCCATTCGCCGGATTTCCCTGATTCAGACGAGTCACTGACAGCGGGATCAACTGATTGATCGCATCTCGAATTTGAGTCAGAGACAATTGCCTCGGATCAAGCCTTAAGGCCGCCAGCACCTCACCCGCCCTAAACAATTGCAAGCGCCTTGCCAGCGTCACCTCCACATCAAGAAGCCGAGTCGTCGTTGAGTAATATTCGTCTGAGTAATAATTGGCCGCCGATCGCATTTGAATCACATAGGGTTCTTGCATGGCAATCATCTGCTTTACTAAGCTTTTCGATCCAGTCGAATCTTGGGTGGCATTGATAATAAGTCGGTTATTTGGGAATCCCGGATAGAGTTCTCTAAAAGCCGTGGCGTTTGCGTTTTGGATGAGCTTGGCGATCGTCAATTCAGCGCTTTGGGGATCCTGAATCCGGGTTTCGACGAGTTCATAGGACAAAATTTTGCTGATGGGAATCGCGGGTAGTTTGGTCCGAACCTTGGTATTTTCGTCCACCAGAGACGCCTGTTCTCGCTTTAAGGCTTCAATGGTCCCCCGAAAGCCGTAGGACTCCTGAAGCAATCGATTCTGCTCTTGATTGAGCAGTTGCAAACTTTTTTCCCGTTCAGCAATCGTGACTTTGCGGGATTGGATTTCACGATCGCGCGCTGCCACTTCTCCCGATCGCGCCGCGAGTTCTTGGTCTCGTTGGGCAATTTGGACCCGCACCTCATCGCGCGACTGCGTTAAGACCTGTTGTTCTTGCTGAAGCGAGAGAATCGACGATCGCAGTGTCACAGCCTGACGTTCAACGACTTGACGACGCGATTCGGTTTCTTGCTGACGGGCCACGGCGGTTTTGAGCGAGGCGTTGATGCGGTTGAGGGTGTTTTGAACTTGGCGGCTTTTGGTGCGGGCCTGGGTGAGTTCAGCTTCAATGGATTCTTTCTCTTGGCCTCGGGTTTTAATTTCACCATTGGCGAGATCGAGATCTTTTTTGGTCCGATCGAGGGACGATCGAATCGTGTCAAACCTTAGCAACATATCTCGGAATCCCTGGCTCGCCAGCAACAAAATCCCCAGCGTCGAAGCCGAAATCATCACCCCCGTAAACACCGTCACCAAGACCGCCGTTTTGCGGGGACGGAGATTGAACAGGCTTAAGCGTGCTTTACCGACTTTAGTGCCAATGCGATCGCCTAGGGTCGCAATTAAGCCCCCCAGAATTAGCACCACCAAAATCAAAATTATTCCACCGTCCGCCATTGCGCCGACTCCACCCATCACGATATAGCCGTTGATTTTCAACGCTAGTGTTCTAGTCTAGACGCAAGTTTCACTGTTGGACGGTGGGTTTTCGGCCCCGCAATCCATTTCTAGGTAAATTGCTGACTCAAGGTTGTGGGGTTGTGAACCGTGATCCGCTTTTTGTTGATCGAAATCATGTTCTCTTGGCGCAAGTCACCGAGCAGTCGAGTCACCGTGACCCGCGTCGAACCGATCGCCTCTGCGATCGCCTGGTGGGAAAGCTTAAGGTCAATGGTCATCCCCCCAGCTTCGGGCACGCCAAAATCCCGACACAAAATCAATAAAAAGCTGACTAGGCGCGATCCCATATCTCGATGGGCCAAGGTTTCAATCATCATTTCGGTCTGGAGAATGCGCGTTGCGAGACCCTTTAGCATCCACATGGAGAGTTCAGGGTTTTCCTTGAGGGCCTTTTCGACCTGCTCAATCGGCACTGACAGCAGCTCCACTGTGGTAAACGCGACCGCATGATAAAACCTGTCGGATTTTTGTCCGGTAATAAGAGACAACACGCCGAAGACGCTATTTTCTCTCAGGAGCGCCACCGTAATTTCTTCACCTTGCTCATACACGCGCGACAGCTTAACAGCTCCTTTTTGGAGAAAATAAACCCGTTCCGCCGGGTCGCCGGGAAAGAAAATGGTCTTGCCTCGCTCAAAGGTCTCCACGACCGGAGGGTAGGCAGCGCCGCTCATTTGGCGAAACATGACGGTTAGAGGCTTTTCAAGAAGAGTAACCATTAGCACGATCCTGGCTGACGTTTAAGTGATAAGACTATGAGGACATTTAGAACGTTAAGAATTTAGATATTGGCAAATATACTCCTTTTGACTGATTAGATTGTACTAAAGGTTTGAAATGTAAGCGATTCGTGACATGAAGTTACTAAACCCCACTGGACGAGAGTTTGACTGTAGCCGGAACTACAGAAACACCTGAGCAAAGAAAAGAAAATCTAAATATCATCTAATGATAAAGATTTCTTGAAGTTGTGCGCCCGACAGGTTTTATCATCAATCTGTAACATAGCAGATTCTGTTTTATATCTTTAGGAACAGGTATCGCAAAATTGCTTACTTGACGTTAGAGTCACGCTAGTTGCCATCGTTCAATTCGCCTAATTTTTGAGGGTGGTTTCAAGGAAGGTTGGAGAAGAGTCCCTATCCAGCAGGTTTGGCTTGTCTCAGACCCGTCTCAAATCTACGTAGGATGTAACAATCTCTTCGTTGCCCTATTCCCACACTGTCCATCTTTGAGTATTCTCATAAATGCTCTATGGATCAGATCCTTCTAGATCGGACCGTCAGAGCAGTCCCACCATTCTTGACGATCTGATATGTTGAATCTTTCCGGAAAAAACGCTTTAGTTACGGGTATTGCCAACGATAAGTCGATCGCATGGGGGATTGCTCAGCAGCTTCATGCCGCAGGGGCCAACATCGGCGTCACGTATCTTCCCGACGAAACGGGCAAAATGGAACGCAAGGTGCGTGACCTGACGGCCTCCCTGAGTCCCAGCCTGTTTGTCCCCTGCAACGTCCAAAACGACGAACAGGTCCAAGAAACCTTCAAAACGGTGGGTGAAAAGTGGGGCAAGCTCGACATCTTGGTTCACTGTCTCGCCTTTGCAAGCCGGGATGACCTGAAAGGTGACTTCAGTGCGACTTCTAGGTCAGGATTTGCCTTAGCTATGGACGTCAGTGCCTACTCGCTGATTCTTATGGCCGGAGCCGCGAAGCCTCTCTTCACCGAAGGCGGTAGCATCATCACCATGACCTACCTCGGCGGCGTCAAGGTCATTCCCAACTACAACGTCATGGGCATTGCGAAAGCTGCTCTAGAGATGAATGTTCGCTACCTAGCCTACGAAATGGGTCCCTTGGGCGTGCGGGTCAATGCCATCTCAGCCGGACCCATCCGCACCCTAGCCTCCTCAGCCGTGGGTGGCATCCGCGACATGATGAAGCATGTGGAAGAAACGTCTCCCCTGCGCCGCACCGTGAATCAGAAGGAAGTCGGCAACACGGCGGCGTTTCTTGCGAGTGATTTGGCGAGCGGCATGACAGGGCAGGTGCTCTATGTCGATGGGGGCTATGAGATTATGGGGATGACCGATACGCGCGTTGAAGGGTAGTTGGAATTGAGAATTGAGAATGAAGAATTGAGAATAGGCTATTGGATTTTTCTTGGTTCTTCATTCCGATTATGATGAGTGATCAAGTTGTTATTTTTGGGTTTGTCCTTGCCGTATGTCTAAATCGCAGTCCGATCGCACCGAAACTCGCACCGCAACCGTTTATAGAAAGACAGGTGAAACTGAGGTGACGGTCACAATAGCGCTTGATGGCACCGGAAAATGTGACGTGAAGACGGGGATTCCGTTTTTAGACCACATGCTGCATCAAATCGCGTCCCACGGACTGTTTGACCTGGAAATTCGGGCAATAGGCGATCTTGAAATTGACGATCACCATACTAATGAAGATGTGGGAATTACCTTGGGGATGGCTTTGGCGAAGGCGCTGGGCGATCGAAAGGGTATTGTCCGGTTTGGGCATTTTGTTGCGCCGCTGGATGAGGCGTTGGTGCAGGTGGCGCTGGATTTTTCGGGGCGTCCGCACTTGAGCTATGGGCTGGTGATGCCGACGCAGCGAGTGGGAACCTACGACACTCAGTTAGTTCGAGAATTCTTTGTGGCGGTGATTAATCATGCGCAGATGACGCTGCATATTCGGCAGCTCGATGGCATCAATTCTCACCACATCATTGAAGCGACGTTCAAAGCGTTTGCCCGAGCCATGCGGATGGCGACGGAAGTGGACCCCCGCCGTGCCCACGAGATTCCTAGTTCTAAGGGCGTATTGTAATGACCGATGTTGAAATCACCGATATTGAAATCACCGAGGCCACGCAGCCTTTTGTTCATGTTCCGGTGTTGCACCGAGAAGTTGTGGAGCAGTTGCAGGTGAGACCAGGCGGCACGTACCTGGATCTGACCCTCGGCGGCGGTGGTCACAGTCGGCTGATTTTAGAGGCGGCAATAGACGTGACGTTGGTGGCCGTGGACCAAGACGAAATGGCGATCGCTGCGGCCACTGAACATCTAAAAGGTTTTGAATCTCAGGTGACCATTCATCGATCGAACTTCGCGAAATTTGACCCCAAGAAGCAAAAATTTGATGGCATCCTCGCGGATCTCGGCGTGAGTTCGGCGCAGTTTGATATTGCAGCGCGGGGCTTTAGTTTTCGATCGGAGGCGGCGTTGGATATGCGGATGGATCAGCGGCAGGGGCTGGATGCGGCTCAGATTATTAATACTTGGGACGAAAAAGAGCTGGCCGATATTTTTTACAAATACGGTGAAGAACGATTATCCCGAAAGATTGCGCGGCAAATCGTCGATCGTCGCCCGCTTAAAACCACAACGGAGTTGGCCTATGTCATTGCAGGCTGTTTCCCCCCTAAAGCGCGGCATGGTCGAATTCATCCGGCAACTCGCGTGTTTCAGGCGTTGCGGATTGCGGTCAATCAGGAACTGGACGTCTTAGAAAAACTGATCGACCACGCCCCAACCTGGCTCAATCCCGGCGGACGCATTGCGATCATCACGTTCCACAGTCTCGAAGACCGCATCGTCAAGCATCGGCTGCGCGAGTTTGAAGGGTTAAGGGTGTTGACGAAGAAACCGATTATTCCTCAAGACGACGAAGTTGATTTAAACCCGCGATCGCGATCGGCCAAACTCCGGGTTGCAGAATGGCTTGAACCGGAATTAGACTGAATTTAAAGTTAGTTATAATAATTGAAGCTGGTCGTACTTTGGGAGACAAAAGCCATGATTTCCTCCGATCGTCCATTGCGTCCATTGTGCATTCCCTCAATTGAAGCCTTAAATCTCCCATCGACCGAAGAATTGCCCTGTTCAGACGATATTCCTGTGGATAACGAAGACCAAAATTTACTACCGAATTTACTCCTTTTTATGTTGATCGTCCTCCGAGCCGATCGGATGGATTGGTACTTTGGGGTTGATATGGCGGTGTACCACACGACGGGTGTCAGTCCTCAGATTCCGATCGTGCCCGATGCCTTTCTCAGCTTGGGTGTGGAGCGCAAGAAAGGGGGCAAGTCTCGTCGCAGCTATGCTACCTGGGAGGAAAATGATGTTGTCCCGACCCTTGTCTTAGAAATGGTTTCACACAAACCGGGCGGTGAGTATGACACAAAGTTTGAGATTTATACAAAATTAGGGGTTCTGTACTACATCATTTACAACCCTGAATTTTGGAAGCGCGATCGGCATCATCCCTTTGAAGTGTATAAGCTTATTGATGGGGTCTATCAACTTCAGATTGGCGAACCGTATTGGATGCCAGAGATTGGGCTAGGTTTAGGTCGGACTCAGAGTCTCGTGGGCGGAATTCAGCAAGAAATCTTGTGCTGGTTTGACGAAACTGGAATCGCCTATCCGACGCCCGACGATCTTCACCGACAGTCTGCAATCGATCGCTATCAACTCCGCCAGGAACAACGTCGAGCGAAGGCTGAACAACAACGTGCCGATCAACTGTCGGATTACTTACGATCGATCGGCGTCGATCCTGACAACCTGCCGACTACTTAAGCGGCGAGTTTTTCGACGAAAGACAGATGTTCAGGCGATCGCAGTCCCTGTTGCAAAATCTGGCGTTGCATAATTAGTGTATGAGTTAAGGTGAATCCTGATGAAATGCCCTGAATGTGAATCGAGTCATATCCGTAAGAACGGGATCAAAAAAGGT
>JAYUJY010000078.1:0-6620 GCA_043764895.1 Synechococcales cyanobacterium | reverse complement strand
TTGTAGAAGACTTCGCAGCGTTGATTTTTCAGTTCGACCACATGCAGAAAGGTGTCATCGGTTTTGTGATCGTCAAAAATGAAGTCGAGAACTCCGACGGTGTAGACCGCGCTGAGTTCAAAGTCCCATTCTCCTTTGAGGGCTTGTTCTTGAATGGGGAAGGTGGCGTAGTAGATGCTGCGGTCTTTAAAGAAATTTTGTTTGGCTTTTTGGATTTCGACGATGAAGCGTTCGCCGTTTTGGGCTTGGCAATAGATGTCAAAGATGGCTTTACGGTCGATCGTCTTGCTACCAAGCTGTTCGGTGTTTTTGAAGGTGAGATCTTGGATATGATGATGGGCGGGCAGGAGCGTATTGAGGAAGTCGATCAGCAAACGCTTATTGGGTTCAGTGCCGAAGATGCGTTTGAAGCCAAAGTCGGTGAGGAGGCTAATGTAGCGGTCTTGGAGAGGATAAACCATAGAATTGGAAGCCTTGCTGACTGAGATCCAATTATAGCGATCGCAGCGGTAGTGGCGATCGATCCGTCCACCTTTACAAGTTTCGATAGACTTCTCCATCATTGCGTTTACCGACGCGAAAAACCTGAACTTGGCAAAGAAATCAGCGTAGCAATCAAACTTACGAAAAATCCCTATTCTTCTTGTATCTAATTGTCAAACTGGGTATAGATTCTTTTTTTCCTGGAATCCTACATAACTCCGCTTGTAGAATAGCCCTATAGGCTAGCTCAATCAGTATAAATACGGGTTTAGGATTCTTATGGACTTAGGTGGATTTGATATTACTGCGCTGAATGCGACACTCCATACCGCTTGGATGACATTTACACAGAGTCCTCTGTTTAAAGTGGCGGGGGCGATCGCGACCTTTTCGATCGCCACTTTGAGCGTCATGACGACCAAACTCGAAATTATTCAAAAATTTTTAGAGACCGTCCAAAAGGTCCGCGATCTGCTCAAGCCTGCAACTTCAACCCTCGCCGCACCGATCGACACCCAAGACGCCCGAACTCGGTTGTTGCGCATCGTGATGAGTGAGTATGCCCGCCGCCGCCAAGACTCGCTGCATAACTTAGTGATGGTGGACATGGGGTTTCAGGTGCAGGGGAATGCCATCGGACGACCTGAACCGCTTCTTCTCGCACCCGAACCAGAAACCGTCGATCGCACCTTGACG
The DNA here is from genome assembly GCA_043764895.1 of Synechococcales cyanobacterium. Taxonomy (GTDB): domain Bacteria; phylum Cyanobacteriota; class Cyanobacteriia; order Leptolyngbyales; family Leptolyngbyaceae; genus JAAFJU01. The sequence continues at coordinate 5,441 of JAYUJY010000078.1, read as the reverse complement.
ATCGCTGGACATACAAGCGGCGTGGCCGTTCCGGTGCAGCAGTCACTTCTAGACGTGTACAATCAAGTTGAGATCAATGGAAAGCTGCTGATTCTCGGCAACCCAGGATCGGGTAAAACCACAGAACTACTGAAATTTGCCACTGCGCTGACTACCCAAGCAACCCTCAATCCATTGGAGCCGATTCCAGTGCTGCTGGAGCTATCGACCTGGACTGAAGGTCCGATAGAGAGCTGGATTACCGCACGGTTGAAGCGTCTGTACAACGTGGATGCGACGACGACCCATGCGTGGCTTCGGGATGAGCAGTTGGTATTGCTCCTAGATGGGTTGAATGAATTGGGTCTGACCCGACAGGAACAGGCGATCGTTGGAATCAATCAGTTTTTGGCCGAAACGGGCTATCCGCGCTGCGTGGTGTGCTGTCGGAGCGAAGAGTACGAGGCAGGTCAGGAGCGACTGTCGCAGTTGAATGGCGCGATTTATTTGAAACCCCTATCCGACGGCCAAATCCAGCGCTATCTTGAAGACGTCGGTCGATCGCCTTTCTGGGGAAACATTGAGCATCAGCCTGCATTGCGGACGTTGGCCCGATCGCCGCTGCTCTTAACCATGATGGTCACGGTGTATCAGGATCGCCAAATTCGCACCAGCGAGGAGCTATTGGATCTCTACATTGACTATGCCTTTACACGTCGCAACAGCGCACAAAAAAGCGATCGTAAAAAAAGCACTCGTAAAAGCGATCGTACTCCGACTCGCCCTCAAGTGATGCACTATCTCCACTGCCTCGCCCGTCAGCTCAAACTCCAAAGCAAAACCGAACTTCTAATCGAACGGATTCAGCCCAAATCTCTACCGAGCGATCGCGATCGGGTGCTGTATCGGTTGATGTGCGGCGGGGTGATTTCGGTTTTTTCAGGTGGGGTAGGATGGGTGGTCTTTGGGCAAGTGGCGGCAGAGTTCCAGATCTTCATGACGATCGTCGGGCTAGCGGGCGGATTTTTCTACGGCGTCTATAGCCGAGAGGCTTTGAGCGATGAACTTCAAAAAATTCCCCTACTCCATCTTCCATTCCTGCAAACTATTTTAAATCTCCTCGACAACGAAGAAATCGAGCCTGTCCGCCTAGGCTGGTCCTGGGACCGTGCAAAAACAGGATTGATCGCGGGACTGACCTTGGGATTTGTATTGGGATTTGTGGTGTTTTTGTACGACTGGCTCGTCGGTGGGTTTTGGTTAGGATTGCGGTGGGGACTGGCACTATGGATTAGCTATGGCTGCTTCATGGGAATCGTCTCTGGGCTTCAGGCGGGGGTCCGGGGCAGCACTGAACCGAATCAGGGCATTTGGGAATCCGTGCAAAATGCGATCGCCGTCACCCTTCTAGCGACTCCCATGGCGATGCTCGTTGCAGGCATTGGACTGCTCATTCCATTGGGATCGCTGAGTTGGCGACTTGCCTTTTGGATTGGAATTGGAGGAGGATTATTATCTGGATTATTTTCTGGAGGCATCCCTTGCATTCAGCATGGGGTCTTGCGCATTTTGCTCTGGCGTCGGGGCATGATTCCCTGGAACTACGCACAATTTCTAGAATATGCGCACGATTTACGGTTGTTACAACGCGTCGGTGGACGTTACCGATTCATTCATGAATTATTACGGGAACATTTCGAGTTAATCAAATCATAAATCCCGATCGCCGATCGAAATCCTATTCCTACCAACTATGGAGTTAAGCGGTCTCGAACCGCTGACCTCTGCAATGCCATCGCAGCGCTCTACCAACTGAGCTATAACCCCGTATGTCATCTTTAATAATGCCTTAAGAACATAATTCCCGTCAAGCCTTAAGATATTACAGTTCATGAATTCTGCCGTGCCCATCCCATGACTGACGTAACCCCTGCTGCTCCTACGAAAGAAGAAATCGACCAACTCCTGCTCTCAATGCGCCGCAAGATGGGCACCTGGGTCGAGTGGGCTGAAGCTTGCGTCGTCTTACAAAAAGCAGGCTACACCGACCAGCAAATCTTCGAGGCCACTGGGTTTGAGGGAATTCAGCAGAATCAGATTATGGTGGCCGTGCAGGTGTACAAATCAATGATTGCCATCGGGGTCAAACCCGAAACCGTAGAACTCTTCAATCGCAAAGCCTCAGACGTCCTGTACGAGTTTCGATCGCTCTCTCCCGTCGAACGTGCTGCTGCTGCTGACTTTGCTGCCGATCGGAAGATGGACCGAGACGAAGCTAAGGAAGTCGGCAAAGCGATGAAGGACTTCTCGCGCATCAGCCAGCCCGCAACCGAATTTTCTAGCGCTCCGGGCGACATCTTGGCGTATTTTGCATGGCGCGCGGCCAAACAAACCACGGATTTACATGCGCGATCGCTGTTAATTGCGCGAGGGCTAAAGTATGCCCAGACGGAAATAGCCCGCAAACAAATCGAGGCATTGTTGCTGGACTTCACGACGAGCACCCCTGAAAAACTAGCGCCTCGGATGCCCGTGTATCGAATCGAGTCCGATGAAGATTTGCCCAGTGTGTTGCCTGTGATTGGCTCTTTGCCGCTGACGAAAGCTGACTTGCAAGCGGTGCCTTTGTACGACACGGAAGAGCCGTTTGGGTTGGTTCGATTTTCGGGGACAGGAGCTTATGTCGCGGTTCCGGGATATCAGATCATTCGGAATACGTCTGATCCGATCGCCTTTTTTGCCCAGAGTGAAGACTTGCCGACTCGATTACCTGGAGATTCGGAGCAAGTGCTGGTGATCGTCGATCGAGCTGAACGCACTTGGAAAGAAGACACCTATTTCGTAGTGGCGAACGAGAACGATCAACTGGAACTTCAGTGGTTAAATGAAAGCTCTACGATGCAGATTTTGGGTCGAGTAATATTAGTTATGCGTCCAAAGAAGGTGCTCGATGAAGCCTTTATGAAAGATATGTGGCAGTTTGAAGAGTAAGAAGAAATGGTTGATTTTGACTATGTTGATTGTCAATGCAAAATTATTTCTCCGTCGATCGATCGCTTTTTCAAGACGTGATCGATCGTGGTTAAAATTGAGTCAGACGAAATTGATGATTTTCTAGGGCAGAAAATTATCATAGAATTTTCGCAAGCATTTCTAGACTGGGAAGCAGCAACAGAAGAACGCGGAAAACAAGAAGGCATTTCGATCGGTCAACAGCAGGGCAATTGGCTCACACAAAATACGTGAAGCGCGATCGTCCCCGCAACAAAAACGTGAGCAGAAGCCTTTCCCTCGGAGAATCTTTGTTACGGATGTTTGGACTAGATTAGGAGATAGTTGGAGAATTGGGAAAAAGCGATCGTCTTGGCGAATGAACTAGCGGCGGAAGAAGTCGATCTGTGAAAGGGTTTTTGGGCTTGAGTTATAATAAGGAAATCTTTTATCAATAGTTTTATGCAAACCCTTACGTTACAGGATGCCCAGAGCCGTCTGCCAGAGCTAGTTGATGCAGCGGTGAGCGGTGAAGAGGTGACGATCGCACGCCATGATGGAACGATCGTGGCGATAATGCTCCTGAAGCCAACATTTGGAAGTGCGAAAGCCTTGATTAAAATTTCGGATGGGTTTGACGATCTCGATGAGTCTGCTCAACTATATGCAGAAATTTATGCGGAAGATTTAGAGTTGCAAGGTCTGACGGCGAGTGCGATTGTGGGTTGGAATTCGTTATGAGTCTGCGACGGGGACAGGTGATTGATATTGATTTGGAGCCGACGAAAGGGTCTGAGACGGGGAAGATTCGTCCTTGTATTGTGGTGACGAATGATGGTTACAATGCACGAGTTCCTGTTATTCAGGTGGTGCCGATTACAGAGTGGAGTGAAAAGAAGGCTCGGATTAGAACAAATGTGTCGCTAGAGCCGTCTCCTGAGAATGGTCTCAGTAAGCGATCGATCGCGGATTGTTTGCAAACTCGTCCGATCGATTATCGGCAACGAATGGTCCGAGTGCGCGGCGAGTTGACGACATCTGAGTTGCAAAAGGTCGATCGATCGTTGTTAAGGGTTTTTGGGTTGGATTAGAGAGGCGATGGTTGGAGAATTGAGAAAAAGCGATCGTCTGGGCGAATGAACTAGCGATAGAACAGTTCGATCGAGATAGACCAGAGATCTTCTCCACTACGGATAAGGGCAATCATTCAAATTATCTTACAATATATAGCAGTCCGACATGATTCGTGAGAATCAGACTCTTTCTGGGAGAGCCTTTCAAAGAAAAGTTGTCTCACAGATGAGGTCGAATTGCTATAGTTCATAGATTATGGGTTTAAACTTTAAGAATATTGGGATTATAAGTATAAAGTCGATTGATGTATTCCTAAGCTTCACTTTTTCTTCTTTCTTGAATGTGAGAGACTTTGTTTAGCTTTTCTTAAATATTCTGTATCTGACATGATTTTTTTAATGAATTCTTCAATAGCTGATTCTGAAAAATAGTGATATGAAGGATCTTTATTCTCATAGTGATATAGGTTATCGGCATTTTTCCATTTAAGTTTTTCCACCACAGCGCGAAAACAATGTGTATTTATTTCAAATTTCTGTGTCTTTTTATTCCTTACTACTAGCCTATTCTCTAAATCATCTACAGAATATTTCTGATAGAGCCTAGAGTTAATTTCTCTGATAGCATCGCTTTCTTTATGAGGGTGAGTTTTTTGTCGATCTGCTGGTTTTTCAACGATGATCGCTCGCTTTAATCCTGCCATCCCCTCTTCTGCTGACACTAATTCAATCATATGTCCCTTATCGTCTTTTTTTGCGAAAATAAGTTTTACGTTAAGTGGAATCGCAAACTGAATATCATCTTCATCTCTAGCCGCTTGAGTCAAGTCGTCAATCAAATTCAATATTTCCTCTCCAATTTCTTTTCCATAGCTATTTTGAAGTGCCACTATAGAAGGACTCTTAAGATTTCCGACCAAAGACAACATGCCTGCATGACTTGATGAGATGAAAGCCTGCTCAGTAAATTCTTCAAATGCCGTAGAATAATTTAAAACACCAGATTGAAATACCCTAGACATAATTCCCTGCACTTCTGGCATCAACAAATGAACTGCCTGATCACGATAATATACTATCTTTTCAATATTTTTACGGACAACGTCGTCAGTTTTATAAAGCGCATTTAAACATTCTCTAAGTGAAATTGTTTCTCGAATTCTCCCAGAACTACTGTTTTTTCTGAAAATAAAATCTTCTCCTTTCTTCTCAATTAGGAATGCTTTAAGAAGTTGTTCCCAAGCATTACAAAAACATACAACAAAAGCATCCATTCTATTTTCTAGAGAAGGTCTATTGTAACAACAGTCCGGACAGTTTTGGGCGGGTAGTGGCGAGGAAAGCTATCCAAGGCTTAAAGTACAGTCATACAACAAAAGAGACTGTTCCATGGATAGC
>JAYUJY010000077.1:0-1855 GCA_043764895.1 Synechococcales cyanobacterium | reverse complement strand
TGGAGAATTTGACCAAGTGCAGTATTTGGGAATTGGGTGGATAAGGCGTGGGTCGATCGCAGAAGCCGATCGGCATACACTGCTGAAGGCAAGCCATCGTGGAAATTCTGAATTTGCTGAAGGGCTGGAATCACCTGCTCTAGAATCCCTGCCCGAATGACTGATTGGGCATCGCGGGGAAGCAGTGAATGAATATACACCAGAACATCCTGCTGCCGTTCAGTGGGCAGTAGGCGTAAATTAGCGATAACGGACTGTTCAATATTCGTCGGCACTGACATAAAAGTTCGGGAGACGCTACTATCAATTTGTCTTTAGTATAGCGTTTCTATCTCATGCATTCGTCTTTTCAAGTGCCATGATCGCCCTTCGTAAAATCATTCATGTCGATCTCGATGCCTTCTACGCCTCTGTCGAGCAGCGGGATAACCTGGCACTACGGGGAAAACCTGTAGCAGTCGGTGGTTCGCCTGAAAAGCGGGGTGCCGTCGCAGCAGCAAGCTATGAAGCTCGTGCTTATGGCGTCTATTCTGCAACCCCGTCCCGCACCGCAAAATATAAATGTCCGCATCTAATTTTTGTTCCGCCTCGGTTTGAGGTTTACAAACAGATTTCAGTCCAAATTCAAGGGATTTTTAGTCAGTTCGCCGATCGCGTAGAACCCGTTGCCCTGGATGAAGCTTATCTGGATGTGACCGAGAATAAGTTGGGAATTGCCTCTGCGCAGCAGATTGCCCAGGAAATCCGATCGCATATCTTTGCCACCACTCAACTGACGGCATCGGCGGGGGTCTCGGTCAATAAGTTCCTAGCCAAGATGGCATCGGGAATCAACAAACCCAATGGGATGGCCGTGATTCTGCCACACCAGGCGGCGGACTTTGTGGAGACGTTGCCGATCGAGAAGTTTCACGGCATTGGCAAGGTGACGGCAGGGAAATTGCATGACATGGGGATTTTCACAGGGGCTGATTTGAAGGCGCGATCGCAGGCGGAATTGGTGGGACAGTTTGGGAAGGTGGGGCGGTTTTATTACCAGATTGCGCGCGGAGAAGACGATCGGCCTGTGGTCGCCAATCGGGTGCGAAAGTCCGTCAGTGTGGAAACCTCCTATGACCCAGATTTGAGCGATCTTCGTGAGATTGAGATGGCATTGGAAAAGGTGGCGATCGATCTCTATGAACGGTTGGAGAAGGCAGAAACCACGGGGCAAACCTTGACGCTGAAGGTGAAATTTGCAGATTATTCCCAGGTGACGCGGAGTGTGACGCAGACGATCGCTTTTACGGAAGTGCGATCGATTCAGGAGTCATCAAAACGATTGCTAGACGGATTAGATTTAGAAGAGAAATCAATCCGATTATTAGGATTAGGAATTGGTAAATTGATTGCTGAGGAAGGAGAATTTCAGCAGCTTGTTTTAAAGATTTAAACGGTCATCGTTAGCCAATTTCCAGAACCCTTTTCTATAATGGGCTTTAAGTCTTCCACATCCCTGTATTTTGAACGCAGTCCTTATTTCTGGGAATAAGTCTATGAAACCTTCACCCGCACTGGTTTACTTCATGCCGGGAGGCGGACCTAAATCGACCGATCGGGTCCCCTACGATGCGGAACTCGATCGGTTGGAATGCTTGATCGAAGAAGCCCGATTGCAAGACCGATCGCGACGTCCGGCAAGGCGGGCTAGCTTTGATTCGGTATCCGATCGCTTGGCGGAAGGGGCTGATATTAGCTTTCTCGCTGAACAGGGTTATCTCGACGATTAGGGCGATGTCGGGCGCATCTACCAAGGCCCTTTGTCGGCGATCGCTATGCTTATCACTCAGATTGATATCAAGACTGGGAAAGTGCT
>JAYUJY010000076.1:0-1858 GCA_043764895.1 Synechococcales cyanobacterium | reverse complement strand
AGTCATACGCTACGGCAATTGAAAACGCAATTGGGAACGCGATCGGACATGGATCTAGTTAAAGCGATTCCGAAGAAACCGGAAATGGAACAGTATCTGAATCACAAGGGATGTCGTTGGAATTACATTCAATCGTTCTTTGGGATGACAACGGTGAATCCCGTGGGATGTGGTCACTGCGATCGATGTTTGGACCGTTGAGGAATGGTGACGTGAACAAACGTCGATCGAATCTTGTATAGGGTGGGAGCGATCGTTAGACTGAAATCTTTTTTCATCTATTCCCGCTACAATGAGAGACAGTTTCGACTGGAGACCAAAATCGGATGACTCAACTTACGATCGCGTTACCAGACGAGGCTCAAGCTTATATTGATGAGCAGCTTGCCCAAGGTCATTATGCAACAGTAGAAGATGTGATTACGTCGCTTATTTTGAAGGAAAATAAGCGGCAATTGAGACAAAATCTGATGACATTCCCTTCTGAAACAGCATTGCTCCAAGCAATTTATCAAGGAGTTCCCATCGCGATTCAGCAACGGTATGATGAACTACGAGAATGCTTGCACGACGAAACTTTAACATCGGATGAACATCAGGAATTACTTCAGTTAGTGGATGTCGTGGAACAATGTGAGGTCGATCGGTTGGAGAAGTTAATCCAATTGGCAAAGCTTCGTCATGTGTCACTGGATGAACTCATGCAACAGTTGAATTTGAAGCGATCGCCGAGTTATGCCTAAGCGATCGTTGACTGTTATTCAGAGGCGCTTGATTATTGAGCGATCGGGTGGACTCTGTGAATATTGCAAATGTCCTGAAGCCTACTCGTTAAAGTCTTTCGATTTTGACCATATTTTGCCAGAGTCGAAAGGTGGACCGACTTCTCCAGAAAATATCGCCCATGCCTGTGGTGGATGCAATGGGTATAAACATGCGAAGACAAGGGCGATCGATCCGGAGAGTGGACTTGAGGCTGATTTATTCAATCCTAGACAAGATCCCTGGGACGCACATTTTGACTGGAGTGAGGATGCGTTGACGATCGTGGGGCTAACTTCGACAGGACGGGCGACAGTTCAATCGCTGCAACTCAATCGACGGGGGGTGGCCAATATTCGTAGGCTGTTGATTTTGGAAGGAACTCATCCACCTGCCTAGAAACGTCGATCGAATCTTCTATCAGTGGGAACGATCGATCGCTTATCTGCGCTGTAGTGTTGGAACTTTCACGCACTATCTCTATGACAGTCGCAGATGCACTTCAAGCAGTTCAGTTTATAACGATCGATGGGCAATCAATGGCTATGGTCCGTGCGGATCTGTGGGAAAAGATTGTGGTCCAACTTCAGGATGGGGCAATGGGGTTTCCGGACGGGTTGACATCTGAACAGATGCGGCTAGAGGATTAACAACGCATTGCGCGTTACCGTGCAACAGGTTACGGGATTTCACACGATCGGGTAGCGGAGTGGTTGGACAGTATCGGAACTGAGAATGAGTTGCCATCGTCCAACTTGAGATGAGGTGAAGTTTAGCGTTCGATCTTCTCCAGTGCCAAGGCGACCGTACCTTCCGGCAATGGGGACAGGCGATCGTCCGTCGCATTCGAGGATGTCGGTGAAATTCCCACTGACTTTGCCTTCATGCTATGAGTTCACGTATTTATCCTGTCCAAAATCAGGGAATTTGTTGGGCTGATCGGAAATTTCAGTTGTTACCACGCGAGTCCGATCGGCGAGGCTCAAAGGAGCCGACAGGATGGATTGATGCGGTGGATTCGCAAAGCTGGAGTCATACGCTACGGCAATTGAAAACGCAATTGGGAACGCGATCGGACATGGATCTAGTTAAAGCG
>JAYUJY010000075.1:0-1866 GCA_043764895.1 Synechococcales cyanobacterium | reverse complement strand
CCTGCATATAGGCTTTCTCTGCCTGTTGATAGTCCTGTGCAAAATCCGTACTGCGTGCCATGTGCCTCCTCCTGCCGTTTGCTGGGTGCTGCGCGAATGAACGATACTGGGTATCTGATGTCAGTCTGTCAGTGTATCTGGATTATGAAAATCTGGCCTGATGAAAAAACCCCTACAGACAGTTTGGGCGATCGACACGAGTACTTTAGGATACAGAAGATCTTCAGAAGAGAAACATTAATTCAAAGAACTTCCTAAAATTAACGTCTTGCTCAATCCAAAAACTGGGACGATCGTAATTCCCAATCTGCCCTTAAGCCGCCCACCGAGCCGATCGAAGAATCGAAACTTGGTCGAGCAACCTTAGATGAAGATTATCGCGCTCACCCAGATTCCATTCGCCCCGAAGAAAAGGAGCCACCCCATCGGGAACATTGGTCGCGGTTTGAATTTGTTCAATATCAAGCCAATCCATCCCCACGATTCGATCGACCGCCAGCCCTAAGAGAATATCTTGATCTTCCACTGCGATCACTGAGACCTCCTGACGATCGGTATTGAGCGGGACCGTATCCCCCAAGAACTGCCCTAAATCTGCCACCCAAACTACACGACCTCGAACGTTCAGCGTCCCCAGCAGGAGCGGTGAGACATTGGGGACAGGGGTAATCCGATCGGGCGCGGGAGAGAGCACCTCGCGGATTCCAGTCGCTGGCAACGCAAATTCCTCGCCTGACGGAATATAGAACCGCAGATGTAACTCACCCTCAGGACTTTCAAGTTCCTGAAATTCAGGCGCTTGATCCTGTCCTCGTCCCGTCAAAAAATCCGGATTTCCCACCATAAGAGTTAAGGCCCCTAGCCTCTCAGTAATTGCTTAACGGTTCCAACCAATTCCGTCGGCTGGAAGGGTTTCGCAATGTACGCATCCGCACCTTGCTTCATCCCCCAGTAGCGATCGAATTCTTCCCCTTTCGAGGAACACATGACCACCGGAACATTCTGTGTTTTGGGATCAGATTTAATCCGACGACACACCTCGTACCCGTTCATGCGAGGCATTACAATATCGAGCACGACCAAATCTGGACAATGCCCATCAATGTGCTCTAAAGCCTCTACCCCATCCGTTGCGATCGCTACAGTTAAACCACTCCCCTTGAGTAGGTCTGTAATCATCTCCCGCTGGGTCACACTGTCTTCAACGACCAGAACTGTACTCATAACCCTCTACTTGCCTGTTGGCTCAGCATTGCGAGCACCTATCGTCCAAACTAAAACTTGGGCGATTTACCGAAGCTTCATTAACTAAGGTACCCCCAATCCTAGAAATAATCAGACTTCCTTAACAGAAAAGTCTTGAACATCCTGACCCGTGCCCTGACCTACATATTTTTCTACGATCGTCACGAGTTCATCCTCCCCAAAAGGCTTAGCCAGATAGTCCGTCGCCCCGACCATTTGGGCACGGACTCGATCGATGAAACCATCTCGTCCGGTCAACATCACGATCGGTATTTGCCGAAAAAGCGTCGATTGTCGCAACATGGCGCAAATCTCGTAACCATCCAGATCAGGCATGGTGATATCACACAGAATGAGATCCGGCTTGGTCTCAAAAAACCGACTGAGCGCCGACACCGGATGATCTAACAACACCGACTGATACCCATGGCGCTGCAAGATACTCTCAACCGTATGACGCACCGTTGCCGCATCATCCAGACAAGCAATACAAGGACTTTGCCGCTGCTGGACTGCGGTCGTCCATTCCTGAGCCATTCTTCGTTCTAGACGCTCTCCGCCCGACGAGACTTGGATCCATCCTCGTTGGACACAGGGGTAAAGGGCGCGGGTGACGGAGCT
>JAYUJY010000074.1:0-6838 GCA_043764895.1 Synechococcales cyanobacterium | reverse complement strand
AGGGGCCTCATGGGATGCAACGATCAATTTACACTTTATGGAACATTGGCTCGATTCCTTAAAAAACAACTTAATATCTTAAGCCTGAGTAGTTACCGATATTTTGAGCTAACGGCTGATCCAGAAGAAATCTTTGCAGAATTAGATTGCAGGCTCGTCAGCCAATCCCTGCCGCTGCCAAGTCTCCCTCAGGATGCCGCAGCGATCGCGGGACTCCTTTACCGTATTGAACAGTCGTTAGAACTCGTGGATCTCAGTAGTGAAATCGCTCGTCGAGAAACATTAATTTCGCCGATTCTACTAGAAGTCTGTAGCCGATCGCATCAGAAAATGAAAATTGAGTATGCGGTTAATGTCAGTAATCTGCTTAAGGGCAGCTTTGATTATTTCATTCCTAGTCCACAAAACTTACTCGTTATAGAAGCAAAACAAGCGGATATGTCCCGTGGATTTGTGCAATTGGGTGCAGAACTGATTGCGCTCGATCAATGGACGACTTCGACGGTTCCAGTCTTGTACGGTGCGATTACTACAGGCGATTCTTGGAAATTTGGGCGCTTCGATCGCACCGATCGGATCTTAATTCGCGACACCCGACTCTATAGCGTCCCATCAGATCTGACACAGCTTGTTGCAATTCTCTTGGGCATCATTTCAGGTCTATAATTAACACAGTTGGCCAAAGGCACTTTATGGTTCAAACTGCTATCACATAAGTTGTTTGCTCTCTAGACGACGTAGAAAACGTTTTTGGAGCATGCCGATCGGTCGATCGTATGTCACAACCTGCGTAGCTTGTATTAGGATTGCTTTCGCTTGGCATTCAAAACTTGAACTGCCGTCAGCGTTAGTGATGGAAACATCGTTGAGATGACTGGATCTGATCCTCGGAATAGCTGCTTTTGATATCGATCGTTTACTAAGGTACAAATTGTTAACGTTGGCTGTTTCGGACGCCCGATGAAGTCTTCTCCACCAAGGCCCGCATGGTCAATAATCCAATATTCAGCAATTCCGAGTAGAGCATAATCTTCAACTTTGCGAGCGTAATCATTTTGCCAATTACTACTGACCACTTCTGCTACAAATTTTATCGTTGTGGGGAGGGTGACGATCGGTTCTCGTGACCACAGCGGCTCTTTTTTGAGTTCTGCACGATCGAGTACGATAACATCAGGGCGAAATCCGATATCCGGACCTAAGGGCTTGATCAAACAACGATGAGGAATGAAAAAGTCTAGGTCTTGATGGACAATTTCGACGTTAATCTGTTGACTGATGAAGGCAATAACTTCTTCATGTGGGCCTGTCGGTTCCAAGTTAAATAATTCTCCATCAATCAATTCATAGCGATCGTTATCCCCATAGCGCACTAGGAATTCATCGAAGCTCAGATACTGCGGCTGAACTAATGTAACCATAATGGGCAATCGTTAGGATGAATGGGGTTTATGTTCACTATTCTAGCAAAAAGGTGAGGTCAATCGGGTTTTCGCTTGTGATCCGGAACAGGTATGTTTTGGGGTGAAGGGAATATAATAGTAAGAAAATAATCAGTGGGTTTGGGCTATGTCGGACGATGTGATTTGGATTGTGACGGATGAGATGGCGGCGGATGGTGGGCGGGCTGAAGAAGTCAAGCGCAATCCCTACAGTCATGTTGATTCGCAGCCTGTCCGATCGCAGCGGCGTGGAGTTCCAGTTTCGGCGGCGAAGTTGGAGCAGGGAATGGCGGATTTTGTGAGCATTTTGGGACGGGTGCTGGAACAGACGCAGAAACGATCGGGTGAAATTACCGGAATGGCGTTGGAGGAGGTGGAGTTGATGGTGGAGGTGAATGGGGCGGGGCAGTTGAGTCTTTTGGGGACGGGTGGAAAGGCGGGTGCGAAGGGTGCGATGACGTTGAAGTTTAAGGCGAAGAAGTTGGCCCCCTAATCCCCAATTCTGGGGGGATAGGAGTTGGATGTTTTGGGTAAAGGTGGGTTGTTGTGGCAAAGAATTGGGCGATCGTGGTGGGTGTGAATGCCTACAAGAGTATTGGGGATTTGAAGTATGCGAACCGTGACGCTGAGGCGATGCGAGATTTTTTCAATGAGGCCCAGTTCGATCGGGTCATTTGTTTTGCGGATGAGTTGGTGGATGCGATGCTGCCTTCTTTCACTGAGTTGGAGGATTTTTTACAGGATCAATTTACGGCAGATCCGTTGCCGTTGGCTCCGGGGGATAATTGTTGGTTTTTCTTTGCTGGGCATGGGAAACGGATTGATGATTGTGATTATCTATTGCCGATCGATTACAACCCGCGTATGGCGAATCCGGAGAAGCGGGCAATTTCGGTGAATTTTGTGCGGGAGGCGTTGCTGAAGTCGGGGGCGGATAATGTGATTTTGCTGTTGGATGCTTGTCGGACAGAGGGCGATCGATCGGATGGGATGGGCATTGGGGAAGCGCAGCCGGGAGCGATTACGATTTTTTCCTGTCAGCGTCATCGGAAAGCCTATGAGATTGAGGCGTTGCAGCAGGGGGCGTTTACGTCAGCGTTGTTGGAGGCGTTGCGGATGCCGGGGGAACGGAATTGTGCGACGGTGGAGCGGTTGGATTTGTATTTGCGCGATCGGGTTCCGCAGATTTGTCGGCAGCATGATAAGCCGGATCAGGTGCCGATGACGCTGGTGGAGCCTCGGCAGAAGTCGTATTTGATTTTGTTGCCACATTTTGCGACCGATCGGGATATTGCGATGTTGCGATCGGAGGCGCAGGAGGCGGAGTTGGAGGAGGATTTCGATCTAGCTGAACAGCTTTTGATTCGGGTGATTGCGGCGACAGGTGGACGAGATTTAAAGTCGATACAGGCTTATTCGAGGGTTCAGCGGAAGAAGGAAGGCCGATCGAACTCCGATCGCCGACGTCAAGTAATGCCTAGTATTACAGCAGTCGAGGAAGATCCTTCAGAAGTGCCTGAAAATGAACCACCTCCAATTAGCCCTATTGGGAGGGAAGATCTTGTCTCTAATATCATCAGGATATGTGAAGATAATTATACGAACGAACCAATTTGTCTAATTGAGTGGCATTTAGGAGAAGAAAACCAAATTAATTGTCTATTTCGTGAGCGTAGACGCGGTTGGTATTTTAACTCAAGCATCTCTCAAAACAAAAAAGGGGAATGGATTATACAACGTAGACTATGCCCTATTTTCATGCCTCTATTAGAACCTGAGGAACAGCTATGGCATGAACTCACTTGTTCTGCATTTCCACAAGACTGGTATGCCCTTGATGAAATCATACGGTTAGGACTTAAGTTTCCAGGGAGTCAAATTCGTTTAGCAGGAAAATATTCAATTGGCGAGAATGTAGCTGATGAAGCTATGGAGCAATTTGGGGTTTATGTTCCTGATGATGATTTGCTTCCTGTGTTTCTATTTGTAAACAAGCAACTAGGCTTACTCCTCGTTAGTTACTTTAAAAATCCTGATGGTTTTGCAAAAGAGAATCTATTGTGTGACGATAATACTAATGAGTGTAGCGTAATCAAATCTCTACTTGAAGCACAGCAGACTCTCGAAGAGAAGCTTCAATTATATGCAGAGCAGGAAATTAATTAGGGAGATCTGGATCGATCGAGTCTACGCAACGATCGACCTTTAGTGGGGATGCGATCGTCCCAATACGTCACGCTACAACCTGCGATCGCCCAATATCCTGATTCAAAAAAGCCAATGCCTTCGCCTGCATTTGTGCCAAACTTTCGCCTAGCCGATCGGGAATCAAACTTTGCACATCCTCTAACTCAGTCCCCAAATGAACAATCTCAATCAACGCTTCCGGTAACTCTAATTCCGTCAAGCGCGCCAAAATCTGTGGATTAAATAATCGCCGTTCTGCATCTTCAATACTTAAACTCCCAGAGACGATCGCCGTACACATCCCCAAGCTCATCACCGCCACCATCTGAGACACTTCGGCACGGTCATCCATCTTAAAAATCATTGGAATTGAAGTCATCGTCATTGTTAATTACTCCATCCAGACTTAACCTTTAAATCAAACACTTGACCCGTCGGACTCTCAAAGTAGTGAATCGAAACCTGTTCACGCCCCTGATAGCCATCTTGATAAACCTTCCGCCATTCACCTGATTCGATGGCCCTCAACTCATCCCGTAAAAATTGGTTTTTCACCTTGAACTTCTGTAGTCTATCTTGAACAGGGTAGAAATCATTTGGATAATTGGGCGCATCCTCGGGGAAATCATAAATGTATTGGAGCGACATGTGCTTTTCCAACCCAAACAGCTTCTACAAATAACTCATCGTAAACATCATTTCCCGCGCCAACCCAAGATTGATAAGAGGTAGAAGCTTCACTGGGGAAAGACTCAATAGAATGATTCTCGCGAAAGGAAAGAACCAATGGCATCAGCAACGTTAACTGTTCGTCAGAGAACTGACTGATCAAATTTAGAATGTCTTGACGCAGCTCCATCGCATTTCTCCCTAACTTGGAATATCTCAATGATAACATCCTAACCGGATCATCCTCTTCCCATGAAAATGCCTTTCACCGATCGAGAGTCATCGCACCCTTCAGTAAGCCCAACGGCTGACCACTGGTGCGATCGATTTTTTAGTGTGGATGCGATCGACCCTCCTCCTAAAATTATGCTAAAGTGTACAATGTACATACATTAAATCAATGAGTTACCAGTGGAATCCTGATAAAGCAAGCAGTAATCAAATCAAGCATGGAATTAGTTTTTCCGATGCGGTTACTGTCTTTGAAGACGACCTCGCCATTACAATCGAAGATCAGCGGTATGATGAAGAACGCTTCATCACGATCGGTATTGATGCGATCGGTCAGATCCTAGTCGTGGTGTACACTTGGCGCGGAAACGAGATTCGATTAATTTCTGCCCGCAAAGCCGACCGATCGGAACGTCAACAATACTTAAAGAAATAGCCATGGAACCCAACTACGACTTCAGCCAAGGCAAACGAGGAGCAATAGATCCACTGCCAGCAGGTAAAACACGAATTACTATTCGACTTGATGACGATATTTTAGATTGGTTTCGAGAACAGGTTAACCTCGCAGGCGGTGGAAACTATCAAACACTGATCAATGAAGTTTTAAAACAGCATCTTCAACAAAATCGTGAACCTTTAGAAGAAACATTACGACGAGTTGTGAGAGAAGAACTAGAACGGGTTCATTAGAGAAAGGAGCAGAACTATGAACTACCCAATCGTGATCTATCCCTGTGAAGAAGGCGGATTTGTTGCCGAAATTCCAGCACTCAGAGGCTGTCTTGCCCAAGGAGAAACGATCGAAGACACTTTCCAAGAACTTCGGATTGTTCTACAACTGTGGATCGAAACTGCCCAAGCGCATCATCAAAATCTTCCCGATGTAACGCGGGCGATCGAACAGGTCAAACTTCTCAGCGCTTAACGATGGAAACCCAATCAAAAGGTGATCCCACCCTTCAGTAAGCTCAACGGTGGATCACTAGTGCGATCGATCTTTTAGTGTCGGTGCGATCGATCATGTGACGCTATTGTTCATTGTAAAAGAACTGACAAAGCTCTTCTTCTGGAATATATTGGGATGACTATCGAAGAATCCCCCGACAAGTTCCATTATCTAATCGACCGTGATTTGGGATAATTAAGGTCTCTTTTTGACCATCGATCGTTCGCCTTAATTTGATATGACTTTCCTTTTGACTCTGCACTTGAAAGCCAAATGATTTCAAAATACTAACGACATCCTCTCCAGATAACTGTTTCAACTTAGGCATACACAGGCTGCAACTCGATTGTAATCATCAAAGAAGGCTTTTCTACAAATCCCAACTCACGCGGATTCTCGCCTTCAAAGTAAAGTGCAATAGCAGAGCGCAAATTTAATATCACCTCATCTAAGGTTCGACCTTGAGTCACGATCGCAATATCTCGACATTCAGCGACATATCCACTCTCCTCACCCAATGTAATGTTCGCCCAAATCGTTTCTAAAATGTTCAGCATCATTAACTCCTATCGTGAAACATATCGCCAATTTTAGTGTAATTCAAAACCTGATTAATCGGTCAAAGACCAAGCGAAAGTCGATCGCACCCTTCAGTAAGCCCAACGGCTGACCACTAATGCGTTGGCAAAGCCTCCCGGAACGGGAATCGATCTTTTGGTGCAGGTACGATCGGTCTTCACAAAACCTGCCGTCCATGAATCACCGTCGCAATCGTTATAGTTTCACCTTCAATGCGATAAATCACCCGATAACCCGCCACGATCTTTTCTCGAATGGTTTCATCCGCAAACTCTGGCACCATCCGCCCCGATCGCGGAAATGCGCTTAAATTACGAGTTTCCCCTAAAATCTTGCCAACAATCGTACTCGCGTAGGTCGCCGAATCCCGTGAAATATAGCCTGCGATCGCATCCACATCCGCGATCGCCCTCGGCGACCAACCTACTGAATAAGCCATTTCCCTAACTGCTGCTCTGCTTGCTCTTGAGACACAACTCCTTCCATATCTGCCGCTTCCAGCCCCGCCATCACCTTCGTCAAAACATATAGGCGATATTGGATATCCTCAATCGAACACTCATCCGGTAACTCCTGCAATAGCGTTGTTACCCTCTGCTTTGTCGTTAGCATTCGATCGTCCTCAGTGAAATGGTAAATCTATTTTAACATCCCAAGAACTTCAGATTAGAATCCTGAGGGTCTAGTACTGTGCGGCGTAAATAAGCCCTTTATTGAAATCAAAATGAGGGTCGCTATTAGCTTGCTTCTTCGTTGGGTTTAGGGTTCGGCGAGCCAAACC
>JAYUJY010000073.1:0-34640 GCA_043764895.1 Synechococcales cyanobacterium | reverse complement strand
ATGCCCCTACAGATCCGGGTTTCAGAGACTGTAGGGGCATGGCTCGCCGTGCCCCAAACCCAACGAGGAAGAATTGAATAACTCAGTAAGCCGCAGACGACTAAACCTTACTCTACTTCGCCAATTCAGCTTCGATCGCGCTGCTGAGGCTTTCGGGCGTGGTGCTGCTAGGGTAACGCCCGACGACTTCACCCGTTTTGTTAATCAAGAACTTCTCAAAGTTCCACTTCACATCGCCTGCGGGGGCCGTTTTCGTGAGTTCAGCATAAAGCGGGTGCTTGTCGCTGCCGAGGGCTTTGAGTTTGTCAAACAGCTCGAAGCTAACGCCATACTTGGTTTCGCAGAAGGTCGCAATTTTGTCGTTGCTGTCGGGTTCTTGTGCGCCGAAGTCGTTGCAGGGGAACGCCATCACTTTAAGTCCTTGAGCCGCATACTTTTGGTTGAGCGCTTCGAGACCGCTGTACTGCTTGGTGTAGCCACAGTAGGAGGCTACATTGACCATCAGCAAGACCTGACCTGCATAGTCAGACAGCTTCTGATCTGCGCCCGTGACGGTTTTGACGGCAATGTTAGAAATATTAGTCATGGTGGGGGGGTTAAATTCAGCTTTTCTAGTGTACGACAGGGGGCTGTCTCTGGGGTCGATTTGAGCAATCATCGATCAGGCCGACAAACCCTGCCACGCCACATACGGCAACCCCTGCGCGATCGCCTTGACCGCTGATGCATTCGCCACAAGCTGCCCCGTCGCGTCCCACTGTCCGGTTAAGAACATCTGACGCGGACCCTCAAGCATCGCGATCGCACCTACAAAATCCCCGCACGTCACCTGCATTGCCGCCAAATCTAAAACCACTTCAAGCTTTGGATCAGCCGCAACCTTAAGTTGAATCGCTGTCGCCACTTCAGGCGTCACATTCACGCAAGGCACCCCAAGCGCAAGGCAGTTTCCAAAGAAAATCTCAGCAAAACTTTCACCGACGATCGCCCGAATTCCCCACTTTGCAATAGCCTGGGGCGCATGTTCCCGCGATGACCCACAGCCAAAATTATTGTTCACCACCAGAACCGTCGCGCCCTGATATTGCGGCTGATCAAACGGGTGCGCACCTTTAAGGGCAATGCGATCGTCCGCAAAGGCTTGCGCCCCAAGGCCATCAAACGTAATCGCCTTTAGAAATCGCGCCGGGATAATGCGATCGGTATCAATATCATTGCCCACCACCGGAACCGCCCGACCCACGATCGTCTTGACTTCACTGGTGCTTCCCATTGCCAAACGCTCCTCAAAATTAAGCCAACATTTCAATACCGTAGTTTACTGTGCAGGCGAGGCATTCTCACATGCTCCACCCATCCCGTAGAATGGTGAGATTGAAATTTTTAAAATAGGGACGTTAGCGCATCCATGGATATCCAGGAGTTTCTCCAAAAATCATCGGGCAAGTGGTCCTCCATCAAGAGCAACCACCACGTTGACACCACCACCCAGCAAAGCGGCAAGTCAACCATAGAAATGGAACTCCTAGACGCCAACAACGCCTTAGTCGTCCAGCTCTGCCAAAAACAAGGCTTAAACCCAACCACCATTACCTGCGGCGCAAAAGTTCAGTGGGACGGCTTTCTGGATGGCGAAACCGGATCCCAAAAAGGATCGCTGATCCTGGCTGCGACCTCCGGCGATCGCAATACGGGAGAAATCTATCGATCGATCGGCAACTTCGCGATGGCTGCACCCAAAGGCGAGTTTAGCTTTGCCGAGGGCGATGAATTTGTCCTAACCACCGTGACAGACAAAGGCACCACCGTCGAACGCATTTGGTTTGAAAGCGAAAACGTGCGGCTGCGTCACACCAAAATCCAGCGCCCTGACGGCAGTCACTCGATCGCCTTTTGTTCGGAAGTGCGCCTCGGCGTCACGAAGCCGATCGCCGAACCCGTCAGCAATTAAAAAGTTGAATGCCCTATTTCTGAAAATGCAATAATTTGCGATCGGTGCCGTACAATCGGCTTGTTAAATAGACTGACTGTTAAATAGTGTTAGTGAGGATTTCCTAATGTACATAGTTCAAATTGCCTCAGAGTGTGCGCCTGTGATCAAAGCAGGGGGACTGGGGGATGTGGTCTATGGATTAAGCAGGGAAATCCAGGCTCAAGGCCATTGCGCTGAGCTGATCTTGCCTAAATACGACTGTATGCGTTACGACCATGTGACGGATTTGCACCATGCCTACGACAACCTAAGCGTGCCTTGGGGGAATCGGGTCATTAACTGCACGGTTCACTGCGGCTGGGTCAATGGCTTACTGTGTTTCTTCATTGAACCGCACTCCATTGAAGACTATTTTCACCGAGGCGTTTACTACGGGGAATCCGATGATGTGATGCGGTTTGCGTTCTTTAGTAAAGCTGCTTTAGAGTTTTTGCTCGTTAGCGGGAAGCGCCCGGATGTGATTCATTGCCACGATTGGCAGACGGGATTATTGCCCGTAATGCTATACGAAATGTACGCTCATCACGGCATGGAAAATCCACGCATTTGTTACACCATTCACAACTTCAAGCATCAAGGCATGTGTGGGACTGAAGTCTTGAAAGCCACCGGGCTAAACCGTCCCGAATACTACTTCCAATACGATCGCATTCGCGACAACTTCAATCCGCTCGCCATCAACTGCATGAAGGCCGGAATCACCTACGCCAACTATGTCAACACTGTCTCGCCGCACCACGCATGGGAAGCGAGACATACCGACATCGGCTGCGGACTCGCTCACACCCTAGACACTTTTCAAGGGAAGTTTGGCGGCATTCTCAATGGGATTGACTACGACATGTGGAACCCCGCTAATGATCCCTATCTCCCCAAACCCTACTCTGCAAAAGATTTTGACGGGAAGCTAGCAGCAAAAAAAGCCCTGCGCGATCGCTTGCTCCTTGCCGACGAACCGGGCAGGCCGATCGTAGCGTTCATCGGTCGCTTGGACAGCCAAAAAGGCGTACCTCTCGTGCATCATGCGCTCTACTACACCCTCGATCGTGGGGCACAGTTTGTATTACTCGGATCGGCCACTGAAAAGGGCATTCATGATGATTTCCAACATGAGAAAGCCTACCTCAACGACAACCCAAACTGCCATCTCGAATTGAGTTTCAACGAAGAACTATCGCACTTGATTTATGCTGGAGCCGATATAATTGTGATTCCCAGCAACTTTGAACCCTGTGGTTTGACGCAGGTGATTGGATTACGATATGGCTGCATTCCAGTAGTGCGAGGCGTCGGAGGATTGGTTAACACAGTATTTGATTGGGATTATGATTTGGAACGGCCAAAAGACGATCGAAACGGGTTTGTCTTTTATGAAAGTAACGAAGTGGGATTAGAATCTGCCCTCGGTCGTGCATTCGATCTCTATTATCAAGAACCTGAACTATGGCGATCGCTTGCTATTCAGGGAATGGAATGTGACTACTCTTGGAAAGCCTCCGGAGCTATGTATTTGGGCGTTTACGATTTTATTCGACATAAATAAAGAACAAGTACAACTGGTCCCTAAAACATGACCCGATCGCCATCCCCCTGCCTAACTCTCTATCAACCTCAAGCCGAAGACATGAGCATCGAAGCCGATGTTTATCAGTTTGGTTTGCTGCGGCAGAAAACTCCGGCGGAACGGTTTGCGATCGGTGCCCATTTGATTCGATGGTCTAAACAGATTTCACTGCGCGGCATTCAAAAAGCACGGGGAGATCAAAGTGCAGAATTCTTTGCACGATCGGTTTTGGCAGAAAAGTGGATGCCAGAATTTATGCTCACCCTGAAGGACGATCGCAGTATGTGGATTCAAGACCCTAGCGAAATTGCCCGCATTCTTCATGCTATTTTAGAGCCTGCGAATATTCCTTATTACATTACAGGCGGCGTGGCTACATTGGCTTACGGTGATCCTCGCACCACTCGGGATTTGGATCTAGTGATTGCGATCGAGCCTTCTGAAATCACCGCCCTCGTCACCGCCCTAGAAGCCGCTGGGTTTTACTGTCCGCCACTTGCCGTAGAAGCAGTGAAAACAGGGCGAGAAACAATGCGAAGTGTCACGCATTCGGAATTGCTGTTAAATGCAGATTTAATGATGAATGGGGACAGTGATTTCGATCGATCGAAACTTTCTCGCAGACAATTAGTATCGATTTCTTTAGACGAGAACGAACGCTTTTGGTTGATTTCCCCGGAAGATCTCATCCTTGCAAAACTTCAGTGGGGCGCACGATCGCAAAGCGAAAAGCAATGGCGTGATGTCTTGGGCGTAATGAAGGTTCAGGGTGATCATCTCGATCGATCGGTTTTGATCCAATGGGCAAAGGCGATCGGCCTTGAAGATGATTTAAACCGCGCTTTACAGGCTTCAGGACTGGAGCCAATTTGAAGTTGCGTTTTGGGCACTCTGTACTCCAATTCTAGGGGAACAGTTTGGTACGATTTGGTACGATCGGTTCACTAGTTCAATTCTTTGGCGGGTTTCCTATGGCTGTTTTTTCTGCGTCTCGCTGGTCTCTCCTGCTTCTTCCCTTTATTCTCGCAAGCTGTGCCGGAAACACCGGAGTTCAAGACGCCCTAAAATCCGACCCTCGCCTAACGCCAACCCCCGCCACACCAACCGCCACCGCGCCCAATCCCGAACCCTCACCCAGTCCGTCTAACAGCCCCTCGCCCTCAACCTCCCCCTCCAATTCCCCACCCATCGCCCCGCTATCGAACGTCAACTCCGCCAACTCATGGCCCGATTTCGACCAGGCTCCCGCCAACTTGCGCCCCTACGTCAACGATCTCCTCGCTCTAGATCTCCTCAAACCCGAACCTAAATCCGAACTCAAACCCGACTTAAAGTCTGATTCAAAGCCCGATCGAAAACTTGCCCCATCCCGTCTCAGCGACCCGATCGATCGACGAACTTTTGCCAAGTGGCTTCTCCAAGTCAACAACCGCTTCTACGACTCCACCAAACAAATCCGCACCGCCACGTCCATCACCAAACCCGTCTTCCAAGACATCCCCACAAGTGATCCTGATTTCAACAGCATTCAAGGTCTCGCCGAAGCAGGCATCATCCCCAGCGCCCTAACCAACAGCGCAGGCAGCGATCGCTTCTACCCCGACAAACCCATCACCCGCGAAGACGTCCTCCGCTGGAAAGTCCCCCTCGACGCCCGCACCACCCTTCCCCCCGCCACCCTAAGCGACATCCGCAAAGCTTGGGCCTTCCAAGATCTCGACAAAATCAACCCCGTCGCCTTGAGTGCGCTATACACCGATCATCAAAACGGCGACGCCTCCAACCTCCGCCGAACCTTTGGCTACACCACCCTCCTCCAACCCAAACGCGCCATCACCCACGCCGAAGCTGCCGCCATCCTCTGGTCCATCGGCTTCCAAAGCGATCGGATCACCGCCCAAGATCTCCGCAAAAATCGCTCCTAACCTACCTTGCCCTCTTCCAAAAGTTACACGAATTCTCCGTATCAGACTTTCTTGGGTAAAATAATGTAGAGTTTATATTTTTCTTGAGGAATCGTCTATGAAACGGCTAGCGGGTCAGGTCAGAATCAGTGGAATCTTAGCCATGATTACGGCAACAAGTGCAATGGCGACTTCGATCGTCCTAAGCCCAACACCCGCCCAAGCCCAAGCGGCCTATGGAAGCTACATCGGCATCGGTCCAGCCGTGGGTCTTACCGAAGGCGGCGGCAAAGGTCGGCAAATCTCCGGCGTCATCACAGGACGCTATAAGTTTCTAGAAGCCCCCATCTCAGCGCGCGGCCAACTCTTCATCGGCAACGGCGTCTCCCTCGTCCCCACCCTTTCCTACGACATCCCACTCAACTGGCAAACCGACGCCTACATAGGTCTTGGAGCTGCGATTCCCCTTGGCGGCGGCGTCACTCCCATCGGCGATCGGGCGGCCTTCGCCATCCAACCGGGCATCGACTACTCCCTCCCCAACAGCAACATGGTCGTCTACGGCAACGCGGTCATCGCTTTCGACGCCTACAAAGACACCCGTGGCACCGCAGCCTCGCTCCAAGGCGGCGTTGGTTTCCGGTTTTAGGGTGTGAATTAAGTTGAAGCTAGAAGCCTCGATCGGGACGAGATGAGACTGATAACTTAAAATACCGATCATTTTTAGGCGGTTGGCTCCAGATTCTTAAGGAGCCGACCGCCATTGATTTATCTAACAACAAAACCGAGCCAACGCCTAAACGCCAACCCGGTTTAAAATTCAATAATGAGACTAATCCGAACTATTTCCTCGGAGCCATCATCATCATCATATTGCGGCCTTCTTTCTTCGGCCACTGATGTACTTCAGCAATCTCTTTAAGATCCTCAGCCATCCGTTTGAGCAAGACCTCAGCTAGATCACTATGCTGAATCTCTCGTCCACGGAACATGATTGTCGCCTTGACCTTATCGCCGTCCTTAAGAAAGCGTTCCGCCTGCGACAGACGCACATCGTAATCGTGCTTCTCAATCTTGTAACGCATTTTGACTTCCTTAGTCTCAACGTTATGCTGATTTTTCTTCGCAGCTTTTGCTTTCTTCTCTTGCTCGAACTTATGCTTCCCGTGGTCAATAATTTTACAGACCGGGGGATCCGCCTTGTCGCTAACGAGCACTAAATCAAGCTCTTTACCGTCCGCTATCTCTTGGGCTTCACGGGAAGTCATAATCCCCAACTGCTCACCTTCAGCACCTACGACCCGAACTGTCGGGAAGCGGATACGTTCGTTGATCATGGGTAGATCGCGATTAAATCGTCTGGGTTCTCTTTCCGACACAGGCACCGTTTTGTGAATGGAACAATTTTGAAAGCCTTGAATCAACAACGATCGAAGAATAATATCCAGCGAAGGCAGGTATTTCTACCCCAAGTGCGTTTTAACAAGAGCTATATTCTACTCCTCATTCTACCCTCTCATCCATACCCTGTAAAAATAATGCACAGAATGCAACAATTAGAAGATGAAACACCTCACTTACCCGCCCCAGTCTATATTCCCGCACAGATCGCAGAACACGGTCCACCACTGGATTTGGCGCGGTCAATCGATCGCTTACACCTATTATCCTGCGCAAACGGATCTTCTCGCCGATCGACCTCCGTTACTCCTCATCCATGGGTTTGGGGCGTCGGTCCGACATTGGCGAAATAATGTAGAAGCGCTGAGCCACGATCAGGCTGTCTATGCGATCGATCTGCTTGGCTTCGGAGCCTCCCAAAAAAACGCCACCGTCTATGGCACCGCGCTCTGGGTCGAACAAGCGTGTGACTTCATTGAGCAAGTGGTGGGTCGATCGGTTGTGGTTGTGGGAAATTCGCTGGGATCGGTAGTGGGGTTGGGGCTAGCGGCCAAGCATCCAGAGTGGGTCAGCGCTATCGCATGGCTCAACTTACCTGACTTTTCAGCGATCGGGTTGTCTCCCGGAATCAGCGCCTTCACGGTTCCGATCGGCGCTATTGTTAAGCGTTTGATTACATTTCCGCCCTTTTTTGTGCCCTTCTTTCGTCTGGTTCGGCAGCCGGGAGTGATTCGATATTGGATCAAAGGAGCCTACACCGATCGCGCGTGTCTCGACGCTGACCTGATTGATTTACTATCTTCTCCCGCCTACGAACCCGGAGCCGCCCGTGCCCTTGCCACCATGGTCCGAAGTCAGCGCACACTGCCACCCGCATATACGGCGCGAGGAGCCATGAAGGGTCTCACACTCCCGATGTTGATGATTTGGGGTGAAAAAGATCAGTTTGTCCCGCCCAAAATCGCCAAAAAATTCGTTGAGTTCAACCCTGCGCTCACGCTGGTATATCTCCCAAACGTGGGTCACTGTCCCCATGATGAATGCCCTGATGTTGTGAATCCATTGTTGCTGGATTGGTTAAAGGATCTGTGATTCTCAATTCTCAATTCTCAATTCTCGATCGCAACGCGCTCCCAGAGTCCAAAACCTGACACGGGTTCGAGTCCTATTAGGGTGAACACAATTGTGCGGTTCGATCGTTCACACAGGTCGCAGTAGAGACGCAGATGTTCTGGCGTTTCGGCGGTTCGTAAAAAGCGATAGTCTTGGCCTTCATAATTTAGGACCAACTGACGATGAAGGGTTCCGGGTAGAACCTGACGATCGGTTTCATAGGTTCCAGGCAAAAGCTGAACGGCAGGTTGGATGGCAGGCCAGTTTGTGAGGTCAGGGCTTGTGAAATCAGAAATGGGTGGCCAGACTGCATCGATCAATCGAGATGAATCCGGGGCCATATCATTGTCTGCAATCGGGGATTCGATCTTTAGGGCCACGCCTTCATGAAGGTGCATTTTGCCGCTATCCTCTTCGCGGGCCGCATATCGTTTTCGTAAGACCTCTACCGTCATAATTCCCGTCGCCACACTCAGAACGATCGCCATTCCGACCACTCGAATCGCATTATCGCGTCCTCGATTGGTGAGCACATAGTTGCGATCGGTGTTGCGATCAGGGTTCCGATCGGGGTTCCGATCGATGGGTTCTGTCTGCGATTGCTCCGCACGGCGCTCAAACAACTCTGTTCTGTGGTTTCCCAAAACCGTCAGCGACAACCCAAAGACAAGGGCTGCTGCCGAAATTGATGGCAATATCAGCCGCCGCACATGGGACGGTTGGGGCGCGTTCTGAAGAGAGTCTTGGGAAGAGTTCGGGAGATTTTGCATGTCAACCAGGCGGTATCGCTTATAATCTGAGAACATATTTAACTCACTATATCAATCTGATGCCCCAGAAGTTAGGTAGAATCAGAATGCCTAAGAGTGAAATCGGATGCAATACAAATCATGATGGAACTGCGATTACTCGCGATCGCGATCGCTTTCTTAGGCTTATCCACTGGAATCGCCGTTTGGTTTCGCAATACGCTATTGAGCCAACGGGCTTCGGATGAACCGGGTGATGCGCGATCAACCTTTGTCAAAGCAGAAGATGTGCCACGGGGAAATCCGTTGACTCAGATGGTGATGCTAGCCCAACTTCGCCAAACCAAAAAGTGCCTTGGCTGCGATCTTCAAGGCGCGGATCTTCAAAATTGGGATTTGAATGCCGGAAATCTCTCCGGCAGCAATCTCAAAAATGCCAACCTGTCCGGGGCCAATCTGACTAATGCCAAGTTTAACCGCGTGAACTTGACCAATGCCAATCTAACGCGGACGATTTCCCAAGGCGGCGACTTTCGCAGCGCCAATCTAACCCAAACTGATTTTAGTGGGGCGCAGCTTTTGAACGTGAACTTTGAAGCGGCAATCTTAGACAAAACGATCGTTATGGATGCGGAACTGCGCGATGCAAACCTGACGAGTGCGAAAATTTCCGATGCAAATTTTCGCAGTAGTAGCTTTTACGGGGCGATCTTAACTAAAGCCGAACTCACCCGCGTCCAACTGTCCGGCGCAAGTATGCGGTACGTCAACTTCACGGATGCAAAACTCGTCCAAACCGATCTCTCCGGCGTAGATTTGGCGTTTGCCATCATGCCTGAAAGCGTCAGCTACCAAGGCACTCGCCCGTACTGAAGCGCTTACTGAATCCCGTACGGCTGCTCCAATTTTTTAAACAAAATTCTTATTCCTATGAACAGTCTTTCCCGCATCGCCATAACCGTTAGTTTGTTCCTGATGGCGCCCGTCATTTCGCTTCCGGCACAGGCTCAGACGGCACAGGGCTATGATTTGCTGAATAAGGGTTGGGTCAATGATGCGATCGCCGCTTTCCAAACGACCCTGAAGAACAATCCACAGGATTTATCAGCAACATTAGGACTCGCCCGATCGTTCCAAAAAGCGGGGAGGCTTGATGAAGCGTGGAGCACGTACCAAAAAGCGCTAGTCCAAGATAAATCCAACAAAGAAGCCCTTCTTGCCGTTGGGATGCTCGGCGAATACAAAGGGATTTGGCAATCCGCTGGCATTGATGCGCTCACCCAACTGCTCAAACTAGACTCGTCCAATCGCGCAGCCTTAGCCCAACGTGCCCTGCTTCTCGGCTATCAAGGCGAATTCGATCGATCGCTCTCTGATTACAGCCTCCTCCTCACTGACAAACCCAGCCTTGCCATTCTCATCGGTGCCGCCAAAATTAATACCTACGCTGGAAATTCCAGTGCTGCCATCGATTTCTTCGATCGCGCCAAGGCAGGCGGTGCAAAATTTGACGACTACACGCTTGCGGCTTACGCGACAGCGCTGACCAAAACCGGACGTGCGGTAGAGGCCGATCGATTGCTGGGTGACAGACTCAGCGCAAATCGAATCAATTCAACCAGCCTCGACCCTGCCGCCGAACTCGAACTGCGAAAATCCAGCGCGATCGCCCTCGGCACTTTAGGGAAAATGGACGAGGCTCTGAGCGTCCTAGCCCAAACGACCCAATCCTTCAATCAATCCATGTTCAGTCAACCCACGGCCCAAGCCCTCAGCGAACTCGCTCGGTTATCAGGCCGATCGGACCTCTACGATCAAGCGATCGCCCAATACCGCGCCCTGCTCCAAACCAATCCATCCCTTGCGCTCCAAATCGAAGCCGCTGACGTAATGAGCGAACAGTCCAGCACCCGATCGTCTGCCCTCGATCTCTACCGCGAAATCGCTCCCAGCCTCCCTCCCGACCATCCCGTCCTCGTCAAGCTCGAAATCCTGGCCTACCGACTCGGCCAGCGCACCGCCCCAGAACTGACCCAATTTCTCACTGAAAAAATCACCCCAACGCCCGACTCCAAGACAAACCGATCGATCGCCCAAGCCCTCATTCCGATCGATCCCCCAGACGCTGCCTTAATGCCCATTTACCAATCCGTCGCCCGTCCGACCCAGGCCTTTCTCTACTACCGCATCGCCCAACTCCACCTCCAATCCAATAAATTTGACGCCGCCCGATCGGCCCTCGCTCAATACCAATCCACCCCTCAAGGGTCCAAAGACAGCTCTCCAGCCTTGCTTTTGGCCAGCATTGAACAACGATCGGGCAACCTCGACGCCAGTGCCAAAGCTTTTGAAGCGATTGCTCTCGCGAGCGATCGCCCAACCATCCAGAAAAGTGCCCTCCGAGGACTCGCCGGAGTCCGAGTCCAACAAGCACAGCTCACCGAAGCCCTAACCGTCTATGATCGGCTGCTCGTCCTTGATCCCACCGATTCCAGTGCAAAACTAGGCCGTGCCCGATTTGCCATGCTAACCCGCCAAATCAAAGTTGTTGATGCCGAAAAAGCCCTGAATGACTGGCTTGAAATTAACCCTAAGAGCACTCCGCCCAGCGAATTTTTCGATCTCCTCGGCGATCTCCCTTTAGATCCATCCCGCGCCGCTCTCTACAGCCAGCTTCTCAAGCTCAACCCCAGTGACCTCAAGCTCCAACGCCGATCGCTAGAACTCCTAGCCAAAAGCGATCCTGTTGCTGCCCGATCGCAACTTGCTGAATTCATGACTCGATCGAATGGCGATATCAATGCGTACTATTTGCAGGGAGAAGTGGCGCGATCGCTGCTTGATTTGGATCTTGCTGCAACCGCCTACACCGCAATTTTAGCCCAGCAGCCCGACAATGTAGATGCGCTTACGGCCTTGGGTGGCGTACGGTTTGAGCAGGAGCGATATGCCGAAGCTGGCACCATTTACGCCCGTGCGATCGCCCTTCGCCCCAACGACTGGAATCTTCGCCGCACCATCGCCGACCTCAGCCTCGCCCAAGACGAACCCTTCAAAGCCCTCGAACAGCTCAAACTCGTCCGATCGTTGCAACGTCAACAAGGAATCACCGATGAAGTCACCGACTACCGCATTGCCCAAATTGAAATCGATCGGCTCAAACGCCGCAGCTTCCAACCCAATTGGGAAGGCTACTCGTCCCTAAAACGCAAATAATTTGTTTTTACGCAAGTCCTAGTACTATGCGGCGTAAGTAAGCCCAGTATTGCAAACAATCCAAACAATCAGACATATTGATCTATTCTTCGTTGGGTTTGGGGCACGGCAAGCCATGCCCCTACGGTTTCTGGAAGATAGATCTGTAGGGGCATGGCACGCCGTGCCCCAAACCCAACGAAGAGGTTCTAAATACCTGGCTTATTTACGCAAGTCCTAGCCATTCCGTCGAGGCGACAAGTGATAGCCTCGGCGCAGGTTTTCTAATTTCTGAGATATCTCCCGCGCTTCCACCGTCAACCCAGAGCTGGAGGCAACAGCGATCGCATTTTGGTAATAGCGATCGGTGGCGGCCAGATCGCCTTGACGCTGAGAAAATTCAGCCATCGCCCGGAATGCCGCTACGCGGGCTAGGGTATTGGTGCCGCTCATGGCTAGGGTTAACCGCTGATCCATGACATTACGAGCTGAATCTGTGGACCCGGACCGATCGTAGGCCGAGGCCATTCCAGCCATCGCCCGATCTTGAGTGCCGACATTGCCACTGCTTCGCGCCAAAATCAACGCATTCAAATGGGCACCTGCCGACTGTTGGGCATCGCCTAAGTTACGGTAAGAATCGCCTAAGTAGGTACTAGCAATCGCTTCACCCGCCACATCTGAGGTTCCCTGATAAAATGCAATTCCAGTCTTGAATCGCTCGATCGCCACCTTATCCTGGCCCATCCGCTGCGCAGCAAGTCCTAGATTAGTCCAGCCCAAGCCCTGCCCAGCGCTGTCCCCGAGATCCGCCGCAATGCGCAATCCTTCAGAAAAACTTTTCTCGGCTTCTGTCGCGCTCGATCGGCCTAATAACAAGGTTCCAACATTGTTGTAGTCCTGAATTAATGCCGAAAAATCTCGTCGTGCCCGCGCAAATCTGAGCGTTTGGCGCAAGGCATATTCTGCTTCAACTGGGCGCTGTTGCTGAGCATAAAGCTGACTCAGCGTCCGATAGGCTCGTTGTTGTCCTTCGAGGTCATTGAGTAAACGATATTGTTCGGCAGCCGCCCGCCAAGTTAAAATTGCACGAGTCGTATTTCCTGACTGAGCCTGAGCCATTTCAGCCATGGAATCAGCCGACCGTTGGCGATCGGGAGACGAAAGGCCAAAGGGACGCTGACGGAGTTGAAGGGTGATATCAGACGCACTTGCAGGCGCAAATCCGCTCGCAAATCCGCCAACCATCACCCCAACAGACAACCAATGAGCCAATTTCATGGCAGGAACTCCAGCACAATAAGTAGGATTTTCAGGAACCGTGAAGATTTTCAGAACTCCAGCCTGAGCACAAGCGTCTCAATCCAATGAACACGCTACTCTCAAGCCTGAAACCTAGCTTTCCCAGATTTCAGGAGAAAAGCACTCGTAGGAATCCAAGTACTTCTGCATCTGTTATAGCCTTCTTGTTTAATGAAATCCACCTTTGGGCATAACTTTTGGATTTCCCCCAAGGAACAGGTCTGAATGATCAAGATTTCGGAGGCTTCACTAGATATATCGATCGAATATCTTCAGGAAGGCGGGTTTCAAGAAGCGGGTATCCGATCGTCAGTTGACGTTTGACTTCGGCGGGCGGCATGATTTCACCCTCTGCCTGAAGATAGGCGGAAATGCGAGTCTCGCTCCAGGCAAAGGTTTGGGCCATCACGATAATCAGACGCAGCGTCGGCGGCAGTTCATCAAGGGCACGATCGAGATAACACCAGAACGGGGGAGAAGCCGATCGCATGTCGTAATGAATTTCTTCGACCGGGGGAAGCTGAACGGTATTGATGCAGGTCGCCGCCGAAGCGAGAAGCCAACTCTGGAAGCTCCCGCCGCTCTGACTCATAGCTCCAGCATCAAGACCACTCAGCTCATTAAAGACATGCCGCCACACCAGCGCGAAGAGGTAATCCGTCTGAACGGGAGACTTTGCTGCGTGCTGAACCACCCGGTAGAGCAGTGCGCCATAGCGGCAAAAAAGAGCCACAAAATATTGACCCACGTCCGGATACCGCTGAAACAGTGTCAGAAGTTCCTGATCCGTCGATCGGGAGGCTGATTGGATTAAGGGATGATTTGCTTCAGGAAAAGTAGGGATCGACACAAAAAATACGGTAAAAATGCGGTTAGACGACCGATAAACACCTGCAAATCATGATGGATTAGTTAGATCATCACGGCAAGTAGCCACATCATAGACGCCTGATTCGGTTTCCACTCATCGATCGTCAAAAAAAATCAGTCAAAAATTGATAAGGTAGCATTACATAGGTTCATCCCTGACTTAAACCTCTACTTTAAGCTTTGTTCACCCGACGGCCTACGCTCGCGCTAGGTAATTTCCCATGACCCCCTTCTTCCTTGCAAACCTTTGGTCCTCTTTAGGCGACGGCATTTTCTCTACCCAAGGCGTCATGGTCATGCTGCTGGCGGCTTACGGCGGAGCGATGTGGATGTTTCTCAGCGGCGCGCCGAAAGTCTACACCGTCATGGTCTCTGATTTGGACGGCGCACGCCAGTTCTATGCCGGATTGCTTAATCTCAATGCAGCAGATATTCCCCTGCATTATTACTACAACTACGAACAATCCCTCGGGACTGCTGGAATCAATCCCCTGTATCTGTCCGGAAACCTAGGCAGCACGACTGTTCGAGGCGCTGGGAACGATGGACTCTGGTACCAACTACGAAAAAATGTCCAAATCCACGTCATCTCCGGAGCCAGCCTTGGAGACAACGATCGCCAGCGCCACATCTGCTTCGATCGCGATTGCCTCGATCAAATTCTCATGCGGGTCCAACGCCTCGACATCAAACACAAAATCCGCAACGATCGGCCTCTAGATTTTCTAGTCAAAGATTTTAATGGTCAGGTCTTCGAGATTTCTGAAGTGGTGAGTTAGACTCTCTGGCTCTCTTCTATCCAAAGACAGATGGCAATTGGATGGGATTTAGGTTTCTCTTAATATAAGTCGTGTTTGTGCGTGCATCAGTCACGACGAAAAAGAAATTCAAAAATAAAAAATCAGCCCCGATTAGGAGCTGACTGATTTTGGTGATTTGACTCTAGGACACTCCCTATTATTGCGACAGTCAGAGCTTAACTTGTGTGTTGCCTACTACTGTTTGCAAAATTCTTTGCGTAGATTCACACAACCTTGACGTTGGGTCTACTTTTGGAGCGTTTCTATTCACATTGGGGGATGAAGAGAAGACTTTCGCGATCGCATCCTTGAGAGCACTTGAGCCGAGATGAACGGCAAAATCAATTCATTAGCACTACTTTCTGCCCCTTCCGTAAAAACGACTAGCAGATAGGGCATCACTCCCGGCACTTCGATATAGGCGGCATCGTGGCGGGCGCTACTCATCCATCCCGCTTTAGACCAAAGCTGAGACTGTGGAGGGAGTCCATCCCCTAGAAACCCGGTGACCTGATTTTCTGGATCATGGGCGAGAGCCTGAGGTTCTATCGATCGCTTCAGCAAGTCCATCATGAGTTGCGATCGGGTTGCGGACACGGTTACCCCGCCGATAATGGCGTGGAGCATTTTGGCAGTGGCGTCGGTGGTTAGCTTATTTCGGTTGTTTAACGTCTCACCATAGAACGATCGTTCGCGCCCGTAAGGTCCATCGCCCCAGGTTTTTTGGCAGACATTGATGCCCTCAAACTCCGCCCATTCCAACGATTGGAAATAACGATTGACGAAGTTGCGCTGATATTTCCAGGTCTCAAAGGGTTCCGGAGAGAGTTCAGGTCCGCTGGTCGTTCCAGTTAGGAGATCGACGACCAGAGCCGTCCCATCGTTGCTAGAATCGACAATCATGTCCCTCATGGCGCGATCGAACTCTAGGCTTGGGACCACCATGGATTGCTCCAGCCACTCGTGCGCGGCGACCAGATAAAATAGTTTGATGACACTGGCGGGATACATTGGCTCAATGCCTCGATAGCTGAACCCCAGCGGCGATCGGCTCCAGAACTCTAGCGGACTTAGCGCACCCCCTGTATTGACAAAGGGCTGGTCGTAGCTTAGCCAAGTCATAGCCAGTTGATTTTTAGCTAGTTTTGGAAAAGCGTCCCATGTGGCGTCTAGAATTTGATGGCCAAGGGTTTGCAGAGATGCGTCTTTTTGGAAAAATGCCATGGCCCAACATCCTCAATAATGAAATCGACCCATCGTTAAATCAACGTTAGAATCAACCGGAGATAAAAATGCGCATACCGAAGCCACAATATAAAACCGTCGGTCCTATCAACCTGTACGGCTTCAGTGATTTGAGTGAGTTGGTGACGCAGGCCGCGACCGATCGCTATGTCGAATTCGATGGCATCGTACCACCTACTCGATCGTTTTCTGTAAAGCTGCTGGATGATTCTTATTGTGGCTGGGTTGATGTAAAAGACTGGCCGAAGCTGATTCCGGCTGAATCTATTTATGTTCCGCCCCGGTTTACACGCGAGCGAGTGCTGGAACTCATGCCAGACATCATTGCCTTTACCCATGCGGCCATGGCGACGCCTCATAAATATCTGTGGGGCGGGACGCTCGGACCTGACTACGACTGCTCGGGTCTGACTCAGGCTGCTTATCGATCGGTGGGAATTTATCTCCCTCGGGATGCTTTTGAGCAGGATGAATTCTTGATCCCCGTCAAGACGACGTTGGAGAAATTAGAGCCGGGAGATTTAATTTTCTTTGGGCCACGATTCCGAGAATTTAAGGCGACTCATGTGGGACTTTATCTGGGAAATGGTGACTATATCCATAGTTCCGGCCCGGAACATGGCCGCAATGGGATTGGGATCGATCGGATCTTTTTTGACGAGTCGGACGAAACGGTCCATCCGGTAAGCCGTCACTATGCAGCGACGCTCCGTCCGACTAGCGGGCGATGTACACAGTCGTTCCAGCCGTAGGTTGAACCCTGCCGTAGGTTTGCGAATCTACGGCTAACCCGCCCAGTTCACGCCATCTCCATCCGAAATGGACGGGAGGGATTTGCGATCGTTGCGGCTTTGACCTGAATCGGTACTTCGGATGGAAGGCGTTGTCGGAGGCAAATTTTGCGATCGCTCGTCCATCGACCGCCCGTCCATCGACCGTTCATCCACAATGTCAAGCTCAAACCCCCCGTCTAGACTTCGTGCTCGTGCCATGACTCTGGATTGAGGGGGTGAGGTGGGAAAGGGTGGCGGGCTGACTTCAGGGCGGGCAGTGGGTTGAGTTTTGTCAACAATTGGTTTGTCAACAACGGGTTGTTCTTGGTCCGCTTGATAGGCCCGATCGGGTTCTACGACGTGCTTCATGACAAAATCGATCGTCTCAAGCTTGATCCAGCCTCGGGCCACTAGAACTTCCCCAAAGCGCATTTCTCGCATCATCTGCTGATCGTTAAGGACAACTTCGATTTGCGCATTGTTAATTAGCCCTGCCTCTAAAAGATAACTGCCTAGGCGTCGGTTGTCTGACGAAGACCACGCGGATGACAAGCTATGCGAAGGGTCTGCCGGGTCTAACGGCGTATGAATTTGGTGTGGCTTAGACGGGTGTGACTGGAACTGGTGTGACATAGGCTTTTGGGGACCTCGATGCTCGCCGTGGGTGGCATCAGGAGAAGAGTGAGGTGATTCAGGATTTGCGGATGGGTTTCGTAAATGGACGATCACCATTGCAAGTCGAGTAGAACCTAGCGTTTTCAGGAACTGAGTGTATTGTAGCAAAATGAAAAATGAATCTATTTTCTTTCAGTCTCTTCAATTGCTGCTCCGTGTTTTCCGCATAACCTCGCATAATTGATCAGGTAACTTGAGTTCTACAAACTTAGGGATAATCTTGACTCTATGGCTTAGTCACAACAATTTAAACGGGTGAACTCGAAATTTATGCGATCGAATATGGGAAACGCGGCTATGATGAGGGGCAATCTTGGTTCCTGATGAAATTTGTGATTGTTGAGTTGAGTTCAATCCAGACAAAAAGGCTAGAGCAATGAGTGATACAACCTCATTTTTAGGTGGTGCGGCATTGGCCGGGTTAGCGGCATTGGTGGTTATGCGTGGTGGACTGACGATCGGTTCGCCGTCAATGCCACAGGCGCAGTCTTTTCAACTGCCTCAGCTATCTCTTGGACAAGGGACGATTAATCCTGCAACGGGTCAACTGTTGCCTAGTCTGCCAGGGCCTTCTCCGGCGGCAACCGTTGGACGGACGCCCTATGAAGATGCCAAACTTTCGGTGCAGGTAGAGGCGTTGAAGGCGCAGCTTGAGCAATTACAAGGTCAAATGCGCAGCCAGCAGACGGTTGTGGATACGATGACTACGCAGCTTCGGACGGGGATGGTCAGTCCTCAGGCTTTTCCTACAGTTGTGCCTCAGCCCGTTCAGCCAATCCTGTCGGCATCTGATCAGGCTGCGACGAATATGATTACGGGATTGCCTTGGGCTTTGGGTGGGATGATGTTGACCTTTGGGGGTGGCATCGCGCTGGTGGGGATGTTTGTGCTGTTGTCCCGTCAAAACCGAGGTCGCACCATTGAGGTCGTCCATGATGACTATCCCGCCTATTTGCCAAACGTCCAAACGGCGAGTCGGCGTCGGGTTCAGGTGTTGCCCCCTCGTCGATCGATTCGTCGGGTTGAGGCAGAAGAGGATTAAGGGTGCGATCGAAGTTTCTTACGCCCTATTTATTCTTAGCACCTGCGGTCATGCTGCTGGTGCTAACCGTGTTTTATCCAGCTATCCAAGCGCTGTATTTAAGCTTTACGGACTATGACCTATTGAGCGCTCCTGAATGGGTTGGGTTAAAAAACTTTAGGATTCTTTGGCGGGACGATTTGTTCTGGAAGTCGTTTTGGAACACAATTTTGTATTTGGTCTGTGTGGTGCCATTGCTAGTGACGTTGCCATTAGGTTTAGCCATCCTCGTCAATCAAAAACTGCGAGGCATTCAATGGTTCCGAGTCATGTTTTATACGCCTGTAGTCATTTCGATGGTGGTGGCGGGAATTTGTTGGAAGTGGCTTTACGATTCTAATGGGTTGTTGAATCAGGTTCTAGGTGCGATTGGAATGGGCGCGGTGGGTTGGCGGACGGACCCAAAGATTGTTTTGTTTTCGGTGATGGCGGTGACGGTGTGGAAGGGGTTGGGGTACTACATGGTGATTTATTTGGCGGGGTTGCAGGGGATTGGGACAGATCTGTATGAGGCGGCGGCGATCGATGGGTCGGATGGATTGCGGAAGCATGTGGATATCACGGTGCCGTTAATGAAACCTTATTTGCTGTTGGTGGCTGTGATTAGTGCTATTTCGGCGACGAAAGTGTTTGAAGAAGTGTACGTGATTACGAGCGGGGGACCCAACAATGCGTCAAGTACGATCGTCTATTACGTCTACAATCAAGCGTTTCAGCAGCTCAAAATTAGCTATGGCTGTACTATTGGCTTGGTGATGTTTTTGGTGATTTTGAGTTTGTCGGTGGTTCGGCTGGGAGTGCAGAAGATGATGTTGAGTGAGACTTCGATCGGTGCTCCTAACCTTGAGGGCTAAGAGTCTTCGGCTTAAGTCGTCCAGCGATCTAACTCCTCCTCAGTGGGTTTGGGGATCATAATACAGGGGGTTACTTAAGCCGCAGACGATTAAGGAGTTGCGATCGTTTGAACCGTTAAGACCTGCGGCGGAGTTGCATCGGGCGGATAGATCAAATCCACCTGAACCAGTCGTTTTTCATTGGGTTTTAACTGTATGGTGACCAGCGGTTCGCCCCTTTGTCCGCGCCGCTGCACCAAATGGACATAGCGCGTCTTTGCAATCCCAGCGTCATCCGCTGCTCTAACCCGCACCGTTCCTCGAAAAAAAACACTCTTTGGCAACGGTTCCAAAAAACGCAATCCCTTCTGTGTGTCCTCTCGTTTTAGCGGCGTTTCGATCGAGACTGTCACCGTTTGCGCACTTGCACTTTGATTGTCCAATGGCAGCGTCAAATTATATTCAATGCCGTAATTTCCGTGTGCTTGATAGGCCGTATCGGGATACCGAACCTCCATTTTGGCGCTTTGGTTTTGCTTCGTACCGAGCGTCCCGCGATGGAGCAAGCTAATCCCATAGGAAAAAGCGCCTCCAATCGGTGGGGTTGCCAGAGTGCTCTTTCCGGGATCCGTTACTTGAGCCTGCCACCGCGATCCGATCGCCACGCCAGCCACCCGGCCATAGATGAGGCTCCCCGTTTTTTGTTCGATCGGAGTGGGGACCTTATCTCGCGGGGTCGAAAGCTGACCCTTTTGCACCAGGTTTTGCCATTCCACTAGGGACGGTGCTTGTTCCTGGCCGCTCGCATCCATCTTCGCAAACAATGCCAAACTTGCCACATAAACAGGTCCACTACTGCGCACTCGCATTAGCGTCGATCGGCCATTCACCGGAGGAACTAGCGTCTTGACGGGAATCGGGAGGTTGAGCAACATCTCATACTGCTGCGGTACAATAGTAATCGACGCTGGAAACACATCTTGCCGTCGTCCTCGCAACACGTCACTTACTGCTCGGCTTCCCGGTCCGGCGTAAACGTTCCCGATCGGATTCTCAACCACCGACGGCATCTCGATAAACGGTGCATCGGGCTGACTGACATAGCTCGCTGCTTGCAGGATATCTACTGTCACGGGTTCAGCGGTTGGATTGTAAACAATGACGCCTTCATACAGCGTCCGCAAATCCTCAGCGCTCCCCTTCGCAATGTGATGGGTGAACAGATCAAACCGTCCCGTAAACGATCGATCGAGATGCGCATTTGCAAAGGATTTCTGAGCCTTAGGAAACGTCGAAAGCAGAATACCTTCGTTCAGCACCAGCTCCGGGCTATTGCTGTTAAACACCGGAATCGGGTCTAATGCTCTGGGCAACACTCGCATCTCCTGAGACCGAAAAATCTCCTGAGGAACAGGCGTTTTCGGCGTGATATTCGGTAGTTGGGCGATCGAGAGTGTAGTGGCCAAAAGCAACATAATTAACGGGGGATAAGGAGGATTTAGTGATCAAGTAGGAGTCTGGGCATAATCATCGACGCCAATCAGTTGGAAGTTTGGACTGCTCAGATTAGGTAAGCTTGCCGAAGTTCCATACTTGGTATCATTCATAAACCAAATCGTCGGCGTTCCGGTCGCTTTATCTAGCCATAGTAAATCACGGCTGCCATCTGCGTTGAAGTCACGCGTTCCCACTAGATCCCAACTCGGGCTAGGTGTTTTGGGCGTAAAGGTAAAGGACTTATATCGCCCCCCTTCTAAGGTCCAAAATGAAGCTGTTTGTAATTTAGAGTTGTACCAAAGAATGTCTGGACTTCCATCACGATCGAAATCAGCAACATCTTTCATCTCCCAACTTTGATCTTTTACCGTTGGCAAGAAGAACCAAGTCTTTAGTTTACTTCCGTCCATCAACCACACTGAATTCTGTCCAGTTTCAGAATTTTGCCACACAAAGTCCATTTTGCCATCAC
Organism: Synechococcales cyanobacterium; assembly: GCA_043764895.1. Classification (GTDB taxonomy): domain Bacteria; phylum Cyanobacteriota; class Cyanobacteriia; order Leptolyngbyales; family Leptolyngbyaceae; genus JAAFJU01. The sequence continues at coordinate 13,173 of JAYUJY010000073.1, read as the reverse complement.
GGTCTAGATCTTTCATGGCGAAAATCTTCCAGGCTTTAGCTACGGGACTGATAAATTCAGGAGACTTAATCGTTATTCCGTTCATAAGCCAAACCGAAGTTAAGTCAGTTTGAGTATTACGCCAGAAGAAATCAGCTTTTCCATCCCCATCAAAATCACCAATTTTATCAATAAACCAATTTTCGGGTGGAGCCTGAGGTAAAACAGTCTCAAAATACTGATTGCCATTCATTTTCCAGACATTAATACGACCTGTAATACTATTTTGCCAATACGCGTCAAGATCCCCATCCCCTTCTAAATCTCCTGATCCTTTGTAAACCCAATTTTGGTCTAACGTCGGCAACGTTGAAATCCGATTGTAATTTGAACCAATGAAATCGCCTAATTCAGATTCTCCTGTTATGGTGTTGCGCAGCAACACTTCCGATTTACCATTTCTATCCAGATCAACCGTTGCCACGACCTGAATATTGGTGTCAGACAGAACGGGGAGAGCCATTGATTTACCGTAGAGAGAAGGACGAATTTGCCAAGTAACCAAGTCATTGCTTGCATTAGTCCAGAATAAGCTTGGTATTTTATCTGAATTCAGTCTCCCAAGCCCCACAAATTGCAGTCCACTGGTGAGATTGGGAAGGTAGGCATTCCCGGAATAGGAAATACCGGATGGTGATTGCTGGAAATACCAGATTTGATTCTGTCCGCTAAACGTATTACTCAGGAAAAGATCATTAATGCCATCTTGGTTGAAGTCACCCGCCGCTTTCACTCTAAAGCCTTCTGTTGGGGTGGGTAAAAATTTCCAACTTGCGAGTCCACTCCGATTCATGTACCAAACGGTTAGCGCGTTGGTCGCTTGATTCTGCCAGATGATGTCACTATTGCCATCTCCATTTAGATCGGTTGTTGCGACAACTTTCCATGTGAGGTCTTTAAGATTTAAATCAATGGGGACGATCGTATTTAACTTTGTTCCAGACAGCCGCCATAAAACCATTTGCCCAGTCTGTTTATTGCGCCAGAAGATTGATTTCTGGGTTTCTCCAGTGAACTTGTCAACCGCTTCAATCTCCCAATTAAGATCGGCAACCGTTTGAATCAGCTCTGCCTTTACAGGTCTGAATTCATTCATCTCCCAATAGACAACTTGACCTGTTCTGACATTACGCCATAAGATATCAGGCTTAGAATCCCCTGTGTAGTCTGATATGTCCTCAATTTTCCATGTTGTATCAAGAATCCCATTATTAAACGCCTGGGGGATTACAGCAGTCGTGACTTTATCGATGTTCGTTCCATTCATCTTCCAGATGTCGAACTGCCCAGTTTTTATGTTGTACCAGATATGATCAGTATTACCATCTTGGTCAAAATCAGCTCCATCATAGTATCGCCACTCAAGGGAACTATTATATGCAGCATTCGTTACTGTGTAGTTACGGGTGGTGGGTCCGAGATTGGTTTGCCAGAGGACGGTTTCGCCTGTGGTGGGATTGCGCCAGAGGAGGTCGTTGAGGCTATCGAGGGAGATGTTGTTGCCGGGGTCTGCGATGTCGTCGTTGAGGATGGAGCCGATGCCTCGATCGCCGCCCGGTGTGAAGCTGGCGCTGTTGGTGGGATTGGAGAGCTTGAGGGTGAAGGTTTCGTTGCCTTCCAGTTTTGTTTCGCCATTAACCAGAACGGTGATGGATTGTTTTGTGTCGCCTTTGCTGAAGGTGACGGTGCCCGTGCGGCCAGTGAGGGGCACTTGATAGTCGTTGTCGCTTAGAGTGGCGCTACCATCCAGGATTTCGTAGCTAACAGTGAAGGCGCGATCGGCGGGTCCGTTGGTTAAGTTGATGTCGAAGACGAAGGGCTTGGTTCCACTATTGCCTTCGTTGAGACTGACGGAGCTAATGGCAAGAATCGGTGGCGCGGTGAGTAGGGTGTCGTCGTCAATGATGGTGCCGATCGCGTTTCCTGTCGTAATCACTGCGCCGTTAACGTTCCGCAACTCAACGGTGAAGGTTTCAGTTGCTTCAGGTTGGGTGTCGCCATTGATGATGACGCTGAATTCTTGGGTGAGTGCTCCGGTTGAGAGGAATGTGAGGGTTTGAGTTTTGGTGACAAAATCGGGAGAAGTCCCTGTGGAAATGGCTCCGGTGGCCCCCGTTCCATCCACTGTCACCACATCGACCGTAATAGGTTGACCCGCTGTTGGAGCTTTGTCTAGGGTGACGGCGTAGGTTAAGGTCTTGGTTCCGGTGTTGCCTTCGGTGTCACTGCTTTTAATGGGCGTGAGGCTGAGTCTTGGAGTACTGGCGGGGGCGTCATCGTCGGTGATCGCGCCGATCGCATTACTAGTGCCTAGGACGCTATTGGTTGCGCCGCTGAGTTGGACGGTGAAGGTTTCTGTGGGTTCGAGTTGGGTGTCGCCGTTGACGAGGACGGTAAAGGTTTGGGAAAGCGCGCCACCTGCGATGAAGGTAAGGGTCTGATTTTTGGCGGTAAAGTCGGGGTTTGCGCCCGTTGAAATTGCGCCGCCTGAGCCGATGCCATCGATCGTGGCCACATTCACGGTGACATTTTTGCCCGTGGTAGGCGCTTTGTCGAGCGTGACGGTAAAGCTGAAGGATTTCGTTCCGCTGTTTCCTTCCGTTTGGGTTGCATCGGGGTTGGATGTGATGCTGACGTTGGGGCGATTGGCGATGGCCTGGTCGTCGTCTAGGATAATGATTGATTTGGTGTCGGGTCCAGTGAGTACGGCTCCGATCGGATTGGAGAGCTTCACGAGGAAGGTCTCATCGGTCTCAATTTTGTCGTCGCCATTGAGGGTGAAAAAGGCCGTTGTGCTGAGCTGTCCCTTCGCGATCACAATTTTTTGACCCGTGAGCGTTCGGGCAACGTAGTCATTATCGGCGACGGTTGCGGTCCCATCTAAGGTCGTAAATTCAACCGTCACGTCATTGTCGCTGACGGCAGAGAGTTCCACTACCACACCGACTTGGGTGACTTGGCCGCTGGGTCCCTCAAAGCGTTTGACTTCGGTGGTGTTGAACGAGATTTTGGGTCGATCGTCATCCACGATCGTTACGAGAGAGGTCGTTCTGGCCGGGTCGATCGTCGATCGGACCGCCGTGGGGTTGTTTAGCTGTAGCCTGAAGTCACGATTGCCATTGACAATATCATCGCCATTGACCACGACATCGACTGTTTGGGTAAGCGTCCCTCCCGCTTTGAAGGTGAGGACCCCCACTTTATTGACGTAATCAATACCCGCGTTGGCGCTCCCATCTAAAGTGGAGTAGTTGACGGTGAGATCTTCGGTAGGAATGCGATCGAGGGTGACGGTGAAGGTGACGGTTTTGGTGGTGCCGAGTGCGCCTTCGGGCACGGTGGGGGTCGTGAGGGGAAGCACTGAAAACACGTAGCCTTGTTCATCGGGGACAATTGTTCCGGTGGCGGTGATGGTCGCAGCGCTGGCGGCAAAGATCGCATTGGTCGGAGTAGAAAGTTCGACGCTGAAAGTTTCGGCGGGTTCATCTAAGGTGTCGGCGATGAGTTCAACCGAAATATCTTTAGTGAGGTCTCCGGGTGCAAAGGTGAGCGTGGTGGTGGGAACTGCGATGAAGTCGGCTGGATTAGTCGTCCCGACTGCGGTAGAAATGGCCGTACCGTCAATGGTTTTGTAGGCGACGGTGATGGTTTCATCGCTGGCATTGGATAGGTTGATGGTAAAGGGCATTTTCTCATTTGGGGCCACTTGTCCTTCAGCTTGGCTAACCGCATTTTGTTTGAAGGAAATCGTGGGCTTGGCATCGTCATTTTTGATCTTCCCGGTTGCGATCAGCGTGCCACTCGTGACCACAGCAGCGTCGAGTCCAAACAGTTGAACTTGGAAGGTTTCATCGACTTCGTAGCGGGTGTCGCCTAGAATGTCGATTTCAAAGCTGGCGGTACTGGTGTTGGCGGCGATCGTGACGGTTCCGGTGGTGACGGCGGTGTAGTCGGTTCCGACGGTTGCAGTCCCGGCTAATGTCCGGTAGCTGAGGGTTAGGGGAGTTGTTACCGCTTGGCTGAGGGTGACGTTGAACTTATATTTTGAAACGCCACTGCTGCCTTCAAGGAGTTCAGGGACGCTGGCGGTGAGTTCGACTAGGGGAAGTGGTGGAGTGATGAGCTTGTTTTTTGCAAATTCTGAGGTGCTGCCTGCTGCGTCGGTGACGGTTGCCGTGATGTATTTTCCGGTTAATCCCAGTGTTGATGTATTAAAGGTGACAGCGGCGGTTCCCGAGGCATCGACAGTGATGTCTTGGGAACCCAGGAAGATCTCGCCTTCACCTTGCAAGCTCGCTTCTTGAATGGTGTTGGCGAAGAATTCGACGCGGTAGGTTCCGGCGGGTTTGGTGAGAGTTCCAGTTAGGGTTGCGCCGCCTGTGGGGGTCGGAAGGGCGGTAGTGAAGACAACAGCCGGGGCTGTATCTACGCCGATCGGGGCGACGTCGATGCCGAGTAGCGTATTACTCGTAATTTTATTGCCTAAAATCCGGTTTCCGGTTCCTGATTGAACGACAACGCCATTATTGTTCAGGGTGATGGTATTGGTGCTCGTGGCTGTGGTGCCGCCGATCGTGTTGTTGTTGCCTGCAATGACGATGCCGTTGCCCTTGAAGTTTTGAATCGTCAAGTTATTAACGGTATTGCTATCACCCGTTAGCGTTAAGCCATTGGCCGATGCTCCAACGAGGGTTCCATCTAGGATGATTCCAGCCGTTGCTCCATTAATAGTCGTCCCTGTGTTCAGCGCGGCGAGTTCAGTTGTGAGGGCGATCGTTTTTTGCGTGGGATCAGCAAGCGCGAAAGTAATCGTGTCTGGATCTGCGAATGCGTTTGCATTTGCGATCGCTTGACGAAGGGATCCTTCTCCAAGGTCTGCGTTATTTGTGACGATCGTTTCGTTGGCGGCTATGGTTACGGTTCCACTGTTAGCGGTTGGATCAATGCTGTAAGTGCTATCTAAATCGATCGTAAACTTGGCTGCTTCATCGGCTTCGGCTTTGCTGTCGGCGATCGCTTTGAGGGTTAGCGTAACTTTGCTAATGCCGTCGGCCAATGTGATAGTGGCCATTCCTAGGGCGATCGGAATGATCCCTCCACTGTCGGACGTGAGGGTAAAGTCTTCGGGTTTAGCGCCGTTGGGGAGGAGGGTGTCGAGCTTAAGTTTGACTTGTAGCGTGCCAATGGTGTCGGTTCGGGTGAGTTCGTAGACGCCGTTTTCGGTGGTGCTGCCTTCTTTGGCGGTATTGGTGGTTGCTTTGAGGGCGACGATCGATTTCGTGGGTCTTAGGAAGACATCGGAGAACCCGTTGGCATCATTTGCGACGAGGTTCGAGGCACGGCTATCAAAGATGACGAATCTGCCATCTCGGTTGAGACTCACAACTCCGGCAGCGGCATTACTGCTTCCGGTCCCAGCGTTGTTGCTGCTGATCAGACCAGGGTCGGGTGTGGTCGCGCTGCTGACATACACATCGGCGTTTGCATCGGCATCGCGGGTGGAAAGATTCGTGGCGGTGCTGATGAAGGCCACCGTTTGTCCATCGCCGCTGATGACGACGTTGCTGGATGTGCCGTTGCTGGATGTGCCTGCGATTTGGCTAATTAAGGTCGTTTTGTTCGTGGTGACGTTACGAACGGAGACATCTGACGTGGCATTGGTGTCGGTTGCGACGCTTAAGTCGTTCGCCAAACTAGTAAAGGCGATCGAACTCCCATCGGCGCTGAGACTGACTCCCGTGAATCCAGATTGTTGTCCCACTTGTTGTCCAGAGGCCGCATTTCCCGTTGCCGTGCCTGCTGCATTTACACTAACCACAGATACGACACCCGCCGCCGATCGAAAAATATCAGTCGCCACACCATTCGCATCTGTAATCGCCGTTAAGTTAATCGCATTACTTTCAAACGCAACAACGCCGCCCACATCGCTAATCACTGGATTAAACGATGAACCATTCCCGATCGCTCCTGCGGCAGATTGGCTTACGAGTTTTAATGTGTTGGCGGTAATGTCATATAAGAAGACATCTGATGCGTTATTCGTATCTACTGTCCCTGCGCCTTCGAGGTTGCTAGCACTGCTAGAAAAGGCGACATATTTACCGTCTGCGCTGACGATCGACGTGATGGCATCTTGATTGCCACCCTCTCCCGCTGCGGTGCGACTCAGGAGGGCGGTCGTCCCAGCGCCTGTGACGGGTTTCTTCCAGAGATACACATTATTGAATCCACCCAAACCAACAGTCGGCCCTAGATTGCTCGCACGGCTAGTGAAAGCAACATAGATCGTTCCTAGGGCATCTACGGCAACACTAGCGTTGTCAGAACTTGCATTTCCCAACGCAGTCGTCGATCGACTGATGAGCGTGGTAATCGTACCGCTGGTGACGTCGTAGAGGAAGATATCTTTTACGATGGTATCTCCAGGGATAAGGTCTGGAGCCGTGCTAGAGAAGACAACATATTTTCCGTCTGCACTGATGAACGGCTGACTCGATAAGCCATTACCGCTCTTGGTGCTGACGGACGATCGGCTAATCAGCTTAAGCGAATTGGGATCGCCCGCAGGCAAGGTTCTGTCCCGCAAGAAGACATCCTGTTGAGCGTTTGTGTCGCCGATCACCAGGCTGTTGACGGTACTGGAGAAGACGACATAACGGCCATCTTTACTTACAGATCCGATCGGTTGGAGGGTGGAGTTTCCGGCTCCTGTTAGGGAGTTTTGATTGCTGACGACGGTGGTGACGAGTGTATTGGCGGGTGTTGCAACGCTGAATGCAAAAATATCTGTTGCATCATTCGTATCTTTGCTAACGATATTCGTCGCGTCGTTGGCGTAGACAATTGTGCTGCCATCCGCGCTAACGATCGGCGTCTGGACAGGACGGATGCTTTGACCTGTGGGAAGATCGGCTGTTGTGGTTGCCGCCCCTACTTTCTGACTCACAAGTGTGAGCGTATCGGCGGTTCGGTTATACGTAAAGACATCTTCACCTACGCCATTCGGATCATTGGCTATAACCCCACCGACCAGATTCGTAGCTACACTAGTGAAAGTGACAATATCACCGTCGGCGCTAATCTGAACCTTGGATGATGCCCCATCTCCTAGAGCACCTCCCTTACTATTTCGGCTCACTAAACGGGTCGCAGTGGCTGGAGTCGCTGAATCCAAATCTCGGATAAAAACATCTTGTTTGGCGTTGGTGTCACCCGTCACCAAATCGCTGGCACTACTCGTAAATGCGATGTAGCGACCATCCGCACTGATGACCGCATTGCTAGAATCCCTAGTCCCGCTCGTCACTCCATCTGGCTTGAGGCTCACGAGTTTGATGTTAAAAACAGATTCGGGATTGTTGAGGTCTCGTTCAGCGATGAAGACATCATCTGTCCCATTTGTGTCGCTAATTCCAGTTGTGATATTGGTTGCATCAAAGCTACTGCTAAACACAACGCGGAGTTTGTTGTTGCTGGTAATACTCACTTTCGCAGGACCAACACTTGCGCCAACGACTTCATCATTAATGGCATCGTAGCTTGCAACCCCTAACCCACTATTATTAGCATCATAGACATAGATGTCGTTTTTTCCGAAGTCCCTACTCGACAGATCTTCAGTGGTGTTGAATGTAGTGAATCGTCCATTTCTACTGATTTCTAGGCCGGAGTTAACGCCGTCATCCCCGCTTTTGAAGGTATTTGTCATGCTGATCAGCACGACTTCCTGACCTTCACGCCATAGGAATGCATCCTGTTTTCCATTGCCATCTACGATCGGGATCGGGGTTACATCGACAAACTTACCGCTCAGATTGCTAGACGTGCTGATAAAGGCGATCGAAGTTCCATCGTCACTCATGACCGTTTCGCTGACATTGCCATTCCCAACTGCCGTTGTTGATTGGCTGATCAAGAGCATTTTTTTGTCTTTCAGATCCCATCGATAGAGCTGATTGACGTTTCCGGTGACAACATCGGTGGTTAGATTTTTAGCATTGCTCAAGAAGGTCACATAGCGGCCATCTTTGCTGATCGAAGCCTCGACTGAATCGCCGTTTGCAGATTGGGTTGGGTCGATCGTACTTAGACTAATCAGCGTTGTGGTGGGCGTTGCGATGCTTCGATCGTAGAGGTAAACGTCTTTGCGATTATTTGTGTCGCCTGCGACTAGATTGGTTGCAGCGCTACTAAAGACAATGAGCTTTCCATCTTGACTGACGCTTTTATCCGTCATTGTCCCACCGACAGCGTTACTTGCTAGGGTCGGGTCGCTTTGGGAGAGGAGTTTGACCTGATCTAGACTGTAACGGTAGGCGATTTGATGCGCTCGATCGGGAACGATCGTGGCTTCGATTGATCCCGTCTGAGCTTCTAAGATCCAGTCGCCGCCTTTTCCGGTTTTGTTAGTTGATGCCGCAATATCTGCTTGGCTGAGCATCCCCAATTCGCGAATGAAAGCCGCCCCCGCCACGCCACCTGCGACGTCACAGCCATAGAGCAAAATATCTGCATCGGTGCTGAGGGCTTGGGACCAGGATTTGATTTGGGCGGTGTAGTGGCTGAGGTTGTCTGCGGCCAGCCAGCCGTTGTTGAATTTCAGTCGTCCGCTGTCGCCGTGGCTGAAGAGGTGGACGGTGGAAATCCCGTCATATTTTAGAAGGGTCCGAGTTATTTGGTCTATGGCGTCTTCGGTAGTGCTCAAATAGACGACTTCGGTATTGGCCGATCGGCCCGCAATCAGTCCCTCCGCAGCCTGGACGCCAGCATCAACGAAGATCAGCGACGAAGTGCGGCTAGGCGTTTGTTGGGTTTGAGGAGTTAATCCAGGCGTCTGGAGAGGGGTAGGAGCTTGGAGAGACTGGGTGTCATACCCGCTGGAAGAACCGGGAAAGGGCATGGCGATTAACTCCTGAGACAAAATACGGATAAGGGGCGCGATGATACAAGATAACCGCTGATTGGGAAATTCGTGCAATTTTATCGCAAGAATTTGGGCATTGAATTTTGGTCTCTACAGGAGACTTCTTGGAAATTCGTTGCCGTCCGTAACTATGATTAGGATGCCCAGAATACGTGCTTCTTCTGTCAGTGTTTTCAAATTCGCATCGCCATCAAAAAATATGTTTCCTGCGTTCCTTCCTTCTGCTGCGGCCCATTTGACTGAAACAACTTCGATCGACCTCGCGATGCGGATACAGCGACGATCGATTTTGGTGGGAAAGGTTGAAATTGAGACCAGCGTTGTCCAGTCCTCACCGCCGGATTCACCGTCAGATTTACCCTCGAATGTGCCGATCGTGTTGCTCCATGGGTTTGATAGTTCAGTGTTTGAGTTTCGGCGGTTGATTCCGGCGTTGGAAGAACGGTCGCAGCGGGTGTGGGCGGTGGATCTATTGGGATTTGGGTTTACGGATCGATCGATCGTGCAGCAGTTTGACCCGGCTGCGATTAAGGAGCATCTCTATGCCTTTTGGCAGACTTGTGTTGGACAACCGATAGTTTTGGTGGGTGCATCTATGGGCGGGGCGGCGGCGATCGACTTTGCCCTGACCTATCCGGAGGCGGTGAAGCAGTTAGTTTTGCTGGATGCGGCGGGATTTGCAAAAGGTCCGGTGTTGGCGAAGTTTTTTATTGAGCCGTTGGGACAGGCTGTGACGGATTTTCTCCGACAGCCCAAGGTTCGTCAGAAAGTGAGCGAGCGGGCGTACTATGGTTCTGCCTTTGTGACGGCGGATGCGGAGCTTTGTGCGGCGTTGCATTTGGAAATGCCGGAGTGGAGTCGGGCGTTGATTGCGTTTACGAAGAGCGGCGGCTATGGATTTCTAGGCGATCGCATTCGTGATATTTCTGCCCCGACGCAGATTATTTGGGGTCGCCAAGATCGTATCCTAGGTACAAAAGATGCGGCGAAATTTGAAAAAGCTATTCCAAAATCCCAGCTCACCTGGATCGAAAACTGTGGCCATGTCCCGCATTTAGAAAAGCCGGAAGAGACTGCCCGCGCGATCGTTCAAGGCTTAGTGTGATCGTAGTATTGGTATACTTAAAGTCTAAGATTACTGATGTATTGAGCGAGGACCATGCTGCATGACTAACCTACTCATCAAATCCGAATCCGCTGATCTCAAGATCGATCTCGGGTTCCTAACGGCATCAAAGGCGATGCCAGACGAACAATTTTATCAGTTTTGTTTGAGCAATCCTGAATTACGCATTGAACGATCGGCCCTTGGAGAAATCACGATTATGCCCCCCGCTTTTTCAGATACCGGACATCGTAATGTCAGAATTTCACAGCAAGTTGCTAATTGGGTAGACGAGAATGGGATGGGTGAGGTGTTTGATTCTAGCGCGGGGTTTACGCTTCCGAATGGGGCAATGCGATCGCCGGATACCTCGTGGATTTTGACCGAACGATGGAATGCTCTGACGAATGAGCAAAAATCATCGTTTGCACCGATCGTTCCTGATTTTGTGATTGAACTCCGGTCGGCCAGTGACACGCTGAAATCATTGCAAGACAAAATGCAGGAATATATTGAAAATGGGGTTCGGTTAGGATTGCTGATCGATCGGAAAGCGCGCAAAGTACACGTTTATCGATCGGGCCAGTTGCCTGAAGTTTTAGAGAATCCAGAGGGTGTGAGTTGCGAACCAGAATTAATGGGGTTTATGCTGAAGATGGCAAAAATTTGGTGATTGAGGTATGGGGCATTAGGGCTTGCTCATCATTTCAGGACTCATATTAACCATGGGAAGTACTCCGTTTCCGGTCATCATCGTAGGGAACTTGCCATCCCATTTTTCGATCGCCTGCTTCTGGAGCATAATGGGTGTCAGGGTTTCCCGCTGCAATCGCTGAGCTTCGGCTTGACCCTTTGCACGACTGATTTCAGCGTCAGCTTGGCCTTTGGCACGGTACACTTCTGCCTCCACCTCTTTTTTGGCTTTTTGGTTCACATATTCTGCTTTCTTGGCGTCCTGCTCTGCGACCTGTTTCGCTTCGATCGATGCAGCAAATGTATCAGAAAACCCGATATTGACAATAGAAACCTCATCGACTTTGATTCCATACTTATCAAGACGAGCCTTAATGTCTCGGTCAAGTTCTACTTTCAAATCAGCCCGTTGTTTTAAAACTTCTTCTAATGTTTTTCGAGGAGTTGCTGCCTTCAGGACTTCGTTGATAGCAGGATCAATAATTCGTTCAAAGACCTCCTTTTCTCCACCGATCGTTCGATAAATTGTATTCACCTGCTGTTCATCCAAGTGCCAGTTTAGGACAACCTTAGTTTTGATGGTCTGTAAATCTTTGGTCCCTGCTGGAACTTCAATGTCATTTCGTTGGACCTGAACGGTGATCATTTCAACTTGAGTTCCGATCGGACTTTTGAAATGGAAGCCCTCACCTAAAATATGGTCTTGAACCTTACCAAAATGAATTACAACGCCTCGCTTTCCTGCGGGAACAGATGTGAAACAACTGAATGCAAAATAGGTTAAAACAATGGCACACAACGCGCCGCCACCGAGAAGAATTTTCCGAGTTGTTGTAAATGTATTGTAAGTCATAGAATTTACGTAGATAATTTGGTTGCTGGCTTGATTAGCTGGCTTGATTAGCTGGCTTGATTAGCTGGATTGATTAATAGTGTGGCATGTCAATACGATGTAATTGGTCCATTACTAGTTCACTTATTGGCTCCGTTCAAAGCGGTCGGGATGGATGCCGATCGGATTGGGTGGGATGAAGGGTTTAAGTGGATTGGGTAGTAGGCGTTACGATCGGCCCAAAAGTCGCTAGAATTTAGGACTGCTATTCTTTACCTGCTGCTGAAACTGAATGGATACCGTTGAACTGAAACGCGAGATTGATGTGCTCACCGATCGCCTGGGTAAAACTCAGGACTATCTTTGACGTCCCTGCGCTGAAAGCTAAGATTCAAGATCTCGAACAAGTCGCCTCGCAGCCAGAATTTTGGGATGAACAGACGTCCGCTCAAGCCACTTTGCAAGAGCTGAATGAATATAAGTCGCACCTCGAAGGCTATGCGAAATGGAAAACGCAGCTTGATGACGCTTCGACGGTTCTAGAACTATTGGAATTAGAACTGGATCAGTCGTTGCTTGATGAGGCTCAGGAGAATGTTCGATCGCTTTCTCATCAGCTCGACCAATGGGAACTTCAGCAAATGCTCTCGGGTCCCTACGACACCAAGGGCGCACGCCTGACGATTAATGCGGGGGCGGGCGGTACGGATGCGCAGGATTGGACGGAGATGCTGCTGCGGATGTACGTACGATGGTCGGAGAAGCATGGGTATAAAGTCAGCACGTTAGAGATGTCTGAGGGTGAGGAAGCGGGAATTAAGTCGGTCACGATCGAAATTGACGGTCGCTATGCCTATGGTTATTTGAAAGTTGAAAAGGGCACCCACCGATTGGTTCGGATTTCGCCGTTCAATGCGAACGATAAGCGACAAACGAGCTTTGCTGGGGTGGAAGTGATGCCGCTGATTGATTATGAGGTGCAACTCGATATTCCAGATAAAGATTTGGAAATCACAACGTCGCGTGCAGGTGGAAAAGGCGGGCAGAACGTGAACAAAGTAGAAACAGCGGTTCGCATTAAACACATTCCAACGGGTCTTGCGGTGCGCTGTACTGAAGAACGAAGTCAACTGCAAAACAAAGAGAAGGCGCTAGCTATTCTGAAGTCGAAACTCCTTGTTGTGGCGCAGGAGCAAAAGGCGGAGGAAATTGCAGAAATTCGGGGAGATATAGTGGAAGCGGCCTGGGGAATGCAAATTCGGAATTATGTCTTTAATCCCTATCAAATGGTGAAAGATTTACGCACTAGTCATGAGACGACAGCAATTCAAGATGTGATGGATGGCGATCTCGATCCCTTTATTGAGTCTTTTCTCCGGCAGGAAAATCAGTTAGTGGAATCCTAGTCCTGCGCGGCGTAAATAAGACTTGTATCATAACTCGTTGGGTTTGGGGCACGGCATGGCCATGCCCCTACAGTCTCTAAAACCCGGATTTGTAGGGGCATGGCTCGCCGTGCCCTAAACCCCACAGACTGTCGCAGGTTCTAATATCAATTTCGATCGTCGCAGTGATTCA
>JAYUJY010000072.1:0-1906 GCA_043764895.1 Synechococcales cyanobacterium | reverse complement strand
CAGAGGCGACCGTGCGCGATCGCGCTGATGCTCGAACCTTACTTTGGGCATTATGAACAAGATTAAACGGACGCCAAAACGTTCCATCACACGCAATCCCTTAATCCTACGCCGAAGTCCTACACCGATTCCGGCGAATTTTTCAGCATTGATTGATGGAATTGAAGCCGATCGCGATTACTGGCAGACCTGTGGGAGTTATTGAGGACGATCGATCTAGGAATCATCACAACGATTATTAGGTTTAGGAATTGGTAAATTGATTGATGATGATGAATTTCAGCAACTTGTTTTAAAGATTTGACCGATCAATCGATGGCCAATTTCTAGAACCCTTTTCTATAATGGGCCTTAAGTCTTCTACATACCTGTCTTTCTGAACGCAATCCTTATCTCTGGGAATAAGCCTATGAACCCTTCACCTGCACTGGTTTACTTCATGCCAGGAGGCGGACCTCGATCGACGGATCGAGTCCCTTATGATGCAGAACTCGACCGGTTGGAATGCTTAGTCGAAGAAGCCCGATTACGAGACCGATCGTGTCGTCCGGCAAGGCGGGCTAGCTTTGATTCCGTCTCCGACCGATTGGCTGAAGGTGCAGATATTAGTTCTCTCTGTGAACAGGGTTATATCGACGATTAAGGCATTTGGGGCACATCTATCTTGCTCTTCTGTTGGCGATCGCTATGCTTATCACTCAGATTGATATCAAGACCGGGAAAGTGCTCCAGCAGCCCAACCCGGAAACGTTGCAGTTGGAACCGAAACAGAAGATGGTCGAGCATTCCTATTTAGAAGCTTGGATGAAGCGGCATGAGTTGAAGGATGCCGCGTTTTTTGTTGGAGAGTTTTATGCTGGAGTGGATGAGGCTGATCGATTGAAGCTAGAAGAAGATGGGAAAGTGTTAGTCTTTGCCAATGGGAAAAAAGGATACTTTACAGACCCGGATACGGCGCAGTTGATGATTCAGGGCGATCGGGAGATTCAACCGATTTATGCACAAGATGAGAATGCTGCTCACAATGCGATCGCCTATGGGAGTCTGATTACGTCCGATGGTATTGCTTCAACAGTAAGAACATCATGCAAGATTCTAGTGGTAGATGATGAAGGAAGCTTGAATACAGACTTTTTGAGATTGGACGATCGATTGCTTCAGAAGATGGGCGATGGCACAATGTTGGTGTCGGAAGGGGTGATGCGATCGCTTATGACAGCCGAAGATGAGGGATTGAATCCGTTGACCTTGGTGACACAATTTAGAGCCGCCTCGCCGGATTTTCCAGGGATTGCAAAAGGTACGCTGACGTATAGTCAATGGTGTAAGGATTTGGGGGTAGAGGCGATCGTCTCTCGCAGTGATATTAAAGGCGATGATGGTCGGTTTTCGCGTGCGGGAATTCATGAGGTGGAATCGTTTTGGATTAATCGCAAAGCCGATGCTCAATATGGGTTTCAATCGGTCGGTCCGCAAGTGAAAGGTTGTATTCCTGAAGCGACCTTGAATGAATTTAATCCTAGGATGAAGGAGAAGGCGGAGAAACTAGCGGCGATCGCATCTGACCCTATGGCGTTGATGCAATATTACGCACAAAAGAAGGTTGATCGGGAGGAGGTTGAAGATGAGGTGCCGGGGCGGGTGCCGAAGGATTGGTTGAAGGAGTTAGCGATCGCGGATCCCCATGGGATGTTGGCAGGGTTTAAACGGGTGAATAGTGAGTTGGAACGGTTTCTCAAAGGGGAACGGAAAGATTTGGCAATTCGTGGGATTGAGGTACCCAGTGCGACTGCGCAGAACCATGGCAGTTTGAAGCCTTGGGAAATTGCGAATCGGGATTTACCGCAAGGGGCGATCGTGGCCTATTACCGATCGCCCTTTCCGAATGTTGGCGCGGCGGCGATCG
>JAYUJY010000071.1:0-1917 GCA_043764895.1 Synechococcales cyanobacterium | reverse complement strand
ACTTGTCCATAAGAACCTCAGCAGCGGATGGGGTTTATTCTTGTCTCACCCAATCTCATTATAAGACCTTTTATAGGTGATTGTTCGAGGTTCCCTATGGGAGGTGATCTAAGGTATTCTGTTCCAATTCTTGATCGCCCCGAAAGACGATCGCAATTGGCTCATTATTGGCCTCGACACCACCGCCCAAAAGTTCCAATCCTCGATCGCCCCGAAAGACGATCGCAATTCATACGAAAAAACATGTAAAACGTCAAGACTTAGTTCCAATCCTCGATCGCCCCGAAAGACGATCGCAATCTTGGATGGGTGCATTGTCATTTCTTAGTGTAGGTTCCAATCCTCGATCGCCCCGAAAGACGATCGCAATGACGTAGGGGAAGGCGAAGGCGAAGGCGAAGGCGAAGTTCCAATCCTCGATCGCCCCGAAAGACGATCGCAATCCGGAGGATAGTTTTGGAAACCTGACAACGACTTAGTTCCAATCCTCGATCGCCCCGAAAGACGATCGCAATCGTAAGGCGATCGGGCGAGATTGTAGGGTCGCCTCGGTTCCAATCCTCGATCGCCCCGAAAGACGATCGCAATCTGTTGTGTGCCTTGATGAGGCTGGGATATTCTTGTTCCAATCCTCGATCGCCCCGAAAGACGATCGCAATAATTTGTGAAGCGCCAGGGCGTGCGTCATCAAGTTCCAATCCTCGATCGCCCCGAAAGACGATCGCAATTGGGATCGCCCCACCCACCGAGGCCACCATTGAAGTTCCAATCCTCGATCGCCCCGAAAGACGATCGCAATTTGTTTAGTTTTCGATCGGGCTTGCAGTGTGGGCAGTTCCAATCCTCGATCGCCCCGAAAGACGATCGCAATTAGAGACGTTATCCATGGGGTTAACAATGGCTAGTTCCAATCCTCGATCGCCCCGAAAGACGATCGCAATTTGCCTCGCCGCACAAACAGGGATTAGGGACGCAACAGTTCCAATCCTCGATCGCCCCGAAAGACGATCGCAATTTGGAAGAATTAAAACCACGCATCAGCAATCACGTTCCAATCCTCGATCGCCCCGAAAGACGATCGCAATGTTGCGGTTTTGGTTGTGACTGATTCAGACGACGGGTTCCAATCCTCGATCGCCCCGAAAGACGATCGCAATGCGTTTAGCACTTTTGTATGCTTTAAGAGCTTGTTTGTTCCAATCCTCGATCGCCCCGAAAGACGATCGCAAATTCAAAACATCTCAAAGTGCCAAGCGCCCATGATGCGGTTCCAATCCTCGATCGCCCCGAAAGACGATCGCAATTGTTGCAAGGTAAAAAAAGTAACGCAGTGGCGCTTGGTTCCAATCCTCGATCGCCCCGAAAGACGATCGCAATGTCGCCATTCGCAGGCTTTTGGCAAGATGGCCTGCGAGGTTCCAATCCTCGATCGCCCCGAAAGACGATCGCAATATGATTGCGATGTATCTTAAAAAGGAATTAGCACAAGTTCCAATCCTCGATCGCCCCGAAAGACGATCGCAATGCTTAACAACTTCCTCTTTAGTTGCGAGTGTTGGTTCCAATCCTCGATCGCCCCGAAAGACGATCGCAATCCGATCGCAGCAATCAGAGCCTCTCGATCGTTCAGTTCCAATCCTCGATCGCCCCGAAAGACGATCGCAATATTACTTGCACCCTGGACCGCGCCCTGGACTCCCCTGTTCCAATCCTCGATCGCCCCGAAAGACGATCGCAATGCATTATTCCGATCGTTGAGACTAATTTACTACAGTTCCAATCCTCGATCGCCCCGAAAGACGATCGCAATAATTGGCTCATGTTGACGCCCCGCCGATCGCATATGAGTTCCAATCCTCGATCGCCCCGAAAGACGATCGCAATATTACTTGCACCCTGGACCGCGCCCTGGACTCC
>JAYUJY010000070.1:0-35103 GCA_043764895.1 Synechococcales cyanobacterium | reverse complement strand
CTGCATTTTCTGCGGCAGCATTGGACGGAGCTTTGGCCATTCTAGAATTGTCCTTGGAACGTGTAGAATTCTTTTCACTTGGCGAAGTCTCCGCCAGTGACGTCTCTAAGTCTAGCGATTCTTTAGCCAAGGTATTCACCTAAATTCCTAAAATAAAAAGTTGCTCGATAGAACAAACATATCATAAAGGACCGAAAGTAGAACAAACATATTAATAACTAATGTAGAGTTGTCTCAATTGGGTGTGTTGTCTTATCAAGCTTTAGGAGAGGAAAATGGACGGTTTTAGGACGATCGCCTCGTCAAATCAGGCACTCAATCCGTCACTAGATAATGCGCTGCCCACGGCCTTGCCCGCCGGAACGCTTTCGGTGGAGAGTGTGGCGCTTTATATTAAGTTTTGCTTGGAAGAAGACCCGAACCTGCGGCAAATCTGGGTGCTAGGCGAGATTTCGAGTGTGAACCAAAGCGGGAAGGGCACGTACTTTACCCTGCGCGATCCCGAGTCGGGCGGCGCAATAGCCTGTGTGACCTGGAATAGCTATGGGGCGAAGCTAGAAGTGCAGCCCACCGCAGGCGAGCAGGTGGTGGTGCTCGCGAGTGTGAAGACCTATTCACAGCAGAGTCGGTATCAACTGCAAGTGGTGCAGATTCGATCGGCGGGGGCGGGGCTAGCAGCGTTGCGGTATCAACAGTTGCGCGATCGATTGACTCAGGAAGGGTTATTTGACGCCGATCGCAAGCGCCCATTGCCTGAACATCCTCAGACGATCGCCGTCGTCACGTCTCCAAATGCCGCTGCTTGGGGTGACATTCAACGCACGCTGACGGCTCGATATCCCGGCGTGAAGGTGCTGTTGTCCCCGGCTAGTGTGCAGGGTGTCGATGCGCCTAGGACTATTGAGCAGGCGTTCGACCGATTAGCTCGGGATGGTCGGGCAGAAGTGGTGATTTTGGCGCGGGGCGGTGGGGCGATGGAGGATCTGGCGTGTTTTAACGATGAGCGGGTGGTGCGGGCGGTGGTGATGTGCCCAGTTCCGGTGATTTCAGGGATTGGCCACGATCGAGATGAATCCTTGGCCGATTTGGCGGCGGATTATTCGGCCCATACGCCAACGGCGGCTGCTGAACGGGCGGTTCCGGATTTGCAAGATCTCGTAGACCTGCATCTGAACCGAGTCATGTCAGTGCAAGATGCGATTGTATTTACCCTGGATACTAAGACGCAGGAATTACAGGTGTTGCAACGACGGTTACGTCAGGTGCGGCCCGATCGTGTCCTAGCTCAGTCCACCCAGCGTTTGTCTTCGCTTCAGCATCAGTTGATTCAGACTGTTCGATCGCGCATGAAACAAGCCCAAACTCAGCACCAGCATCTTGCGGAGAAACTCGCTACTCTTGATCCCCATGCCGTGTTGGCGCGGGGCTATGCGGTAGTTCGAGCCGAGGCGTTGGTGGTCCGGTCGGCGGCGGAGTTGACCGTGGGCCAGACGCTTGAGGTTCAGCTCTCTGAAGGACGATTGACCGTTCAGGTGACGGCTATTGAACCTAATGCACTGGATTAGCTGAGAACTTCTATCCCAAATTTCTATCCCTTTACTGGAGAATCTTTTCCCATGCCTGCCAAGAAAAAACCTGCCGAAACCCAACCTGCCGAAACCTGGAACTACGAAAGCACCGTCGAAAAAATCGAAGATATTC
Source organism: Synechococcales cyanobacterium (assembly GCA_043764895.1). Lineage (GTDB taxonomy): Bacteria > Cyanobacteriota > Cyanobacteriia > Leptolyngbyales > Leptolyngbyaceae > JAAFJU01. Next base: position 33,402 of record JAYUJY010000070.1, on the reverse strand, counting down.
TTCACTTAATGGAATCGGGGGACATGAGTTTGTCAGATTTGTTCGAGCAATTTAATGTGGCGGCAGACTACCTCAAGACCTGCGATCGATTTCTCACGGAACGGCGCGCTCAGGTGGAGTTGTCCATTGAACATTTGACGGATGAACCCGACTTCTAGGACGATGGAGAGCCATTCCTAAATTGGTTCCCCACTCTTCATGGCTGCAAAAATTCCCGTCACGATCGTCACTGGCTTCCTCGGCAGTGGCAAAACCAGTCTCATCCGCAGCTTGCTTCAAAACAACCAAGGACGGCGCATTGCGGTCTTAGTGAATGAATTTGGGGAAATGGGCATCGACGCCGAACTCCTCAAGTCCTGTCAAGTTTGTGATGAAGACGAATCAGGAACAGTCAGCGATCCCCGGCTTAACATTGTCGAACTCACCAATGGCTGTCTATGTTGCACCGTGCAGGAAGAATTTTACCCAACCATGCAGGCGCTGATTGCTCGGCGCGATCGCATTGACTGCATCCTAATCGAGACCTCAGGACTCGCGTTGCCAAAACCCTTGATCAAAGCGTTCAAGTGGCAAGATATTCGTCATGCGGTGACGGTGGATGGGGTGATTACGGTGGTGGACTGTGAAGCGGTTTCAATCGGGACGCTGGCTCAGGACTTGGCGGCGCTAGACCTGTTGCGCAAGGCTGATCCCAACCTAGATCATGAGACCCCGCTGCAAGAACTCTTTGAAGATCAGCTTGCCTGCGCGGATCTGGTGATTTTGAATAAAACTGATTTGGTCTCTGAGAACGATCGCCAAAAAGTCGAGGACTTAGTAAAAGCCGAACTGCCTCGATCGGTGAAGCTGATTAACCACGGACGAAATTCTGCTGCGCTCACGAATGAGTTGCTGTTGGGGTTCAATGCGGCGGTGGAGGATGATTTAGAGCAGCGGCCTAGCCATCACGATCATGAAGAAGAGCATGACCATGATGACGAAATCGACTCAACCTACGTGCTGCTCAACCATGCGTGCGATCCTGGTAAGCTCAGACAACAGCTTGAGGCCATTGTCTTAGATCAAGAGGTCTACCGGGTTAAAGGCTTTGTCTTTGTGGCCAGTAAATCCATGCGAATGGTCGTGCAGGGTGTGGGGAAACGCTTTGAACAATTCTACGATCGGCCCTGGACTGACACCGAACCGCGCCAAACTAAACTCGTCTTCATTGGACGCAATCTAGATAAAGCGAGAATAGAGGCGCAGCTTCAGGGCTAGATACAGAGAGCAAATCGTTTTCTTTGAGATGTGGGGATCAAGCTCTAGGTTAGGCTTTCCCCACACACATCCACGAGATAACACAGCGATCGAAACCGCAACCCGACAAACTGCTCATAAAGCGGATTGATTTTGCACATGGGTGGAATGTGAGCCACCTTACGTCCGAGCAGGACGACATCCCGTTCAAACGGACAAGAACTGGGGATCAGCTTGCAGACTAGGTGTGCAATGTCCCGGTCTCGAATTTCCATAGCATCTATTCGGGTTCGGATTGGCTTTAAGAGTTTGTCAAAAAACGTTTTTTTCGGTGCCATAAGCGAACTTGCCATCAGAAGCGGCGTTAAGTCCATGGCAGACAAATTGTTGATTTCGGAAATGACTTCGGAGATGATTTCAGACATGACGGATTGACCTATGACTTCGCTAATGAATCGCTAGAACTGACGATGCAACTATCTGCTTGTGTTGATAACAAATACTTGCTAAAGCTCAATACTCAAACGATTTCTTTTCCTTGTCTGAATACAACATACAAAACAAGCGCTTTAAATTCCGTAAAGCTGGTATCAAAAACCCACTTTTTCCAAGAAGAGAATGTGAAAGTTTTGATCAGCCTAATTTTAGTAATCGGATCCTGTCTGGAGTGAGGACCGATCGCCGCAGTCAACAATCTCAGTCCACTGCCGAATAGATTTAGAAATCAAGTCGGAAGTCAATCTAGAGAATTAACTGGGAAATTTCACGCTTGTTCTCTATCTAGAACAACGATCAATAATAATGCCAGGATTATTCAAGACATTCTGTATCTTTTGTAACAAAATCAGATTTAGTGCGATCGAAAACGTTAGCTAATCTTTAGAATTTGTTGCGCAGGAGCTTCCTACAATAAAGGCATGGAAACATAGAGAAGTAGAAATGTGTCGAGTCAGACCGATAATCGAACTGTCGATCGCTGACAATGGGTGCCTAAGTTACTAGAGCCGTAAGTCGCTAGAATCGCTACAATGTTCCTTCTGTTGGCATTTACTGGCATTTGGACCGGAAAAGACTCAGCAGAATGCTTCTCAACGCCCCTTAATGACTGGAGAAACCGTTTATGACCCCATCTACCACGATGCCTGCAACTCGATCGGGCAGTGAGCCGACTGCAATTCTCGAGATCGAACAGCTTGGACAGAGTATTTGGATGGACAATTTGGCGCGGGATTTGATTGAATCCGGCGAATTAGCGACTTTAATCGAGACCAAAGGATTACTAGGCGTCACGTCTAACCCAGCTATTTTTGAAAAGGCGATCGTCGGCAATAAGGTCTACGACAGCGCTATTGAAGCGGGGATCAAATCAGGCAAGTCTCTGATGGAAATCTATGAGTCGCTTATTTTTGAGGATATTCAGAAAGCCTGTGACATCTTCCGGGGAGTCTACGACAAGAGCAAGGGTCTAGACGGCTATATCAGCATCGAAGTGCCTCCAACGATCGCCAGCGACACGGCTCAGACGATTTCTGAAGCCAAGCGCTACTATGCTGCGATCGATCGTCCAAACGTGATGATTAAGATTCCTGGAACGCCTGAAGGATTGCCAGCGGTGACTGAAGTGATCGCCTCGGGAATAAACGTTAATGTCACACTGTTGTTTTCGCTTCAGTCTTACATTGATACGGCTTGGGCCTATATTTCTGGACTAGAGAAGCTTGCGCAGCGCGGCGGCGATGTCTCAAAAATCGCTTCAGTCGCCAGTTTCTTCTTGAGTCGGATTGATATCAGCATTGATTTTAAGCTAGATGCTTTATTGAAAACTGCGGGGATCAGCGCTGAGACTGAATCGAAGCTAAAAAGCTTAAAAGGAAAAGTTGCGATTGCCAACGCGAAGATGGCGTATAAGGCATACAAAACCATTTGCGAAAGCGATCGATGGGTGAGTTTGGTCGCTAAAGGTGCCCGAGTCCAGCGTCTGCTGTGGGCCAGCACCGGAACCAAAAATCCGGACTATAGCGATGTTATGTATGTTGATGGCCTAGTGGGAAGCGATACGGTCAATACTCTTCCTCCTCAAACAATTGATGCTTGTATCGATCACTGTGATGTGGCGTCTCGCATTGAGATGAACCTTCCAGAAGCGGAAGCTCTGATTGCGAGTCTCAAAGATAGCGATGTTGGGATTGACCTCGATCAAGTCATGACCGACCTCTTGGCTGACGGAATCGTGAAGTTTGTTACCCCCTTCGACACCCTGATGGCTGCATTAAAAGAGAAAGTCGATCGTTTGGCGATCGTCTAATCGTCGATCCGGTTATGCAATGTGCGAAGGATCCCGCCAACGCCCGTCGGGGTCTTTGCTAACAACCGATCGCCTTGTGGGGAAGCTCGTTCTTGACGGATTCCCTGGCGAACTGGGCCAATGCTATTGGTCCCTAAATTATCCATTCTTAATACAAAAATCGCCCATGGTCACTCTTCTGGACACGCCGTTACTGGAAAACCCCCTCCGCGTTGGGTTACAACAACAACGGGTCTCTGAACCCAATATCATTGTGTTCTTCGGCGCGTCGGGCGATCTGACCAAACGTAAACTCGTCCCTGCACTCTACAAGCTTAAGAAAGAACGAAAGCTTCCGCCTGAAACGACGATCGTGGGAATCGCCCGCCGTGAATGGAGTCATGAGTACTTCCGGGATCAAATGCGCCAAGGCGTCACTGAGTTCTCAGACGGCATTGAAGATGAGGAAAGTTGGGATGAGTTTGCAAAGGGACTGTTCTACTGCGCTGGGGATATTGATAATCCGCTCAGCTACCAGAAGCTTAAGGTGTTCTTAACTGAACTTGATGAACTGCGGCGCACTCGCGGCAATCGCGTGTTTTATCTTTCCGTGGCTCCTAACTTTTTCCCGGAGGCGATTCGGCAGTTGGGTGAGGCGGGGATGCTGGAAGACTCGCGCAAAACTCGACTGGTGATTGAGAAACCCTTCGGCCACGATCTCAGCTCGGCTCAAGCCCTCAATCGGATTGTGAACCAAGTGTGTCGGGAAGAACAGGTCTACCGGATTGACCATTATCTCGGTAAAGAAACGGTCCAAAATCTCCTAGTCTTTCGGTTTGCCAACGCAATTTTTGAGCCGCTGTGGAACCGACAATACATTGACCACATTCAAATTACTGTTGCCGAAACTGTAGGCGTTGAAGATCGCGCAGGGTATTACGAAAAATCTGGCGCACTGCGAGACATGATGCAGAATCACCTAATGCAGGTGTTTTGTCTAGCCGCGATGGAAGCGCCAAATTCCTTGGATGCCGATGCGATTCGGACGGAAAAAGTGAAGGTGTTGCAAGCGACGCGGTTGGCGGATTTGCAAAACTTAGAAAACTCCGCTGTGAGAGGGCAATATCGATCGGGCTGGATGAAAGGCAAGCCTGTAGCGGGATACCGCCAAGACAAAGGCGTCAATCCCGAATCTATTACGCCGACCTATGTGGCCATGAAGCTCATGGTGGACAACTGGCGCTGGCAGGGTGTGCCATTTTATATGCGTACCGGGAAACGCTTACCGAAGAAAGTGAGTGAGGTGACGATTCAATTCCGCAACGTGCCGCACTTGATTTTCCAACAGGTGGCCAAACAAATGAATCCTAATTTGCTCACCCTCAGACTTCAGCCCAATGAAGGGATTTCGATGAAGTTTGAAGTCAAAATGCCAGGAGGAGACTTACGTAGTCGTCCGGTGGAAATGGACTTCAGCTACGGCAATGCCTTTGGTAAAAACTCTGGAGGAGATGCCTACGATCGCCTTTTGCTCGACTGTATGATGGGCGACCAGACCTTGTTTACCCGATCGGATGAAGTGGAGGCCGCGTGGCGAGTGGTGACTCCCATTGTCTCTGCTTGGGAAGCGCCCACCGATCCCAGCACCATCCCGCAGTATGACGCCGGAACCTGGAATCCCAAGGAGGCGGAAGAGATGATCAACCGAGACGGACGACAATGGCGACGCCTCTAGGGTTGATTTTAGAACCCCAAGCCGATGAACCTAGAACTGAACCTAGAACCCACTTAAACCCATGACCTCAGCACCTGTTATCTCACTTCAAGCTCCGAAAGACGTCTCCCTGCCCCAAATCCAGGCCGAACTCAACGCCATCTGGACCCTTTACGAAAAACCAAGTGCAGACGGTCGGAGCCTCGGAGCCACCAAAGCAACGACCTTCACCCTTCTCGTCTACGAACCCGAAGAAACCCAGCAGCTTTTGGCCGAACTGGGCTACTACACCGGACCCGTAGACGGCATTAGTGGCCCAAGAATGTATGCCGCTATCCTGGCCGCCCAAAATGCCTTTGATTTTGCCGTCACGGGCCGCGTCTCCCCTGAACTGATTGAACGACTCCGCAAGGAAGTGTTTATTTGCCGAGGCGTGGATGTGCGCGAGGGCGATGTGTGTAGCATTTCACCTTACGGTCGCGATATTGATGGATCGGGCCTCGCCGATGCGATCGCCGTCCAAAACCCCTGCCGAATCATCTCCCTCTTCCCCACCAGCGACATCGACGAAAGTGTAACGGCCCAAGTCTCCGCCTACTGTCCGATTCAAAAACGGGCAGCGGTTGCGATGGTCTGCTGTGAGTACGTCATGCTCAAGGGATCAGAGCCTGCCTTGTCGCGATCGACGGGCTTGGTGCGATCGTTGATTCAGACAGACCTACCTAGCTTTCTCTGGTGGAAAGGAACGCCCAATCTCGACCAAGACCTCTTCCAACAGCTTGCCAAATCTTGCACCGTGTTGATTGTTGATTCCAGTCGATTCAATACTGATGGCGCGGGTGACTTAGTGCGACTTCAAGAACTCCAAGACGAAGGGGTTCAAATCGCCGATCTCAACTGGCGACGGCTGGCTCCCTGGCAAGAGCTTGCCGCAGAAGCCTTTGATGCCCCCGATCGCTGGCAGCTCTTGGGTGAGGTCGATCGAGTCACGATCGATTATGAAAAAGGCAATCCAACCCAAGCGCTTCTGTTCTTAGGCTGGCTAGCGAGCCGCTTAAAATGGCAGCCTACCATCCAGATGAAAGAAGGCGGCGAATTTGACATTCAGCGCATTCACTTCATGGCATCCAACGGTAAAGCGGTTGAAGTCGAGCTAGCGGCCATTCACACCGCCAATGTCGGGACCGTCGTCGGGGATCTATTGGACCTGCGACTGGACTCCTCCAATCCTGAGGTAAACTGCTGCACCATCCTGTGTTCCGAAACCAAAGGCTGTATGCGACTCGAAGCTAAAGGTGCGGCCCAATCCTGCACCGTCAACCAAGTGACGCCTTTGCGCGACGAAAAAGCAGAAACCCTCCTCAGCGAACAACTCCGCACCACTATGCGCGACTTGCTCTACGAAGACAGTCTTGCGATTGCCGCTCAGATTGCGGAATTGTCCCTCAGACTCCGAGACTACCGAGACGACGTGTAATCCAGCCGATCGAATGCCCCTCACCTCACCCACCCCAATGCAATACCGCCGCTTCGGACGTACTAACCTACAAATGCCCGTCTTTTCTTGCGGCGGGATGCGCTACCAACATAGCTGGGGCGATCTCCCCGAAGACCAAATCCCTGAAGCCAACCAAAAAAACCTCGAAGCCACCATTCGTCGTGCTGTCGATCTTGGAATAAACCACATTGAAACCGCCAGAGCTTATGGCACCTCCGAAATCCAGCTCGGCAAAATCCTTCCCCTGCTTCCGCGCGATCGCCTGATCGTCCAGACCAAAGTCGTCGTCAAAGACACCCCCGAAGACTTCCTCAAAACCTTCAATCGATCGCTTTCATTACTCAAACTCGACTACATCGATCTCCTCGGCATCCACGGCATCAACCTCAATAGCCAGCTCAATACTTGCCTAGAACCGGGCGGAATCCTAGACGTCGCGCACACTCTGCAAGCCCAAGGCAAGCTTCGCCATATTGGTTTTTCGACCCACGGACCGACCGACGTGATTGTAAACGCAATCGAAACCGACCAATTTGATTACGTCAACCTGCACTGGTACTACATCAACCAAACCAACTGGGCGGCTATTGAAGCCGCAACCCGTCACGACATGGGCGTCTTTATCATCAGCCCGTCGGATAAAGGCGGAAAACTCTACGCTCCGCCTAAAAAGCTCGTAGACCTCTGCTATCCCCTCAGTCCCATGGTGTTCAACGATCTCTTCTGCCTCTCGCATCCGCAGGTTCACACCCTTAGCCTCGGAGCCGCACAGCCCAGTGACTTTGACGAACATCTAAAAACCTTAGACCTGCTCAACGATCGAAGTCCCGAAGTGTTAGCACCTATTTTGCAACGACTAGATCAAGCTGGAATCGACGCACTCGGTGAACCCTGGTGGCGCAACTGGAGCGTCGGCCTGCCTCGCAACGAAGATACCCCCGGCGGAATTAATATCCCCATGGCGCTGTGGTTGCGGAACCTAGTGATGGCCTACGATATGCTCGACTACGCCAAAAGCCGCTACAACCTCCTCGGCGGGCAAGGGAGCCACTGGTTTCCCGGATCGCGTGCTGACGCCATTCATGCAGACTCACTCCAGCCCTTTCTTGTCAATAGTCCGTTTTCAGAAACTATTCCTCAAATTTTGCAAGAGACCCATCAAATGCTCTCTGGAGAAGCGGTAAAGCGGTTGAGTCAGCGTGATTGATCCCACTCATGAGAGCCTCAGAAGACGATCTCAGGATGAAATTTTACAAATTTGTGATTCAAAATCAAGTTTGACCCTTATCCTAGTACAGGACGTCCGTTAAGGCGCGCTTCTCCCACACCCAAAACACTTCCAACACCACCATTTAAAAGGTCATACACGATCATGAAAAAGAATCTATTGGGTCTTGCTCTTAGCACCCTTGTAATCGCGTCCTTGACTGCTTGTAGCGACGCTCCTGCACCTGAAATTCAGAAGGCTCCTACGGAAGCCGTCAAGCAAAAAGCGGGCACGGCGGCTGAAAAAGCTGGTGACGCGGCTGGTAAGGCTGGCGATGCGGCTGGTAAGGCTGGCGATGCAGCTAAGAAAGCGGGCGAAGCTGCTAAAGGCGTAGGCGGCGAAATGGGTAAGAAAGCGGGCGATGCTGCTGATAAAGCAGGCGAAGCAGCAGGCAAAGCGGGCGAAGCCGCCAAAACTGCGGGTGAAGCCGCTGGTAAAGCAGGTAATGCTGCGAAGGGCGCTGCGGGCACGGCGGCTGAGAAAACTGGCACTGCTGTTGAGAAAACAGGTGACACAGCTAAAGATGCTGTGAAGACCAAGTAGGATTCTCCATAATCTTTTTTGTCAATCACTCGTCAAATACCGCATCCAAAGCAGTCTACAAGGCTGACCTAGATGCGGTATTTTTAGTTGAACCCTTCTTGAGAGTAGAACGCCCTATGGTTGATAATACGCCCAACGATCGCGCCCTCTACAGCGAAGAGCACTATGTGGTCTTAGAAACTGACCAGCCCGAGACTCTGCTTACCCGCAATGAACTCAGTGAAAAATTTCGATTACTCTTCCAAAAAGAACCGGACCTGATTCCCGAAGACGTGCGGCTTCTCACCCCCGAAAATCAAGTCCAATCCTTACTCGACACCGTGTGCGAACTTAAGCTTGACCCCGGTCAATATCTTCAGTGGTACGCGATTCGATTAGAAAAATAATCTGTAGAATCAACCACTCTACAGAAACAACGTCCGCTTGTTGGGGTCCGCAACGCCAAACGTCAGACCTGCACTTTCTCCCGGCGACGTAATCAGAGAGACTTCTACATAATTCTCTTTGTTTGGACTTGGGGCTACCCGAGCTTTGACATCAGGACCAAAGAAGCGCGTCATCTTGTCTTCTTTATCTTTCCAAGTCTCCAATGAGATCAAAAACGACTCAAATTCCATGACCATCGAATAAGCTCCATCGACGGACTCTTCCCAGACGCCAGTAATGATCGGACGCTCGTCCACGGTCGGACTAAGCCCCAAGGCTCCGAGCGCCAAATCCAAATGCGCCTCCTGTCCGTATCGATAGCGAGTAATGTCTTTAAAAATTTGAAGCTGGGCAGGTGTTGCTTGCTCATTCCGAAGAGTCATCACTTCAGGCGTCGTTGGTCTTAAGGGAACAGGCTTCAATTCTGCGGCCTTCAACGCAAAGCCACCTAGCAAAATCGGAATTCCATAGAAAAACCCGGCAAGATTCAGCGTGTACTGATTCGTAACATAAGCATAGAAGCCTACGCTTGTCAGCACTCCCCCTACAATTAGTCCAATCATCGCTAACGGAACTTTGCGCATCATACGGACTCCTCGCCTCAACTTAAAAGTCAAGAAATATGAACAATAGTCTTATTATCGAGGGTGATGGACGGAATGACGCTTAAAAAATGTGAAGCCTCTGAAAATGTGAAGCCTCTGAAACAGATCAGGGCTAGAGACGCCTCGATCGCTCAGAGATCCATACAGGATACGCCTAAAGATCGCGCCATCATTCATCAAGCTTTTACCAATCATCCAGCTATGGACACCCAGTATGCACAAGAATCATGCTAAATAGGTATCTAACATGATGGGGACTTAACCGTAGAGGGTTGAAATTGGCACCTTTTTCATGAATCGAGCGCCTTCTGTATTTTTTATAATAGAAGCATCAGTTTTGGGGTTGAGTTTAGGAATGCTAAGTTACTGGCTCTTAAGATTGGTTCGCGATCGTAAGAGCGAGAAAGAAACCTTGATTTCATCACCTTAATATCCATACATTTTTATATAGCCCCTGAATACCAGGCTGGAGTGGAGTTTTATGCTATCGAACATCGATCGGAATCAAGAGGTTGACGAGAATGATGAACAGGTCTTAGACCAAATTAATTCGCTTCGCCGCGAGGATGAAACGCTCTACAATATCCTCGCGGTCGATGTTTGGGCGCTTGCCAAAACCATGGATGAGTTTCAGCCCGGTTTTTGGTCTGAGTTTATGAAAAACCGAGAACAGGCGCTTCGTCGATTCATGAGTGAGATTGTTAAATCCAAACCAGCAGATTTAAAACGTCCGCCCTTTCTACGCTAACGATCGTGCGGCTTTGGCTTTGTGCGAGGGGATGAAGTTGGAAGAGGTTGAGATGATTGAATGGATGTTCTTGTTTTGGAACTTCGACGGCTGCGAGATCTAGCCTTGAGCGCGATCGCGGGGGCGTCCCATCGTTCTCGCCAATAGCGAATCTGCCACGGCTGAACGAATCCCTGAATAAAGTCAGTCCAAGGCAAGACTAAATAGCGTGCGCCCATCCAACACAATAAACTATTGGCGACGAGAAATATCCGAGCCGCCACTGATGACCCGATCCACTCCAAGGCTGGGTCTGTGATGCCATAGACGAGCAACGATGCGGTCATCCCCAAGCACAACCCAACAGCACCCGGTTTGAGTCCGGGAATCCAAAGGCTCAATGCGCCCAATAGCCCCGGAACCAAAACGCTTGCGGTGATCGGATTAAGCAAGGGATCGCCTTGAAACACGTTCCAAAGTTCTGGAAGCGTACTTCCCAAAATCCGAAAGGGAAGCTGAGAGACATCCATCAGATATATTCCGCGCACTAAAAATAACCCACAGCTTCCCAGTAGCATTCCCAGCCAAGTCAGACCATTCCAACCCAACTGACCTAAGCTCCAAGCCAAAATTAACGTAATCCCTGCCATCATGAGCTTAGACGGTGCTGCGATTTCCTCTTCATCGAGCCATAGTCGGGCATCAATGTAGCCCCGATCGCGCCACCGATCAAAGAGATTTGGCGGTGGACGAGTTGGCTGTTGGGCCAGTTTCAGGGCGGCACTGGCATCTAGTTTCCCGGCTCCGTAGTCATTCCGAGCATCGCGATGCAATCGCTGCACCGATCGCATCAAAATCGTACTAATTTCGCTTGGATCCGTAATGCCCATTGAGTGAATCAGTGCCGCGACACCAGAGACATGAGGGGCAGCCATACTGGTTCCCTGATAGGGCGCAAAGATAGAAACCTGCATTCGGCGATCGAAAGTATTTTGAATAATTCCGCCTGTGGGGTCCTCGCCCTCGATCCAGCCTCCCGGCGCTGAGATATCGACGCCTGCCCCGCCATTGGAGTAGGGCGCTTTTTGGCCCTTGATATCGAGAGCGGCGACGCCCAGAACGTGTCGATAACGGGCGGGATAAGCAGCGGCGGTGCGACCGCTGTTTCCGGCTGGGGAAATGATGACGGCTCCCTTGCGATCGGCGTAGTCAATCGCTTTTTGGAGGAAGAGGCTATTGCCATCGCCCACCATGGTGAGGTTAATCACATGGGCACCGTGGTCTGCCGCATAGCGAATGCCTTCAGCAATATCGGCGACCGTCCCGTTTCCGCCAATGCTAAGAACCTTGATGGGCATAAGGCTAGCTTCGGGTGCTATGCCTGCGGCTCCGAAGGCGTTGTTGGTAGACTGTGCTATCGTGCCTGCGATGTGGGTGCCATGACCGTGGTCGTCGGTGGCATCGGCGTTGTCATTAATAAAATCATAGCCTGCTAAAAAATCGGTGGTTTCAAGATCGGACACGCGACTGATTCCTGTTCCCACCACGGCCACGATCGAGCCTTTGCCCTTAGTAATGGCCCATGCGGATTCAATGTTGATTTGTTCAAAATTCCACTGCCGCTTGAAGAGTGGGTCGTTGGGATAGGGTTCGGCGGTTGCTTGTTTAGATTTTTTTGAAGGTTTTTCTGCGGCGATCGGTTTGTCTACGGAGATGGGCAGTCTGACTTGGCTGGCTTCAGGAACGCTGTAGTTATAGTTGGGTTCAATGGATTCGGTATAGCGATCGAGTCCCGATCGGAGGAGATCTCTCAGGAGCTTGGTTTCTCCCGGCACAATAAAAACGTGATCGGACTCTGAAAATTCGCTATTTAGCCTAGGTTTGAGGTCAAATCGCTGAGAGGCTTCACTCAGTGCCTGTTGAATTTGGCTGTCTCCCACTTCTTCTCGGAAATCTAGGATGATGCTGCTAAATGTTCCTTGGGTAATGCTGCTGCCATAGTGAACCATCCCCCATCCGAGGCTCACCAAAAAACAGAGCAATAAAATCCATCGTTTCATAGCGGTGGGCAATGGTGAGGAGGGTAACGACAGAAAATTCCCTGAATAATGGCTTAAGGGCGGATGCAGACTCCTAAATTGTTTTATAGGTTAGCAGGTAATGCGGACCATGATTCCCGGTAGGCTATAAGAGATTGATTTTGATGGGGCGAAAAGTAGATGGAACGGGGATTATTGTGGTTACCGCTGTTGGTCTTATTCTTTGGATTAGCGTGGGCAGGATGGAATGAGTACCAGAAGGTGCAAGGCTATAGCGCGTGGGCCAAGCAATATGAGAAGTCTAAGTATGATGTATTGGCTGCGCTGGGCTATCGCAAGGGCGAACTAAGCTGGGGAAAACCGATTCGGAAGGGTTTAGAAGATCGTCAAGTGATGCCGATCGCGGCGCTTAAAGGCGTGCAGTTAAGGATTGATGGCACAATTGCTAATCTAGACACTCTCCCTGACTCTGGCAAAATCATCGCCCTAGAATTAATCCCGACTGATGGAAATGGAGTGATTCAAATCCCGTTTGTCGGTATTGATCTGGCGGCAGAATGGACGAACTATCTCAAACAGCAAATTTCGATCGGTCATCCCTAAGCTAAAAATCTAAGATACAAATCTAAGCCAACTCTAAACAAAAAAAGCCAGACTGCAACGATCGCAATCTGGCCATATCAGGAAAATAAGTAATTTCAGACTTACAAAATGGGTTGAGAACAGAACATTGAATCAAGCAAAGGCGTAGGAAGTCAGTGTGATCTACGGATCAGACTGAAGAATTTGGGGCTTCATGGTGGTGATCATTTGCTGAATTCCACGATGAATCCGACGGGTTACGGTCATGGGACTCACGCCGATTTTTTCTGCAACTTCCTTCCGAGATAGATCATGCAGAAACACATACTCGATCGCTTGACGGGTTTTTTCCTCAAGTTGATTCAGCGCTTTTTGGAGCTGTTGGCGATCTTCTTCGAGCACCTGCAACTCCTGGTACCGAGCATCAGGAATGGTGTCTCCTAAGGTCATGGGAGAGTCGAGCTGTTGGCAGACCGTTGCGTCTAGGCTCAAGGGCAGGCGGTTTTTGGCGGCGAGCTTGCTGTCGCGCCATTCTTGAACGGTGACGCCGATTTCGAGGGCAATCTCGTCATCGCTGGGCTGACGACTCAGCTCATTGGACAGGGTTTCCCGAACGCGCTGGCCCTCTTTGTTGATTTGTTGCCAACGACGGGGAATCTTAACAGTACCGGACCTGTCACGAAGGAAGTGCAACATTTCGCCTCGAATGTATGGGACGGCGAAGGAGCTGAAGGCACAGCCTTGATTGGGGTTAAAGCGTTCGATCGCCCGAATGAGACCGAGATACCCAATTTGTTCGAGATCTTCGTAGGGTTCGGCACATTGGTGACTGATGCGGTGCGCTATTTTGCGGACTAGGCCAGCGTTCATTTGGACTAATTTGTTCCGAAGGCGGACTGATGGTTTCTGGTGGTACTCCGAGAGGAGTTCCATACCGTGAGTCCGAAGTGTCGTTTGAGTTGGCAGCATTTGTAAGTCTTCTCTCAATCCCGTTGTCCCTATATTCAATCCATGCCTCTTTTGGGACCATGGTTGTTTTACGGGAGTCTGAGGGATCGCCTGAAGGCTGTTTCAGTGGATTTACGCACAGAACTAGACTGTTTTCCCTGTGTGAAATGGCTGAGAAGCTTGCCGCATCGTCATCTCAGCGGTTTGGCCTAATCCATATATGATTTGCTCGATCGATCGGTTTTTTGGGAAAAAGATTAAATCATTTAATTTTGACGAGAGATACTGTGGGAGGGAGGGAAGGGAGAAGAGAGCCTCGATCGGTTTTGGGGTTCTTCGTATGGGGGTGAGGGATCACGGGGTTGGATATCCTCGCCTTTATTTATTCCCAGGGGAAGATTGTTGTTCTAACAAATTTTCGTGACTTAATAAAAATCAATCTACATATCAATCTTTCATGGGTATTACGCAAAATTGATGGGGAATTGATGAGGAATTCATGGGATTCCGTTTCGGAAAACGTGGATGTGACGTAATCTGTTACTTAACTTAAGAAATGATGCGTTGCTTCGCTTAACGCATCCTACGTATGATTTTGGGCTGCTGATCTCGGTTTTGTGGTTTTGGGTGCGGTTTGTTGATGTTATTTTGTGGGACTTGATTTATGTCTGAATCGGTTGCTTCGATGGTTTTGGGTGGTGAGATTGTGGACTCGATGGAGTCTTCGGTGGAGTCTAAGGTGACGTTGATGGACCGATCGATTTCTCCTCAACGCGCGTCATCTGACGGTTTTGCACATCCCGATCGCTTTGTGTCTCGTCATAATGGACCGCGTGATGCGGAGATTGCAGGGATGGCGCAGGTTGTGGGCTATGAGAGTTTGGCCAAACTCATCGATGCGACGGTTCCGGTTGAAATTCGCATGAACCATCCACTGAATATCGAGAAGGCGCGATCGGAATATGAAGCGCTGGCGGATTTGAAGGCGATCGCAAACAAAAATCAGGTGCTGCGATCGTTTATCGGTATGGGTTACAGCAACTGCATCACGCCGCCTGTGATTTTGCGCAATATCCTGGAAAACCCGGCTTGGTATACGCAGTACACGCCGTATCAACCCGAAATTTCTCAGGGTCGTCTCGAAGCGCTGCTGAACTTTCAGACGATGGTGATGGATTTGACGGGGATGGAGATTGCGAATGCGTCGCTGCTGGATGAAGGCACGGCGGCGGCGGAAGCGATGTCCATGAGCTTTGGGGTGACGAAAACGAAGTCTCAGTCTTTCTTTGTGTCCAAAGACTGTCACCCTCAAACCATTGAAGTGGTCCAAACCCGCGCCATTCCCCTAGAGATTGAAGTAATCGTGGGTGATCACACTGAGTTTGATTTCGCCCTGAATCCCGTGTTTGGCGCACTGATTTCCTATCCGGCCACCGATGGGTCTATTTTCGACTACCAGGAATTTTGCAATAGCGCCCATGCAAAAGGGGCGATCGTGACGGCGGTGGCGGATATTTTGGCGCTGACGGTGCTGGCACCACCGGGTGAATGGGGCGCTGATATTGCGGTGGGAAATACGCAGCGATTTGGTGTGCCTTTTGGCTATGGCGGCCCTCATGCGGCGTATTTTGCAACCAAGGATGCCTACAAACGTCAGCTTCCCGGTCGTCTGATCGGCGTCTCGCGTGATTCTCGCGGAGTGCGGGCGTTGCGCTTGTCCTTGCAAACGCGGGAACAACATATTCGCCGGGACAAAGCCACCAGTAATATCTGTACGGCGCAGGTGCTGCTCGCGGTGATTGCCAGTATGTATGCGGTGTATCATGGTCCGGTGGGACTTAAGGCGATCGCCATGCGGGTTCACTATCTCACTACAGCTCTTGCAACCGGACTCACCTCAGCAGGGTTCAAACTCCGCTCCCATACCTATTTCGATACGATCGCGGTCGAGACGGGCGATCGGACGGATGCACTTATGGCGGCGGCGGTGAAACGCGGAATAAACCTCCGTAAACTGGATGCTGAGGCGATCGGCATTGCCTTGGATGAACCGACGTCTCAGCGAGATGTCCTAGATTTGCTCGAAATTTTTACGGGGAAAGATTCAAGTGCATTAGAAGCCTCTAACGCGCTGCCTACGCATTTATGCCGATCGTCTGAGTATTTAACCCATGCGGTCTTTAGTCAGTACCAATCTGAGACTGAGCTGCTGCGGTATATGTACCGATTGCAGCAGAAAGATCTCTCGCTCACCAGTGCCATGATTCCCCTGGGATCCTGCACTATGAAGTTAAATGCGACCGCAGAGATGATTCCTGTGACGTGGGCTGAATTTGGGCAGATTCACCCCTTTGCGCCCGTGTCTCAGACGGAAGGCTACCAGTTGCTCTTTAATCAGCTTGAGCAATGGTTGGCGGAAGTGACCGGGTTCGCAGCAATCTCACTCCAGCCTAACGCAGGCTCTCAAGGGGAATACACGGGTTTGCTGGTGATTCGGGCTTATCACCGATCGCGCAACCAAGCCAACCGCAATATCTGCCTCATTCCCACCTCTGCCCACGGGACTAATCCGGCCAGTGCGGTGATGTCCGGGATGAAAGTGGTGACAGTTAACTGTGATGATGCCGGAAACATTGACATCGAAGATCTCCGCACTAAAGCTGAAAAACATGCGCCAAATCTCTCGGCGCTGATGGTTACTTATCCTTCGACCCACGGTGTGTTTGAGTCGGGGATTAAAGAAATCTGCGCGATCGCTCATCAGTATGGCGGCCAAGTCTACATGGACGGGGCCAATATGAACGCGCAGGTGGGACTGTGTCGCCCCGGAGATTTTGGGGCGGATGTCTGCCACCTCAACCTGCACAAAACCTTCTGCATTCCCCACGGCGGCGGCGGTCCTGGCATGGGTCCGATCGGCGTAGTTTCCCATCTTGCGCCATTTTTACCCGGACATGGGGTCATTCCAACGGGCGGTGCTCAGGCGATCGGCGCAGTGTCAGCGGCTCCTTGGGGCAGTTCGAGCATTTTGCCGATCTCGTGGATGTATATTGCGATGATGGGCGGGGACGGCCTAATGCGCGCTACTGAAATTGCAATTCTCAGCGCAAACTACATTGCGAAACGGCTCGAAGGACATTATGAAGTGCTTTACAAAGGTGCGAATGGACTAGTGGCTCACGAATGCATTCTCGATTTGCGCGAATTCAAAAAGTCGGCAGATATCGAAGTTGATGACATTGCCAAACGTCTGATCGATTACGGCTTCCATCCGCCCACGGTGTCTTGGCCTGTTGCAGGGACCATTATGGTGGAGCCGACCGAAAGTGAATCTTTAGTGGAACTCGATCGCTTTTGTGAGGCGATGATTTCGATTCGCGAAGAGATTCGGGCTATTGAACTAGGCACGATCGATCGGACTAATAATGCATTGAAAAATGCGCCGCATACGGTCGAGGATTTGGTGGATGAAACCTGGGACCGACCCTACTCTCGCATGACAGCGGTGTTTCCCAGTGCATGGACTCGCCAAAATAAGTTCTATCCAGCCATTAACCGGATTGATAATGCTTGGGGCGATCGTAATTTGGTCTGTTCGTGTTTGCCGATCGAGGCATACGGCGACGCCTAAGTAATCCAGCGATTTAACATCCTCTTCGTTGGGTTTGGGGCACAGCGAGCCATGCCCCTACACATCCGGGTTTCAGAGATTGTAGGGGCATGGCCATGCCGTGCCCCCAAACCTAACGGGTTTTAATACAAGTCCTATTTACGCCGCGCAGTACTAGTTCTCAAAGCACGATCGCTAACTCCTTTGTTTTCTCTACGATCGGTGCAGTCAGTGCTGACTCCAATGGTGCGCGTCCGAGTTGCTCCTCCAGAATAAGCATCACCTCGCGTCCAAAATCATCGGGGTTCCGTTTCCAGGCTTGGAGACAGATATTTCCGAAGAAATCGCCCATCTTGCCGGGATTCCACAGCAGCTTCATTGCATTCCACGGCATTTGATTCATGGGGTCATAATCCCGATTCAAAATGCCATTTTTGAACGCATAATCTTCCAAATGAGTATGCGGTTGTAATCCAATGAAGAAGATAGCAGGCTCGACTTTATCTGCGCCGAAAATCGCCTCAAGTTCACGATGATAGGCGATCGTTTGGCGAATGGTTTCAAAGGTCTCGTCAATAACATTAAAGGAGTAGTTGACTGACACCAAATCATTAAATCCAGCCGTTTTCAGATCGCGGCAGTTCTGCAATACCGTGCGAAGGTTGTAGCCCATGCGCATCTTACGAACGAGTTCTTGAGAACCACTGGTAATTCCGATCTCGAAGTAGTTCATTCCGGTTTGGACCATGAGATCTGCCAATTCTGGATCAACATTATCGGCCCGAATGTACGCCGCCCAATGGATGTCCTTCATGCCCGCTGCAATGATTTTGCGAAGCAGTTCTTTGGCGTCTTCAATGTATCGCCGTGCCGGAATAAACTGAGCATCTGTAAACCAAAAATTGCGAATTCCTTTGTCGTAAAGCTGCTGCATTTCAGCCACCACTTCATCGGCGGGATTAATACGGACCTGCTTCCCTTCAATCACGGTGTACACGCAATAGCAGCAGTTGTGTGGACAGCCACGTTTGGTTTGGACCCCGACGTAGAAATCATTGGACTGAAAGTAATATTCAAACTCTCCCCAAATCTCTTGGATATACGGATAGTTGCAAGCTGTCTTTTCAATAGGGGCAGGCTGTTCATGAATCAGCCGCTCCCGTGGAGTTTCCATCCCCGCAATGTAACACCGCTCCTTAGCCAGACTTTCACCTCGAATAAGTTTCTCTAGCAGCGCCTCACCTTCTCCGACCGAGATAATCGTTCCCTTGGGCATTTTGTGATTGAGCTGCTCATAAAACACGCTCACCGCGCCCCCACCCACAACGCTTTTTACGTCCGGCTCGTACTTCTGTGCTCGTTGGATGCCGCGCTTGATAAGTTTTTGGTTGCGCCACAGCTCACCGTAATAGGAACTCAGCATCTTCACGCCACCTATTGCTCCCCGAATTTTGAGCAGCGGGTTGGGGGAGTAGTAGAACTCAAAGGCATTTTGCAGCGGATTGCCACCTCGCCCACCCACGGGTGCGTAAATCTGAATATCACGCCAAGAAAAAATGATTAGGTTTGGTCGAAATTCATCAATAGACTCTTCCATCGCCGCGAGATAATCCAATGGCGGCACCGTGCCCATGTCGAAGATTTTCTGCTCGACGGTGGGAAAAAGTTTGTGAACATGGTCGGCCAAATAGACCACCCCGATCGGAAAAATGGGGTTGCAAGGTAGACGAACGTAAAGAATGCGAGAGTTCATGGCTTTATGATCCAATTTCACATAACTTAACGATAGCATTTTTAACCCTGACTTGGCTCCAACAACGGGCTTAAAGACTTGCAAGATGGTAATAGGATTGACAGTTCTACAGGTGTAGGGGTGCTAGCTTAAGATCTAATCCTCCTACACACCCCTCTCATCATGGCTCAAATCTTAGACTCGCTCCCGTCAGATGATCTCGATCGCTTGACTTGCTGCTACACCAATCGATCGGGTCAAATCCAAATTATTCGCATCACTAACATTGCCAATTGGTACTTTGAGCGAGTGGTCTTTCCATCGCAGCGACTGTTGTTTGAGGCGAATTCAGACGCCGTACTCGAAATTCATACTGGAATGATGGCGAGTGCTATTTTGTCCGATCGGTTGCCTTGTCGGGAGTTGCAGGTGGAGGAGTCTCCGACGTTTCCCGTCCTGTTCGTGAGTGAGGCGATCGGGATGAATCACCCGATCGCTGATGTTGTCCAGGTGTGATTCTGAACAAGAGTGTGGACTTCCCAGGCTTGATCGGTGGTTGGATAATCCGATCGGTAATGGCCTCCCCGACTTTCGGTCCGCTTCAGGGCGCTGCGGAGAATCAGTTCGGCAACGTCCAGAAGGTTATGAAGTTCTCCCCAAGCCCGGACGATCGGTTCGTCTTCAGGTTTAACTTGGTAGTCCAGCGATAGGGCAAGCTGGCGAGATAGGGGCGCAAGTGCAAAGTCCCGTTGGTAATGCTGAACCTGAACGATCGCCGCATCCAAGGTTTTGGCTTCGCGCGAAATCCCGGCACTTTGCCACACCAGACGGGCGAGGGTCGATCGCATCTGCGCAATCCAATCCGGATCCGTCGTCTGAACCTCCAAATCAATCTCTTTCTCCCCCAGAATTGGGGGTCGGGGGGCTTCTGGAATCTTCATCTTCCCAAGCTGTGCGCCATAGACGATGCACTCTAACAGTGAATTGCTGGCAAGTCGGTTGGCTCCATGGACGCCCGTACTAGCCGTCTCACCCACCGCATAGAGACCGGGAATCGTGGTGTGATTTTCCAGGTCGGTTTGAATTCCTCCCATCCAATAGTGAGCAGCAGGTGCGACGGGAATGGGCCTCGTGAAGACGTCAATGCCCCAGGTCTGGCAAACTTGAACAATATTGGGGAAGCGCTGACGAATTTTTTCGGCGGGAATGGACCGAAGATCGAGCCAGACGTTGTGAGTGCTCAAATGAGTGTCCGAATCGGTTGAATTGGCTTGTAAATGGCTAAAAATTGCACGGCTGACGATATCGCGAGGTGCAAGTTCTCCGTCCGGATGATAGTCAAACACAAACCGATGTCCAGCGTCATCAATCAAGTGCGCCCCTTCCCCGCGCACCGCCTCGCTGATCAAGAATCTCGGGGCATCGACTTGGGTGAGCGCCGTTGGGTGAAACTGAATAAACTCCAAATCCCGCAAAATTGCTCCGGCTCGATGGGCAATCGCAACCCCGTCTCCCGTGCTGACCTTCGGATTGGTGGTCTGGGCAAACACCTGTCCGCCGCCGCCTGTCGCTAGAACGACCGATCGCGCTGCTACCTTCCGGATTTGCCCGTCGTAGAGCAGCCGCACGCCCTGGGTCACGCCACCCTCGGTCCACAGGTCCAACACAAACGCTGGCGACAAGATTTCAATATTGGACTGGCTGAGCACATGCTGGGTTAGGGTCGTAACCACAGCGCGGCCTGTAGTGTCGGCGGCATGGAGCACGCGGCGACGGGAATGGGCGGCCTCTAGGGTTAGGGCGAGCTTGTCTTGAGGGGTCCGATCGAAGGCCACACCCAGATCCACAAGATGCTGAATGCAATCCGGGGCTGTTTCCACCAAGAACCGAACCGCCGCCTCATCACAAATCCCCGCTCCAGCCTTCAGCGTGTCCTGAAGATGTAGCTCCGTCGAATCATCCGAATCCACAACTGCCGCAATACCGCCCTGTGCCCAACCGCTGGCAGAGCGCGACAGTTTGTCCTTGCTAATGAGTCCGATGCGAAACGTCGAGGGAAGGCACAAGGCGCTGTACAACCCAGCCGCGCCCGCCCCCACGATCAAAACATCAAACCCTTCATTGAGTCGGTCATTGAGTCGGTCATTGAGTAAAGTCATTAAAGTCAGAGCTTGAAAATAATACAAATTAAAAAACTCCCCACAAATCTCCTCAATGCTCTGAGTGTCTGCGGAGAGTTTCGATCATACGAGATGTCTAATCGGTTAACGTTCTTTAACGATCTCTAGCGATAGACGCCGTTATTGATGCGATCGTTGCCTTCGGTGAGCGCTTCTTCCACTTCCGTGACAGTAAAGCGATCGAGGTTGGTCGTCAGCGTTTCAAGCTGGCGTTCAGTTAGACCAGGGATCTTGAGGACATCCTCAACCGCCGCGTAGGGAGAATTTCGGACCACCAAGGCGGCCAGCGTCGGATACATCCCTTGCAATTCCCGGAAGTAGCGAAGATTGGTGTTGTTCAGATCCAGCTTCTTCCCGTAGTCGGTTGACATTTTATCCGCGACCCGGTTCCGCATCACTTCCTTTTCAACGTTCGCATTGACGGCGGCAAACAGCGGCGCAGATTGAACCATCGGCGTAACCATAGAATTAGAGGCAGCAAGAGCCGCCGTTGCATGGCCCAACCAGCCAAAGCTAGCCACGACCACCACGAAAACCGACAGCCAGTTCATCAAACGCTTCATGAAAATATTCCTCCCATTCTAGTTTAAATAGATCTTAAGCCAAGGCGATCCAAAATCGATCGAACTCAATTCACAGCAGATTGAAACTAATCATCGCGCCTATCTGGCGATCGTTGCAAGCGATCGACCCTTTTCGATCGGTTTTCAGCTCTTAGTCGCGCTGAACTGAACCGATGACTCAAATTAGGTTAAAAATTGTTCCAGTTGCTTGAAGGTACAGGCATAAGTTGTGGTGAGTTCGTCGTAGCCTTTGAGTTCGACTTGGTATGCGTTAAAGGGCGTCGGAGGCGTCAGCGGTTCATGGGTTTTGCAGCCTAGGGCAATGTCCATGGCGATTTGCTTGGTGGCTGTCTCTAGCCGAAACGCCGCATTCACTGTATCTCCGATCGCCGTGTAATCCGGACGATCGCCGCTCCCCGTATTGCCCACCATCGCAAACCCCGTGTTTATCCCGGCCCCAATCCTCAGCGGGAACGGCACCGGAAATTGTTGGGACAGCTTCTCTGTCATATCATGGAGTTCTCGAAGCGCCTTAAGCACCGAAATAACCTCATCATGGGACACGGTTTCACTCCCATGAATCCAAACTGCCATCACAGCATCGCCAATATATTTGTCCACCCAACTGCCATTCTTGCGGATGATTTCACCTGCCCCTCGGAACCAGCTTCCAATCATTTCCGAAAGTATTTTTTCGTCAAGCTGCCGGGTCAGAACCGTAAAGTCCCGAATATCCACTACGAGAACTGAAATCAAACTGCGGATGTGAAGCGTGGCTGTAGCCGTGAAGTCTCGGCAGTCGTCATCCGTCAGGGGCAGAATGGACTGCCGAGGCGGCGCATAAAAATCCAGCTCAGTTTGACCAAAGGTCAGATGATCCCCATTGCGTAACGTGACAGGCACACTCACCCGACGACCATTGATAAACGAGCCATTCCGACTGCCAAGATCAATCAAGTAGACTTCACCGTTGTCCATACTTTGAAGCATGGCATGGTTACGGGAAATCCATCGATCGCCTAAAATCACGTCATTTTCTTCGCCTCGTCCGACGGTCCAACAGGTGCCACCGCCCAAAGGGAGTCGATGGCTTCCAGTATCTGTCTGATGGATTAGATGGGGAAAGGGGGATGGATGTAACGAAGTCACGAGCACTCACAGGTTGCAGGATCTGCGGATAGGATGCAATGTAGCGGACAACAAGACACCTTCTAAAATACCCCTCTAGAAGAGTATTATGCCTAATTGTCCCTTGAGCAGTTGACTAAATCATACGCAAAATTCACAGATTTACAACGCTGGCTCACGCTTGAATTGATAACTTGGCTTCTCAACTCAAGCGTTAACCTAACGTCAACCCAGCTTCAACACTACGCTAAAAGTGCGGCCACCCAAAATAGCCCATCAACCAAAATCGTACTCACTACTGCACCACTAAAGGCCAACGCAGGCAAGGTCTTAATCCGAAAAGTACCTAGACCCGTCAAGCTGAGTAACGACAGAAGACCGATCGCCCAAGTCCAGCCCAGCGTCGTATTCATTTGCATCAGAGCCATGTGGAAAATCAAGTTTGCTTGCTCTGGATCCATCATAATCTGACGCCAAGACGGAATTAAATCCACGGCATAGAAGTAGGTATCCGTGACGGTGGTACCAAAGAGGGATCCAAGATAGAACCAAACGCCCACCGAACACCAGTTTTTCTTGAGTCCCCAAAGAGCTAACGGTAACGCAATCGCCTCGATCGGCAAATGCCACAGCGGTTCAGTGCGGAGCCAGCCCCAGTAGAGTGACCCTGAGAGCCACGTCCAGGTAAACCCCGTCAACAACTCCCCCCAAACTCGGGTGCGATCGCGCTGGCTCAAGTAAAGGCTTAACCAGCTCCACACCAGTGTCCCAACTAGAGACACCACCGGAAGGTTCCGGACGAGTGGAGCCTGAAAAAAGACGGGAACAGACACCAAAAACACGGCAGCTAACAAAACCGTCTGACGAGTCAGTTTATGAGGAGGATTTGACGCTTCAGCCTCGATCGACAAAAGGTCAGTCCGGTCGGGGTTTTGGACGGTCGCAGGTCGGGATGAGCCTAGGGTCGCGCGGTCGCTCTGGTAAGTGATCAAGGTAGTTTATGAAGGGTTAATGTAATTAATTAACGTTACTTAACAATAGCATAATCCCATCGGATGCATAGGGTCCACACAGGTCAGATTCAGTGTGTGATGCCAGAGTGTCCGGATCTCTGTCACAATACGTAGAAATCACTGGTAGCACGCACACAGCAGGACTTCAGTATGACGATCGGTATGATGCTACAGGCTCTCGGGCCACTGTCCTTTTCATTGCTAGCGACCGAGGCTCCGAATGCGATGGTTCAAGCATTTCATGGATTGTTAATGGGGCTGGTCCAGGGCGTGACGGAGTTTTTGCCCATTAGCAGCACGGCACATCTCATTATTTTTCGGGATTTGCTGAATTGGGATGAGGGCTGGAGTAAAGAGGCGATCGATGGCATTCAGTTTGGCAGTGTGATTGCGGTTTTGATTTACTTCTGGAAAGATTTCAGTTTTCTCCTCGGCGGAGCTTGGGCAGCGTTTCAGAAGAAAGATTGGCAGCGCGAGGAGTGGCGCATTACGGTAGGCATTGCGATCGGGACGTTGCCTGTACTGGTGGGTGGGTTAATCCTTAAAAAGCTCGACATCAAGCTAGAGAGTCCGATGTTGATTGCGGTGATGTCCCTCGTGATGTCGGTGTTGCTGGGTTTGGCGGAGAAGATAGGGTCTCGCAAGCGCCGATTTGCTCAGTTGGAAACGCAGGATGGAATTTGGGTGGGATTGGGCCAAATGATTGCGCTGTTGCCGGGAGCGTCGCGATCGGGTTCGACGTTGACCACTGGACTGCTGTTGGGGATGGAGCGCGAGACGGCGGCTAGATTTTCGTTTTTGTTGGGGTTTCCGACGTTGTTTATTGTGACCCTGGCGCAGGGAAAGGATGCTTTTGCCCAGCCGGGAATGGCGCTGCCGCTGTTCGTGGGCGTGATTTCAGCCGTCGTGTTTTCGTTGCTTTCGATTAAGTGGTTGCTGGGATTTCTGAAGAGCCGATCGACTTGGATTTTTGTCTGGTATCGGTTAGCGTTTGCGGCGTTCTTGTTTGGGGCTTTGGCTCAGGGCTGGTTGAAGTAAGGGCTGGTTAAAAGAAGGGTTAGCGCTCTAGTCCTCCACAATTTTCCGCAATACCTTGATCTGCGATCGCCGCTTCTTTTCATCCAATCGTCGTCGTGCTTGACCCTGGCTCGGTTGACGCAGAACCCGAGGCAAGACCACCACCGTCACACTCAAGATCAAATTACGTAACCGATCGATCGCGTCGGATCGATTTTGAGATTGGCTTCGGTGTTCTTGAGCTTTAATCACCACCACGCCTTCGGTGGTAATTCGTTTGTCGCGTAGTTTTAACAGCCGTTCTTTGTAGCGATCGGGAAGCGACGACGCCTGAATGTCAAACCGCAAATGAATGGCACTTGCCACTTTATTCACATTTTGGCCGCCCGCTCCCTGCGATCGAATGGCGCTGATTTCAATTTCGTTAAGGGGCAAACTAAGGGTTTCAGAAATCTGGAACATAGGGGTTCAAACTCGTGGCTCAGGGACTTAATTCAGGCTCATTACTCAGCATAGCCCCTAAAAAAGCGGCATAACTATCATGTCATGCCGCCTGAACGGTTTCACTTTACGAGAGTCACATCTTAGCCACGTTTGCGCTTAGACCAAATGGAACCTCCAATAGCAGCAAGTCCAAGCATGATGCCGGGTTCAGGAACCGACTTCGTAGGATCTGCAATGTTGAAGGAGTGGTTGTCCGATTCAAATCCACCCCCACCGACTTGGCTAATGACAATCCGATTGAACATTTCGCCAGTATTGCTAGCGCTAAAGTGTGCGTAGCCATTCCCTTCGCCACCATGCTGTTGAGCATGGATAGAGGCAAGAGGTGCCACCGTTTCGGTTGAATAGGACTTGACTAATGAATCGCCATTGTAGAAGGAGAAGGTGTTTCCACCGCTCATTGCACCCCAGTTGATTCCGAAATACCTTACTTTGCTGGCCAGGTCGATCGTGACGTTGTTGCCTTCAAATACTGCAAGGTAGTTACCATTATTGACTTCGCCCTTTGATCCAGAAGGTGCCCAGACATCAGAACGAACGTTGCTGACGTTGTTGTTTGATTGGAAGGAGTATTTTGCAAATCCTGTTGCTGGTGCCGAACCCGCGTTGAAATCGACCGTCTTGACCGTGCTAAGACCTGCATATTCTGAGTAAGCGCCTTGTGAAGTGACTCCAGATGGGGAAGCGGCTCCGTTGGTTAGTTTGAGATTAAAGGCTTGTGCTGATTGAGCTTGGCTCATCAATGCGACTGCGCTGATGGTTACAATGCCGAAGAATGATTGAATGCGTTTCATAAGATAACTGCTTAGTTCCACTGAATGAATGTGCAAAATAACGAATGCAAAACTGTGAAGTTCTGTAGAAGTAACCAAAGGGCAGTGCATTCTGCGTTTTTGTCTATGCTCATTATTAGAATTGTTAGGGTTGTTTCGTCTGGGAAGAAGCACCCAAGTTCTCTCGCTCCAGAAGTCTCTGCTAAAATACTCACAGGCTCATGATGATGATTAAAAGTTTCCTGACAAAACTACGGGACGCTAGTTAGGAACTTTACGACCGATTATGAAAGTTTATTTTGACTTCATGACAAGAGATCTTCTGCAACTATCATTACGGATATGGGGTGGGTCAGCGATGTCGTGATGATTGACGATACGTTGCCTACTTACACAAACTTCAAGAGTTGCCTAATAGTCCGACCTCAGTGATATCGCGGATGGCAGGTCATGACATAGGGAAGAACCTTGAGAAAAAGAACGCAAAAAAGCTGCTTGACAACAATGCCATGCAGCTTAAAAATTTAATGATCTAATGACCCAATTAGCCGTTCTTACGTTTTTTAGACCAGATAGAACCGCCGATCGCAGCGAGTCCAAGCAGGATGCCGGGTTCTGGAACGGGCTTTCCGGTCCAGCCGTTGTCGCTGATGTTGAAGGAGTGGTTGTCGCTTTCAAACGCAGTGCTGTCCATTTGGCTGATGACAATGCGATCGAAAACTTCGCTAGCCGTATCAGCCCTAAAGTGAACATATCCATTCCCTTCGCCTTTTCCAGCAAAGGAGCCTTCACCTTTTCCCTGCGCTAAGGAACGGAACGGTGCAACCGGGTTGACATCCTTAGTATCGTACGACTTGACTAACGTGTCACCCTTGTAGAAAGTGAAGGTATTTCCTCGGCTGATAGCACCCCAGTTAAGTCCAAAGTAGTTTGAACTTTTTTCAAGGTTGATGGTAGCGCTGTTGCCTCTCGAAACCTTCAGGTACTTACTGTCGTTGACTTGTCCTTCTGCGCCAAGGGGTGCGTAAACGTCAGAGCGCAAGCCGCTTTGGGTTCCGGTATTCTGAAAGGAATATTTTGCATACCCGGTTGTTGGGATGACGCCATTGTTGAAGTCAATGGTTCTAACAGAGCCATATTTTGCGAATTCGGAGTAGGCACCTTTTGTCTTAACGCCTGTCGGAGATGCAGCACCTGTGCCCATTTCAAAAGAGAAGGCTTGAGCGGCTTGAGCTTGTGCCATCAAAGCGATCGTTCCGGCGATAGTGACGCTGACGAATTTTTGAGTGCGTTTCATAAAATAATTGCCTAGTTCCACTGAATGAATGTGCAAAATAACGAATGCAAAACTGTTGATAGTTCTGTAGAAATAAACAAAGGGCAGGGTGTTCTGCATTTGTGTCTGTGCCCATTATTAAAAGGATCAGGCTTCAATCATTTGAGGAATAGCACTGAATTGCTCTAAGGATCAGAACAGCCTGCGTAATGCGGAGAAGTTCATCATTTCTGTTCAATTCTTGATGGGTGAAACGACGAGTTAGTATGAGCTGTCTTTACGATCGAAGCTCTTCGCATCATCTTGGCTTAATTCAACGTAATGCCCTACTCTTTCCTTTACTTAGGGGTTACCTACGATCGGTCTAGGTTTCCTATGATGACCATCTGACTCTGACTCGTCGGCAAACTTAAAAAATGGCGTCATTTGGACTAAGCTTTAACGTAGCCTTATAGTTGTATGTCAGTGATCCTTCGGATAGTTGGGACAGGCGTTGCTCGACTGTTCTATCCGGCAGACCCTCGATCGCACAAAAAGCGTCAGACAGAAGACCTAACGGGAAATTGAGTAAAAAGTGCGGCACCTAGAGTCCAACTGGAGATAAATAATTTTGGGACTGGTTCTACTGATCTACCGTGATACTATTCAGAACCAGACTGTACACAATCGTTCTTTTTGAGGCTTTAAGATAAAAGAAATTTTTCTGTCATTTGAAACTGAGACGGATGTTGGCTAGGGATTTCATTACAATAATTTCAAGCCACTGGAAGGTTTCGTTGGTGGGAGTGTCGAAGAAGAAGTAAATGTCTCTACTCTCGCCAGGACTAAAGAAGTTGTTCTCTAAGAGATCGTAAATATCTCCGGTGGCTGCATCGTTAAGTTCGTAGGATTTTCCTTTTGCATTAACGAGCGTTGAACTTGTGGTGATAATGAGATTCTTTGCAGATTGGCGAGTGGCGCTGATATTGGTAATTCTGACTTGGGCATAGACCCAATGGCCTGAGGCTTTTAAGGTGATGTCGGGTTCCAAGGGCTTCCTCGTGGTTCGCCCCGTTGAACCAATGGTCTGAAGTGAAAATTTCCAAATCCCATTTCCTGCGGTCTTACTGATTTTAGTAGCAACAATTGCACTATTCGCAAAGGGGCAAGGGTCGATCAGTTGCAGGAATGCAGGAATAAGGAGCGCGAGTGCGATGATTCTTCTCTTCATGAGTAGACTAAGCGAGGATCGTATAAAAGTATACTCGATATTTCCCCAGACAGAGTTCGCTACTTGTATCTAGGCCGATCACTTTACCGCCGCTCTTGAGGTTTCTCGAAAATTAAGGATTTGATTTTGAGTCGGATGTTAGTTAAAATTTCGTTTGGAGCTTTGGCAATGAATGTAATCTTTCGGGTGCGCCAACAGAGGGTATACCCTATTTTGTTTCCTACAGGACTTCCGGGGCGGATGGGGTCATGTCGGTTTTCAGGGGTGATTGGGGCGATGAGTTCTTGAATGGAGAGGCGTTTGGGGATTTCGGGAGTGAGGATGAGTCGATCGCCTTTAATTTCCCATTCAATTTTAAAGCCAAATTCAAGATGGATTTTGCTTTCGATGCCGATCGGGACGGTTAAGGGGATGGTTCCAGCTCGGTCGGGATGAATTCGGGAGGTGGTTTCGACCAGATGAGGGTCGATCGTGAAACCCCCGTCAAGTAAGAGACTTAACGGGGGTTTTAATCTAAGAAAGGCGGCACCCAGATTCGAACTGGGGATGGAGGATTTGCAATCCACTGCCTTACCACTTGGCCATGCCGCCTTATCGATCGATTAAATCGACTGAATCAATATAGCAAACATTACGACTGAAATTCGGCCTGCCCTTCATAATTTCTGATCATTCCTGAAATAGCAAGCTAAAAAACCGTCCCATCACTCTGCACCCGAAGCGGTGGATCCCCGTCTGTCCGAAGCTCTCGGGCAATCTCTCGGCCCGCTATCCAAGTCCCGCCCTGCAAAATCTTCACCAATGGCAACGTGTCCGCGCTGACTCCAAGCTTCGATCGAATCTTCACGGCTACCTGGTCCAATAGCACAATGGTCAGCGATCGCCACTCCACAATTAGCTGCGACTCTGGCGGATGCAGGATGCCTGAGACCGACTCATCGCGCAGTTTCAGCACCCCCAAATCTAGAAATAATCCGCCATTGCGATATTCTGCTAACCCCGTCAGCGCCTCCAAATTCGTAATCTCAATCCCAAATGCCTGAAATGGCTCCATCAGAGAATATGTTAACCACTGCGAAAGCTTATGGAACGGCACGTAGGGACTATCCCGCAACGCAGAATGTCGCCAGGTGTCCCCTAGGTTCAGCCCATCTACCGTTAGCCGCCCCATCCAAATGTCGGCAAATGCCTCTAAAACGATCGCTAATAATGCCTCTGCTGAGAGGGTTTGGCGATCGAACAATAGGGCAAAATAATCCGATAACCGATCGCAGGATCGCGCGGCCATGGAGTCGCCCAATTTCACCAATAATCGCCAACGCCCATCCAGTCCTACGATCGGATTGTCATCCCGCACCTGCAACCCTTCGGAGAGCACCGCTAACTCTAGTTTTTGCAAATCCGTCGCCTTTCCCGAGATCAAACCCTTCGCAAACATCTCAAACGACGCGATCGCCAATCCTTCCGATCGACGCCAGATTTTGCCATTGCGATCGCGGTACTGCCACCGATCGCCCGCCCCGGCATCCAAGAGCACGGACACAATGGCCAGTTCGAGTTGGGACCGAAGTTTTTCGACGGGTTCTAGCGTCTCAAAAAGAAGGGTTACTTGATCGGCTTCAAAGTGTTGCCATCGACTGTGGAACGGAATC
Source organism: Synechococcales cyanobacterium (assembly GCA_043764895.1). GTDB lineage: Bacteria > Cyanobacteriota > Cyanobacteriia > Leptolyngbyales > Leptolyngbyaceae > JAAFJU01. The sequence goes on along the minus strand of JAYUJY010000070.1, from coordinate 2,875 downwards.
TCACCGTCCGGGTAGTCACGCTGCATGATGGCAATCACCCGATCGGCCACGGCATCTAAACGATCGAGGTGCAAGGTAAAATACGGCGACTGGTTGTCTTGGACAAGGTTGAAAAGTCGTTGGGATTGGGTTCGGATGGTGAGGGGCGATCGGAGGTTGGGCTGCATAGGCATATGTTTTTGGTCAGACCTCTGAAGCGCTGGTGAGATTTTGGGTGGCGAGGTGGAAGAGGGCGTTGAGGATGCTGAATAAGGGATCGAGATCGGTGATGGTGTAGCTGGCTAAATTCTTGGTAAAGACCTGATGCTCTAACCGCCCAAATTCCCACAGCTTCCCGTCTGTGACAATGCCGTAAACGGGGCGGGAATGTTGATTTAGCCGATCGGATGCTATCAATTCTGCCAGACACTGCCCCCAGCCTTGCTCAAAATCATTGCGTTTCGCTTCCACTAACAATAACAGGGGTAATCCCAACACATTTTTTCCCAAATCCGACTTGCGGGACAGCATGTAGTCCGGCGCGCCTGTGAGTTTTGCATCGACAGATAACGTTTTCTGGACCCAGAGTGCGGCTTCGGTGAAATATCGCTTGTAGATTTCGCGCAACATGGGGAAAATCACTAATTCACAGCGGGCGGCTTCTGAAGAGAACGCATCCATGGCGGTGAGATTAAAGTTCAGTTCCGCATAGAACGAAGTCGGCAATTCGATTTGCAACCGTTCCACAAAATCAACTTCCTGATATTTGATTTGAAATTCTTCTTGAACTTGAGCCAGACTTTTGTAGTCGCTGAATGCCATCACTGAATGCCATCGTGAGAAGGATAGTCTTTCACCATCTTTAGTTTACACGCTTTCACTCAGGGTTATTTTGTCGTTTGCCAGTCTTCGATCGCCGCGATCGGCTTCGGATACAACCGCCACACACAGCCGATCGAACAGTCAACAATGAGTTAGAGCTTAAGCTTCGGCTTTAATAAAAGCTTTGACTCCAGCAATCACAATGCTGACAGCCGGGTTATCTACGACCGCTTCGATCGCTTTTTCAACGGCGGTGGTTCCGCTTTCTTTGGCGGCATTGATCAAGCGTTTTTTAAGTGTGGGATTGTTTGTAATTGCGCCGACTGTGCGACCTGCTTGGGTGAAGTCGTCATCGTTTGGGTAGTCGAGTTTGAGTTGGGCTAGTAACGCCTTGATCTCTTGGATGGATTGGGCGAGATTCTGAGATTGGGTAATTTTGTTGCCTGCGATCGCATCACCTTGGACAGTGCCAATTTGGAGTTTATTACCCAGGACTTTATCGCCGCCAATTTTATCTCCTGCAATCAACAGTCCGGACAGTTTTGGGCGGGTAGTGGCGAGGAAAGCTATCCAAGGCTTAAAGTACAGTCATACAACAAAAGAGACTGTTCCATGGATAGCCTACAAAATATTCTAACGGACGCACTGGCCACAGTGGGTCATTTCACAAACCGCAACGGACTTTTCTACTCGCATTCATGACCAGTTTGTTCGTGGTCTGTGGTCGAGCAAACTACACGAACTTAAGCCGATACAGTCCCCTGTCAGAGCGAACGTTTCGACGAAATCTGAACAGGGGCATCGGGTTTGAATCCCTGAATGGTCATCTGATAGAAACTCATGGCAGTGAGGCTGGGGTTCAGCTTCTAGTGGTGGACGCCACATTTCATGAAAAAAGTGGTGGTCATACGCCCCATCTAGATCGGTTCTACAACGGAAAAAGTGGCCAAGTGGAGAAAGGTCTGGAATGGTCGGTCGTAGCGGTAGTGGATCTCGAACAGAACACGGCCTATGGGCTATCAGCGCAGCAAACTGAATCTGGACTTTCAGAACGAGCCAAAGCCGCAGCGCTGGAGAATAAAGTCTGTGGGAACCGGGTCGATTTCTATTTAGGCCATCTCGCTCATTGTCAGATGTATGTCCCTGAACGAGTCCAGTACGTGGTAGCCGATAGCTTTTACAGCAAGCGAAAATGGGTGAATGGCGTTGTGAAATTGGGGTGGAACTCGATTGGGAAACTGCGACAAGATGCCAATCTAAAATATCTGTACTCAGGTCCGCGTCGGCCCGGTCCCGGTCGGCAGAAAACCTATGACGGTAAAGTGAACCCCCTAGAGCGCAATAGCCAGTATTTCACGTTAGCCGAGACCTTGGACGATGGGGCGCAGCTCTGGAGCGCAGTCGTCTGGTCTGTCTCGCTAGAACGCCGCATCCGTATCGTCTGTTTAGTTCGCATCGTAGAGGGCCAAGAACGCTATATTTTATTGTTCTCGACGGATGTGAAGCTCGGGGCCAGTGCCATCTTGGCTTATTATCGCGCTCGGTTTCAGATTGAGTTTATTTTTCGCGATGCAAGGCAATATGTCGGAATGGTGGATAGTCAATCTCGTAATCTTGATGCGCTTGATGCCCAGGTCAACGCGAGTCTAACAGCCCTGAATTTAGCCAAAGCAACCCTCCGAAAGGAAGCCTCAGTCGAAGGAACATCCAGGCCAGAAGTCGTTTCATTTTCGATTGCATCGTTCAAACGAAAAGCGCTAAATGAGCATTTATTAGACTTATTTATCGCCATGTTTGGGTTGGACTCGACTTTGATTAAATTAAATCCAAACTACCAAAAGCTCCTAGAATACGGCTCTCTCAGAGCTTGACCCACCTCAAATCTGTCCGGACTGTTGATTGATAAAGCTATTTAGAATGAAATAGCCCTGGCATTTAAAGCTAGACCAACTTATTAGTAAAAGTGTGCATGGAGGGCGTTGCTGAATTAAGGTATGAGCCGAAACGGGACTGGAACATCCCAAAATTTTAGGTAGTGAAGTAACAAGCGAACTGAATGTGCCAGCATTTCCAC
>JAYUJY010000069.1:0-35170 GCA_043764895.1 Synechococcales cyanobacterium | reverse complement strand
AAAACTGGTCGGCTTTGAAGAGGCTGTTGGTGCCGTTACAGGTGGTATTTAGGGCACGCGCACTGTTGTAGGCTCCGGTGAAGGCCCACTCGCCGAGGGTGCCTGTCGCAAACACTGAGGCGCTCCCCGTCACGACTGCGCCCTCTGAACCGGGCTTCAAGTACTCCCGAAAACTGTCGTAATAATCCGTCCCCGCCGCCCCGATTCGGAGTTTCACGGATCCAGCGACTAATCCCGGACGGAGGTTAGGGGTGAATTCTATCTGACTGTAGACTTCCACGATCGTGGAACTCTGGGTCGCCGCCGGAGTTGCAGAAGGGTTAGAAATTGTGCTAGGGACTGGATTGTTTTTGAGGACGATCGGCGTATCAATTCCGGCCCGAATCTCCACTTTTTGCGGCTTCAGGTCAGACTGTAACTCCACCGTAAATGCGCCATTGATGGCCCGAACTTGGAAGCCCACGAGATCGAGATCGAGATCTACGCCGATGAACTTCCCGGCGCTGGTAGTGAGCGTAACGATCGCATCGTCTTCAATGGGCTGGCCCGAGGCGTCTAGGATTCGGCCTGAAAACGTAACGCGCGATCGGCCATCAGCAGCAACGCGGGACTCGGTGATGGGCGTCAGTTCTATTTTGCTGGCATTCGTTGCAGGCGCGGGAATGGTTGCAGCGTGGGCGGATTGATACATAGAAACGCTGGACACTAAGAACGCTCCCACCAGGGAATTCAGTGTCAGATTTAAATTAAGGCTTTTCATCTCCGTCCCTCGCCAAAAGTGGGTGTAACTGCAAAATTCATTCGGGCCATGCCGCCGGGGGAGAGGTTAACCATACGAGACGGGCTGTTCGCTTCAATGCGGTAAAGATTGGGGGCTAAAGTATAGCCGGGAAGACTAGTCAAATCGAGGGTTCCAGTCCGACTGCCCGAAATCACGTAGGCCAGAGAGTACAGTCCATTAGCGTCGGTGGTGATTCGATTGCCATCATCCATATAGATGACTGCGTTGGGAACGCCCGGTTCTCCAGGTTGCTGTTCTCCGTCAAAGTTTTTGTCTACAAACACGCGCCCAACTAGGGTTCCGCAATCGGATAAAATCCCTGCGCGAATCTGCAATCGATGACTGGCAGTGTTACTGACAAAGCGTCCGATCGTCGGATCAAGTCCTTCCGCAACAGCGAGATTTCGGCCCGTTCCCCGAATCGCATCGGGCAACAGAAGTGCGCCATAAACGAGGGTGAACGTTTGATTTTGAGGCGTGAGCGGTCCAGGATAAGTGAAGCTGATGACTCGGCCATTCACGGTTGGCGTCGGAATCGTAATAGGCGTTAGCGTTCCAGCCGTTACAAGGCCAGCACGAACCGTATTCGGTAAAAATTTCAATCCGATCGGGAGTGTATCCGTGATGAGAATATTCTGGGCATTGGCCGTTCCCGTATTGCGAACTTGCAGCCGATAAATCACCGTATCACCGGGTTCAGCCGCACTTCGATCGCCTGTTTTAAGGATTTCCAAAGCGGGACGCGGCAACACCAAAAGCTGCGCCGGAACGGTCGTTGGATTAGAGGTGACGGGCGCTGTCGGACCCCCCGGATTTTGCCGAAAGTTGCCGGATGCGGTATTCGTCAGCGTGGTCGAAACCTGAGCCAAAACGGGCTGCAAACTACCTAGCAAGACACCTGGCACAATGAGGCTTGACCCAAATCCTAGCAGGAATACTCCAGCCCTACAAAGCCAACGATCGCCCAACTGTAAGATGGGTAATGCGATGGGTAATCTCATGAAACAATCCCCTACTCAATCACTACAAAACATCCTGAGATCAGATTTGTCCCAGCGCCTCTACGCATGTCGATTGCTCGTGCTTGAGATGCCGTCCAAATTTGATCAAACCTTGAAACTCGTCTTAGGGAAAACTCACGAACGGGACTAATTGGTTTAAATAGTACAGTAATCTTACAGAAATAGCCCATAAAACTCGAAACTGCCCATCAATTTCTAGTTTTCAAGTTTGAGGTTTGGTCACATTTCTGACCTGATTTGATTGAACTTGACCTAACTTGGTTCCTTGTCCGATCGGGGCGCTATCCACATTAGATAAGGGCAAAATTCCCACCCGGTTATGTCAGTTTGTGAGCCTTTGGATGAACTTTAAGGGAACGTTAGGTGTTCAAATCCATGTTGCGTTCAGAAATTCTATGGACTTCCTCGCCCGATCGCATCCTGAAATCACAAATCCGGTGAGTCGGCTTTTAGATGTCTCCACGACGTACTATCTCCGCAAACTGCTGCGCCAACATCGCCATCATTTAAAGTCTATTGTGGCTTCAGGGGCATCGATTCCAGCGGATGACTTAAGCGATCTCGGAGCTGTGTTGACCAGTCTTTATCTGGAGCCAGAGGAACTGGTGGATGCGGTGGACCAGCTCGATCGATTGGTGGCAGCCCATGAGGTGATGAGCGTTCAACCCGCTCAGTTTCAGGCGGAGCTGGTGCAGTTGGAGGAAAAGATTTTTTGGTTTTTGGGCTACAAGTTCTATGCGGTGGGGCGTCAGGGATCCATAATGCTGGTGGAACCGGAGCCTGTTAGTGCAAAACGGCTATCGGATGCGCTAACCGAAAAAGGCTATGAAGTCACGATCGTTCGTACGGCAGACCAAGTGCTGAAACAGCTTCGGCTCAATGTTCCAACTGTTTTTTTGGTGGCTGTAAAGCTGCCGGATAGGTCCGGTTTTGAGCTGTGTCAGCAATTAAAAGCCGTTCCGAAGATTGCTCAGATTCCCGTGTTGCTACTCGGTGAAGTCAACTGCATCCAGGAAAAAGTCCAAGCTTTTGAATCAGGGGCCATCGACTACCTCTCGAAGCCCATCCAAGTCGAGGAACTCACCCTGCGTATTACCGCTCGTCGCCAACTGCAAGATCTTCAAAACCAACTCGCCGAGCAAAACAAAGCACTCCAACTCGAAGTCCATGAACGCGCCTCCATGGAAGCGCGTCATCGAAATATTTTTGAGAATGCGGTGGTCGGAATGTTCCAGTCCACCGCAGCAGGGCGATATCTGCGGGTCAATGCTGCCTTGGCCTCGCTCTATGGTTATGCCTCACCGCAAATGCTGATCACAGAAGTGGGCGCGATCGATCGCCAAATCTACGTCGAAGCCGATCGGCGAAATGAATTTATGGCCTACATGAGTCATTTCCAGACCGTGACCGCCTTTGAAGCGCAGGTGCGTCGCCGCGATGGATCGGTGGTGTGGGTCTCTGAAAGTGTTCGATCGGTATTTGACGAATCGGGGACGTTTTTGTTTTATGAAGGCTCAGTCCAAGACATCACCGATCGTAAACGCATGGAACATCTACTCCAAACCCAGTCTCGCATTACTAAAATCTTAACCATGACTCCCACCGTCATGCAGGCGAGTCCCTTGATTCTGACGGCGGTGGCTGAACTGCTGGGATGGCATCGGGGGGAACTGTGGCTGCTTCACCAGTCCCGCCAAGTCATGTACGAAGTCGATCGATGGATTGCCCCCCTGAATCATACGCCCGTCCCTACCGTTGCCCCGGCTCCCTTGGCCAAAAATCAAGGGTTTCCGGGCTTGGTCTGGTCCCACGGTGAACCGCTCTGGGTCACCCACCTCCAAAAAATTCCCCAGCTCACGAGTGATGAACAGATTCGGTATCGAGGGGTGCAGAGTGCGGTGGGGTTTCCGCTGATTGCAGGCTATCGCACGGTGGGGTTGATTCTCTTCTTTTCCAGAACCTCGGACGAACTCGACGAAAATCTTATGGGAATGTTGACCACCCTATCGAGGCAATTTGCCCAATTCATCGATCGTCGCTATGTAGACACGGCCCTCAAGCAATCCGAAAAACGCCTCCAAACCGCCACCCAAGACCTCAGTACCACCCTTGCCGAACTTCAAACCTTACAAATCAAGGTGTTGAAAGCCGACCTTAATGCGCTCACCGTCGATCGTGCCTCTGAGTGAGACTAAAAGACGAGTTGAGAAATTAATCGTAAATTTAGTTGTCAATAGCTGTTACAAATGTTAATGTATTAACAAGAGCGAGTTCACAACAGCTCGACTCACCCCCAGAATTTTAAGGAGAGTACACGTCATGAAAAAGGATGAATCTAAAATGGGCTTTACAATCTTTTCTGAAACCTGGAATGGCCGTTTGGCAATGATGGGTCTTGCGATCGGATTCGCAACTGAATTGTTGACGGGTAAAGGAATCTTGGCTCAAATCGGCCTGTTCTAGAACTATCTCGGTTCTGTAACCTCTACTGGGCCTTTTACTAGGTCTAAGTTAAATGTTTTGAACGTGATCAAGTGAAACCGGAGTTTGTGATTTCTCTCAAGTAGGGATAGGTCATAAGCTCCGGCTTTTTATTGACTGCAACCTAAAACTTGAGGTGATGCATCAGTGCGGCTGTGGTTTCAGTCGGTAAATTTAGTCGATCTTGGAGATCGATTAGGCTACCATAGCGTCCGTGAGAAGTCCGATGACGGACGATCGCCCTCGCGAGAACGGGACCGATGTTGGGCAAATTTCTGAGGGCTTCAGGGGTGGCAGTGTTGAGATCTAGGCGATCGGTGCGCGCCAAACTCGACCAGTCGTAGTACTGAAATTTTAAAATGGGTTCAACCTGAGTGAGGCGCGTCGTCGTCATTCCTAAGGCTGCTGCTAAATCTTCGATGCAGTAAAACTGGATGCCTGACTCAATCATTGAAGAAAGCGATCGGGCCTGATGAATCGAAATCCCTGGAATGCGCAACCAGTCATCGACTCCCGCTGTATTCACATCAATGGCTAAGCCCAAAGCCGCTGCGGCCTGAATTTCGGCCAGTGACTGGAACCGATAGTATGGATCGGCGGCTACTTTGGATTTGAGGATTTGCCCAGACAAGCCACCGGGTGCCACAGCGCGAAACTGGGTCAGTAATTCCCGACTGAGCCAGTCCATGAGTTCTAAGCCTAATTTTACGGGTCCGCGCCAAGCCATGATTTTTATCGATTCAGATTTTGATATCTTAACGGATGCTACTGATTAACTGCCGTCGTTTTTGTTCAAACTCATACTCCGACAATAGTCCTTCTTGACGAAGCCTGTCTAGTTCTCGGACGGCTTCGGCTATTTTCACGGTGGGGCTAACGGACTTGACGATCGAGGTGGGCGTCGCTAAAGCACCTGCGGCACTCTCTTCCGCAGAGACCCCTAGGTTGAAATGCCCGTCAAACTCCAGCTCATCTTGCACTAGGTACCAAATTCCTTCCAAAATTCCCGCAATCCAGGGAATGGGTGTCAGCAAGCCAAAAAACAAGTACACGAACCCCCAGCCATATTCCCGCAGATAGAAGCGATGCAATCCGGCTAAATGGGTCTCTGAAAATCCGGGTAGCGCCAGCGGTAAGACTCCGACAAAGGCCCAAATGGCAGCAACTTTACGATTTTTTACCCTATGTAGCATAAGTTACACTCTCCGGATGCATTCGATCGCTATTATGTCCCACGCATACATAAGTTGAACAGCTCACTGTTAAATGGCCTAGAGCGCGGCTTATTCATTATTCTGGGAGAGTCGCCCATCATTGCATCACGTTGGATAATTTTTACTATGGTTAACAGACAAATGACCCGTCTTTCGCACAGACTAGAATAGACAACATAATAGAGCCGACAGGCTGAACCAATAGGCTGAATCGTTCTCTCTATCTTAAGAATGGCACTAAGCCTCTACCTGTTTGATCCCGATTGATCTCGTTTCGTTCGTAATAGTACTGAAGAGTCAGTCGCTTGGAGCCAATGGCTTCTAGACAACGGCTTTTGCATAGCACGATTTTAAATCAATCGCTTCTTATCTTTTCATCTTTTAGGCTGAACCATGGTTCTTGAGTTTTCGTCCAATTGGCAAGACTGGCTATGTGATCCGTATGCGGTGCTCGGAATTCCCGTGACGGCTGACCCTCAGCGCATTATGAAGCGCTACCGAACTGTGGCTAAGGTGCTACATCCCGATCGCTATGGACTCGCGTCTCCGACGACCCGTGACTGGGTGACTCAAGTGCTAGCGCGGGTCGTCAATCCGGCCTATAGCAAAATCAAGGATGATCTCGGTCAGCGTGAGATTTTGGCTCTCGTTCGTCTGCAAGCGCTCAAAAACTTGAAAGACGGGGTTCCGCTCCACAGTGATATTGCCCGATCGTTGAGTCAGCAAGCCGTCCAAAACACCGAAATTTTTTATGAACAGCAGGTCTCGCGCATTGCTGAAGAGATGTATTCGGTTCCGGCAGAGCTAGAGGGTCGGATTCAGAGTCTGTTGGAACTCAATTCGGTCTATCTCCAGATTAAGCAGGGTGAACAGCAGCCCTTGCGTCAACGTAGAATCGGGCTAATGTCTCCTCCTCCTCCTCCCGCACCCAGCCCTACAGCTCGTCCAGCGGGGGGCAATGCTAGCCATGGCCATGCCAATAATGGGCCGTTAAGTGACAGTCTTGGATCGCCCTGTAACTATGCCCAGCGCCACTACGATCGGGCTAAGCACTACGCCCAAAATGCGGACTGGAAAGACGCTCTTCAAGAACTCAAGGATGCGATTCGGCTTGACCCTAATTGTAGTAACTACCATGCTCTGATGGGCTTTATCTACCTGAAGCAGGAGCAAGTAGGCATGGCCCGCGTCTATTTTAAGCAAGCCTTAAAGCTGAACCCTGACGACAAACTCGCCAAACGCTTTTCTCAATATTTGCCGAAGCCCGTGGTGCCTGAACCGTCCGTGCCGGAGGTGAAGCGGGGGTTGTTTGGGCGGTTTGGGCGGTAGAGGGTGATGCGGTTGGGGGGCGCTTTTAGGTGATAATGCTGAGTCTGTAGTTCTTTACATCAGGCCGATCGCCTCCCCCAAAATCCTATGCTGGCTAAACGCATTCTTCCTTGTCTAGATGTTAAAGCGGGTCGCGTCGTCAAGGGCGTTAATTTTGTAGATTTAAAAGACGCGGGGGATCCGGTGGAGATGGCGCTGCTCTACAACCGGGCGGGTGCAGATGAATTGGTTTTTCTGGACATTACGGCGACTCATGAAGACCGCGATGTGATTTTTGATGTGGTGTACCAGACGGCGGAGCAGGTGTTTATTCCGCTGACGGTGGGGGGTGGGGTCAACAATACGGACGTCATCAAAAAATTACTGCGGGCGGGCGCGGATAAGGTCAGCATCAATTCGGCGGCGATTAAAGATCCTGATTTTATTAACAAGGCCGCACGGCAGTTTGGAAATCAGTGCATCGTGGTGGCGATCGATGCTCGTCGTCGGACAGACCCGAATCGTCCCGGTTGGGATGTTTTTGCGCGGGGTGGTCGGGAGAATACGGGACTAGATGCGATCGAGTGGGCACAGAATATGGTGTCGCGCGGGGCCGGGGAACTGCTGGTGACGAGCATGGATGCGGATGGAACGAAGGCTGGGTATGACTTAGAGCTGACTCGGACGATCGCTGAGTTGGTGACGGTTCCACTGATTGCATCGGGCGGGGCGGGGAACTGTGAGCATGTCTACGATGCGCTGACGGAGGGACAAGCCGAGGCAGCTCTATTGGCGTCGCTGCTGCATTACGGAGAGCTGACTGTGGCTCAGATAAAGACATTCTTAAGCGATCGGGGAGTCATTGTCCGTCATTAAGGGCTGAAGTTCTTACGGGCTTAGGGTTTTGCAGGTTTTACCCAATAGGAGTTGTAAAACTGGGGAGATATATTAACATAAGTAAAGCGTTACATTTCTTAACGAGAAAAGTTTTACTGAGATTCTGTTGCACCTCATTTACTCACAATGATTGTTATTTTCCTTGTCTTTGTCGTGATATTGACGTTACTTTCGCTTTATTTCATGCGTGAGGCCATTGAGCAGCAAGAGTTCTCGCTGATGTGGGCGGGCGTATTGATGGCGGCGGCGGCGGCGGGGACAGTGGGCGTGTATTTGGTGGCGGGCAACTACACGGGGTACATGATGCGGAGTCATGACCAAGTGGCGATCGAGCAGGCGTATGATTCGATTCGCTGGTACGTGGAGACGGAAGAAGCCTCTTCTGAGCTACAGGTCTATGTCAGCGATGCGGTCAGTGACTCGGTGAAGGTGAGTCCGACGGATAAGAAGCCGTGATGTAAAAGACGGGTGTTTCCCAAGGGATCGTTTTTTTGAGAAGGTGTTGGGTCGCTAGGGTTTGGATTTGGGTGCGATCGGTTTCAGATAAATTGAGCGTTTGGAAATAAGCTGAGTCAGAGACAAACCATCGGTTGAAGAGGGCGGGGCTGAAGTAGGTTTGGGTGATGGGTCGGCTGACTTCGACGGTGGGGGTGAGACCGATCGCGGTGAATTCTTGCAGTAGAGTATGTTCGGTCCAGTTTGTTTTAGGATTTTTTGGGTCGTTGTAGAGTTTTTCTTCGGCAGTTTGCCAGCGCTTCAAGAGTTTGGGGTCGGTTTGGGGGCTGTCTTGGATTAGAGCGTAGAGACGTTGGGCGTGATGAGGGATGGATTCGGCGAGGTGGATGCGTCCGGTGGGAGCTAGGTTTTGGGCCATGGCGCTGATTAAGGCGAGACGATCGGCTGTACGGACGAGGTTGCGGGCGAGGAAGAGGTTGCGGGCGAGGATGCGATCGAACTTGGGGGGTGGGGCGCTTGATGGGATGCCCGGTGGTGTGAGGTGCGGACGGTATAGTTCGGGGAGTGACTGGGATTGGGTCAATAGCGATCGGTAATCTTCGTCGCGAATAACCTGGGCATAGACGCCGCCTTCAGGGACTTGACGGATGGCTTCCCAAAGGATGAGTCCGGTTGCGGCGTTGAGGTTCAAGATGAGGTGGTGGCGTTGGGGTTTGGCGATTTCAAAGAGTCGATCGCGCACCTTTCCTAGCGTTTCTCCGGTTTGGGATAGCGATCGATCGAGCCATTGGTCAAGGCGTGAATCTTTTGGGCTGTAGGTCAATCCTTCTAGTGATTCAATAAGTACACCTTCTAGCATTGCCGTGAGCTGTGCTTCTCGGTGTCGAGCGACGGTGTGGGCGATGGTTTTTTCGTAGCCTTGTTCGCTGGGTTGGTAGAAGATTCGACCCTGGAACCCGGTGGGCAAGTACTGTTGGGCGACCCAGTGATCTTTGTAGGCGTGGGGATAGAGGTAGCCTGCGCCATGACCGAAGCCTTCGCTGTCGCGGCTGTTGTCTCGCAGGGGATTGGGGACTTCGGTTTCGCGTTCTTTTTCGATGGCGGTGAGGGCGTCGAAGAAGCCCATGATGCTGTTAGATTTGGGGCAGGTCGCTAGGTAGAGGGCGGCTTGGGCGAGGGGGTAGCGACCTTCGGGGAGACCAATGCGATCGAAGGCTTGGGCGCAGGAATTGACGACGGTGATTGCAGTTGGGTCGGCCATTCCCACATCTTCCCCTGCAAAAATGAGCATCCGCCGAAACACAAATCTCGGGTCTTCCCCGGCGTACACCATCCGCGCAAGCCAATACAGTGCGGCATCGGGATCTGACCCGCGCAAGCTTTTAATAAATGCACTGATGGTATCGAAATGAGCATCGCCTTCTTTATCGTAAAGAACAGCACGGCGTTGAATGGATTCTTCTGCGATCGAGAGTGAAATATAGGTGATTCCAGCCTCGTTAATGGGCGTAGTCGAAACCGCTAACTCCAATGCGTTTAGTAACGTTCTGGCATCGCCGTTGGCAACGTTGGTGAGATGATCAATGGCATCGGTTGCGAGTTCGACTTTGCGATTGCCATATCCGCGATCGGGATCGCTTAACGTTTGCGTGACCAATTGCTTTAAGTCCTTGGACTCCAAGGGTTTGAGCTGGAAGAGGCGCGATCGGCTGACGAGGGCTTTGTTGACTTCAAAGTAGGGATTTTCGGTGGTTGCGCCGATCAGAATCACGGTGCCGTTTTCGACCCAAGGCAGCAGCGCATCCTGTTGTGATTTATTAAACCGATGAACTTCGTCTACAAAAAGAATCGTGCGCTGGTTATAAAGACCGCGTTTTTCTTGGGCTGTTGCGATCGCATCTCGAATGGCTTGAACGCCTGAAAGAACGGCATTGATCGCGATGAAGTGGCCTTTGGTGCTGTTGGCGATAATTTGCGCTAGCGTTGTCTTTCCCGTTCCTGGTGGACCATAGAAAATGAGTGACGAAAGCTGATCCGCTTGAATGGCCCGACGCAGCAGCCGTCCCTGACCCACGATCGCCTCTTGCCCCACGAATTCATCAAGAGTACGCGGACGCATTCGAGCCGCTAAAGGGGCTTCGGCGGCTACTTGAGATTCGCGATGGTGATCGAAGAGTTCCATTCTGTGGAGTAGAAGAGGTGCGATCGATCATGCCACAGATTGTTGCTGGTGATGGTTCATGTAGTCACGCAGTGCGAGGTTGATTAGCGTAGTTTTTGGGAGCGATCGAAGTACCCAAAAGACTAGGATTAATTGCTAAAACCACAACACAGTAGTACTGTTTGACAATAGTAACGTTGTACAGTAGTATTGTGATTGTATCCTTTAAGTCTGACGAGACAAGGCTCATTTTTGATGGCTCTACATCTCGAAATTATCCGTCTGATATCCAAAGAATCGCTTTGCGCAAGCTTCTTTTGCTTGACGCAGCAACATCAGTCAATGACTTGCGCGTTCCACCGGGAAATCGATTAGAGAAATTGGTTGGCGATCGTAAGGGACAGCATAGTATTCGCATCAATGCTCAGTGGCGAATTTGCTTCACCTGGACAGATGAAAACAATGCGGATCACGTTGAAATTGTAGACTACCACTAAGAGAAATTATGACCAGCAATCGCATTCTAAATATTCATCCCGGCGAAATTCTGCGTCTAGAATTTCTGGAGCCACTGGCTATTACTCCTTATCGGTTAAGCAAAGATATTGATGTCGCTCAGACCCGAATTAGTGAAATTTTGTCTGAGAAGCGCAGTATTACAGCAGACACGGCTCTACGTTTTTCAAGATATTTTGGTAATAGTGCTCAGTTTTGGCTGAACTTACAAACCCAATATGATTTGCGTCAAGCTCAGGAAGAAAACAAGGAAATTTATAGTCACATTTCGGTCGCTCCAATGCTGCAATGTCTGGAATCTTAAAAGACATCTGCTGGGTCGGCTTTTCGGAGTTTTTGCATGGCGATCGCGCCGGAGAGGCTGCACATGGTAACGGTCATGATGAAGACGGTGACAGCGCGCTGAGTGGTCATGGCGATCGGGAGAAGGGTGGCGCTGTAGGTGATTTGGTAAACGACAGTTGAGAGGAGATAGCTGGGAATGAAGCCGCAGCAGGCGAGAATGAGGGCTTCTTGGAGGAGCATGATGATGAGATAACGGTTGCTGTAGCCGATCGCTTTGAGGGTTGCGTATTCGGGGAGGTGGTCGGAGACGTCGCTGTGGAGGATTTGGTAGACGATGACGAGGCCCACGCCGAATCCCATGGCAACGCCGATGCCGAAGATGAAGCCGATGCCCGTGGTGCTCCAGTAGTCTTGTTCGATTTGTGCCCATTCGCGTGGGGTGAGGATGCGGGTGTCGTTCGGAAGGGTGCGGGCGATCGAAGCTTTCACCTGTTCAACGTTGGCTCGGGGTTTGAGTTTGACTAGGCCGACTTCCATTTTGTCGGGCGAGCGATCGGGGTGAATGCGCATGAAGGTGGAGTCGCTGACGATGGCGTTTCCGTCGGCGGCGAAGGATGAACCGATGGAGAAAAGTCCGGACACTTGCACTTGGGCGCTGTTGATTTGGACATTGACGATGCCGTTTTTCTCAAAATTAGCCGCGATTTCGCCATACTCGGGTCGTCCGGCTCGATCGAAGAGGACGGTGTTGAGCTGCTGGAGTTTGACGAGGTTTTGGTTGATTTCGGGGAGGGTAAAGGCTTGCGCTCCGGGATCACTGCCCCAGATAAGAATGGTGCGCGATTGTTTGGTTTCGGGATTTTGCCATTGGCTCGATGCAATGTAGAGGGGCGTGACGGCGATGACGTCGGGATGGCTGAGGAGCTGGTAAAGGCGTTCTCGGGGGGTAGTGCGGACGGCGAAAAGGGTTTGGAATTGGGGGTTGGCTATGATTAAGTCGGCGTTGAAATTTTTGTAGGGCGCTTTTGCGGCGTCGTAAAGTGCGCCTTCAAAGCCCATTTGGACAAAAATTAAGAGGTCGGCGAAGGCAATTCCGGCGATCGCAATGAGGAACCGAGTTTTTTGTCTGGACAACTGAAGCCAAGCGAGGGGAATCCGGCTGAATGGCCGTTTGAGGCGATTGAAGAACGATCGGTTTGTCGGCATTAGTTTTTGGGCGATCGGTTTGCTGGGTCTTGATCGGGAGTTTGATCGGGAGTTTGAATGATGGTCTGGACCTGTAAGTTGGTGAGTCCAGCAACTTGGCGAGAGGCATCTTGTTTCAGACGGATTTTGACTTCGATGATGCGCCGATCGATATTTTCGCCCGGTTGATTGGAGAAGACTTTTTGCTGGTTCACTTGTCGATCTATTGTCATGACGCTGCCTTGAAGTTCACCGCCAAACCCCTGACTGGTGAGGGTGACGAGCTGTCCCGGTTGAACTTTAGCGATGTCAGTTTGATACACTTCAGCAATCGCAATCATGTTATTAGTTTGAGCGAGTTCCACGATGCCTTTAGCGTTTTGCTTTTCCCCAGCGCGGGTGTGGATTTTTAAAATCTGTCCCGCGATCGGCGCACGGATGTAGGCGCGATCGAGATCTGTTTCAGTTCGCTTAAGAACGGCGATGGCTTGGTTAACTTCGGCTTGGGCGAGGGTGATATCGACAGGGCGCACTTCAGAAATGCGATCGAGATTGGATTGGGCTTCGTCGATTTGGGTGGTTCCGGTCTGGGCGGTGCGATCGAAAATGGCTTGGGATTCGCGGCGTTGGCTGTTGGCCGTGGCGTCGATGCGCGTAAGAATGGCGGTGGCTTCGTTGAGCTGTTGGGTTGCAGTTAGGGCGGCGAGGCGTTTGGTATCGAGTAAGGATTTAGAGATTGCGCCGTTGCGTTCGAGTTCGCGATGACGATCGTATTCGGCTTGGGCGTTGTTCAGTTCAGCGTTGAATTTTGCAATGGTTGCCTGTTGAGCCGTACGATCGCCTTGCCATTGGGCTTCTAGTTTGGTGAGTGATTCCCGTTGTGTAATCAGATCGCCCTGACGCTGGACTTTAGCACGATCGACGGTGGATGTTTGAGCGTTGATTTCGCCTGTTTTTGCGCCTGCTTTGATTTGATTCAGCTTAGCCTGCGCAATGGCGATTTGTTCTTTGGCTTGGTTGACATCGTTTTGGAGCCGATCGCGTGAATCTAGAATGGCAATCACTTGACCCACGACGACCGTATCGCCTTCCTTAACCTTCAGGTCAAGAATCCGATCGCCATCTAGTGCCAAAGGTGCGGCAAGTTTGAGGACTTCGGATTCAGGTTGCAGGCGTCCAAGGGCGGAAACTCGCGTGGGGGGTGCTTGAACTTGAGTGGGCGGTGCGGGTTTGGTTTGGGTAAGGACGTAGGCGACGAGGGCTATTGTAGTGAGCGTGGCACTGCTTATTAAACCTATGATCCAGGGTTTCTTGAGGGAGTTTACGATCGTGTTCATGATTCAGAACCTCCAACGATCGCCATCATTTTTCCCATCAGTTTCCCTTGACCTTCCCAATCAATAGTGCAGCCATAAATCCGTGATATCAGCAATCCATCAATGCTACTAAATAGCAATTGAGCTGCGATCGGGTTTGTGATGCCTAAAGTGGATTCAATTTCGGGGAAGAGTCGATCGTAAACTTGATTCAAAATCGTGTGTTCTCCGGGTTCATGTTTGAGTTGAGTTTGGTAATATTCTAAATAAAGACTGATTTCCTTAAAGATTTCATCCTGACAAGTTCCAAAATAGTTGAACACAAGTTCCACCCTGGCTTCTATGGATTCTAGATGCTGCAATCTGTCCCCAAACTCCCGCAGATCTTTCTCAATTCGACTCAACACCATCTTTCCAAAAATATCTTGTTTACTGTCAAAGTAGTGGTACAACGTCCCCGTCGAAACGCCCAATCCTTCGGCAATCTGTCGCATGGAAATGGCAGCGTACCCTCGATCGGTAAATAGCGAGAAACATCGATCGAGGAGTTCGTTTCGGTACCGTTCACGATCGACTATTTTGGGCATGAGCAAAGGGAAGTTTAGAGCAAATTTATTGTATATCGAACGATCGTTATAATGCAAGTGCGATGAGAGAACTTTGGAGTGAAGTAAGGTTAGAGTCGATCGGCGTGGGTGAGGATGCCAGCTAAGATGAGAACCAAGTGGGGCAACTCTTCGGGGACGCGGTAGATTTTGAGGTCTTGGGTGACGGTGCGATGGGCGCGATCGAAGCATCCGAAAACCCAGGAGTCGCCTGTTGTGACGGCACCGTAGAGTAATGGGTTGGTGCGATCGGTCCATTGATCTAGGGCGATAAGTTCGGCGGCAAGCTGAACAAATCCTCGGGTGAGGTCTGATTTTTTGGCTTCTATGACGAGGAGTTGATCGGTGGATTCGAGGTAGTAGTCTAGTTCACCTTTAAGGTATTGGCTGACATCAATGCTGTACTCAATGTTGACTCTAGCGTTGATGGACGTGGCAACTTCTAACAAAATTGGCGATATCAAAACTTCTCGTCTAGCCATTTCACTTTCTAAGCTAACTTGTTGTCGAGTGCGATCGATCCGGTGACTAAGTTCTGCGATCGTTGGAATCGTTCCAATGGGAGAAACGGGCAGGATGAGATGGGCTAGATGGTAAGTGGCGTCCAGTTCTCGCAAGATATCGGCTATGGCAAATTTTAAGGTGAAGTAGCTATGGAACGTGTAAGATTGGTCTGGCTTGAGAATGCGGCGGTGAGTAGACATACGCGTGACCTAGAACTGCGATCGCACTTCATAGCATAGCAACTTAGCGGCGATCGGCGAGATAGAATAAGATAAGTTTTGGAGGTGAGTAAGGATGATTAAGGTTAGCAATGAGCAACAAGTTTTACAGGAAGGGCTGCAAATCCTACTTGTGAATATGGAGCCATCGAAGGTTTCTCGTTTTTGGGCGGCTTGTAATTCGGGAAGTGGAGACTACCTAAAACTTAAGGAAGAACTTTTCGGGCAAGAATCTGTATCAATTTTATATGCCAAGGTTTTGGAGTTTCAGCAGTCAAAGCGATCGGACCGACATTGAGCCTAGGTTGCACGTTACGTCAAATATCGCATCCGATCGATCGCTGCTGCGAGTTCAAGGGTTCTAACCCGCACCAAGTCGCCTTGAGGATAGCTGGTGAGATCGTCAAAAGGTTGCTGAACCCAATGGGTTAACGCTTGCTGAACGTCGGGATTGCTAGGGAGCTGCTGGTTGAGGGTTTGGATTAGGGCGGCTAGGGTGCGGAGTTGGCCGGATTCTTCGAGTTGTTCGATTTGGGATACGTCAATCTTGCAATCGCCGATCGAAATTTCATTCACGCCGTCAATCCTAATCTTTCGACGATCGCTTTGATCAACTTGGTCGAGAAATCCTGCTTCTAGCGTTCGGTTGTGATGGTAGTCCCATCGTCCCGTGATTTCGACGGTGCGATCGATTGGGTTGGCTTGGGCAATCGCTTTCGCATTCTCGGTTACGTCACTGGCCTGAAATGAATCCATTGCAATAACCGTATCTGCAACGTCGAGATAATCCCCGCAGCCGCCCATGACCAAAATGGTGGAAATGCCCTGTTCATCATAGAGTTGGCGGACGCGATCGAGGAAGGGCGTGATGGGTTCTTGATTCTTGGCGATGAGCTGCTGCATTCGACGATCGCGGATCATGAAATTGGTGGCGCAGGTGTCTTCGTCGAGGAGGAGAACGCGCGATCCTGAAATGAGGGCTTCGAGAATGTTGGCGGCTTGGGAGGTGCTGCCGCTAGCATTTGGGGTCGAAAATTGGGTGGTCGATCGATCGAAGGGCAGGTGATTGATAAAGGGGGAGAGATCTAAGTTGGTAATGGCACGGCCTTCTTCGGCGCGGATTCGGACCGAGGTGACGTTGCTGACAATGCCCTCGCGACCGTCGCCGGGAATGTGGTTATATATGCCGCGTTCGATCGCATGGAGAAGCGTTGATTTGCCATGAAATCCACCGCCAACGATCAAGGTGATGCCTTTGGGAACGCCCATTCCGGTGATGTCGCCTTGGTGCAGCGTTGGAAGCGTGACTTCTAAGGATATTGGACTGGTGAAGGGGATGACGTCTGCGGTGAGTGGGCGATCGTCTACGCCGCTTCTTCGAGGAAGGATGGAACCGTTGGCGACGAATGCAATCAAATTGTGGTCTTCAAGCTGTTCGCGAAGATGTTGGGTATCTTCTACGGTGTTGATGTGATGTTCGATCGCTCTAGCGTTCAGACTCGCGTATTTTAAAACTCGATCGATGAGTCTCGGTAAGTCTTCGCACAGCAATTCATTGGCTTCTCGCCCAGCGATTCGTCTGCCATAAGCGGGAAGTCCGACTAGAAATCGCAATTCGACTTCGGTGGTGTTGATTAATGCAGCAGAGCGATCGAGTACGGATTGGCTGGCGGGGGCGATCGTTAGGCGTCCGCTGTTGCCGCTGCCGCGTTTGGCTTGAGATGAAGCGGAATTCGTGTGAAATTCGCGGGTGAGATAGTCTCGCAGGGCGATCGCCCGGACTTCGTTGGAGAACAAATGCTCGGGAAACTGTGCAACGGTATTGTTCATGACGACGCGGCATTGGCTCGGTGATGCGAATGGGTCGCCCTGGATGCGATCGAAGATCAGCGTAAAATCTGGGAAGGGATGTGCGCCTTTGAGATCGTGATATGCCTTGTAGCTAGCGCCATCGATACGTTGAAGGATTTGGGTTAGGGTCGGCATGATGTGTGGGACAATTTAGAAGGATGAGGCGGTTGTTAGTTTATACGACTTTTAGGGACAGGAGCGATCGGATGAGTGATGCTGTGAGTCATGTGGTGCCGGATGGATGGTCAGAAGATGAGTTTGGACCGTCAGAGGAGTTTATTAAGCTCGATCAGTTTATGAAGCTGATGGGTGCTGTGGGAACGGGCGGCCAAGCGAAGGTGCTGATTCAGTCGGCGGAAGTGCGAGTGAATGGCACTATTGAGACCCGTCGAGGTCGGAAATTACGCCAAGGTGATCTAGTGGATATTTTAGGTGAAACCTTTACAGTTGAAATTACCGGAGCGGATGCCTGGGCTTAGGAATTGAGACTTACAAACCTAGAATTTAAATGGAGCTGATTATGTATT
This sequence comes from Synechococcales cyanobacterium, assembly GCA_043764895.1. Classification (GTDB taxonomy): domain Bacteria; phylum Cyanobacteriota; class Cyanobacteriia; order Leptolyngbyales; family Leptolyngbyaceae; genus JAAFJU01. The sequence continues at coordinate 17,843 of JAYUJY010000069.1, read as the reverse complement.
TGACTTGGTTAGACAGTAATTCTTGGTTAGTAGAGTTTGGGGAGAGCGATCGGACGACTCGGGTGTTGATGGACCCGTGGTTGGTGGGGGATTTGATGTTTGGCAATGCGAAGTGGTTCTTTCGGGGATTTCGCAAAAGCGATCGGGCGATTCCTGAAAATATTGATCTGATTGTGTTGTCGCAAGGGTTAGAAGATCATGCCCATCCGCCGACGTTGAAAGCATTGGATAAGTCGATTCCAGTCGTGGGATCTCCGGCTGCTGCAAAGGTCGCGACGGCTTTGGGCTTTACACAGGTGACGACACTTGAACACGATCGGGTGTTTACATTAGACGATCGGGTCAAAATCCAGGCATTAGAAGGATCGACTGTCGGTCCGAGTACTAAGGAAAATGCTTATGTCATGCGCGATTTGTTAACAGGTACGACGCTGTATTATGAGCCACATGGTTATCATTCACCGAAGCTCAAAGAAATCGGTGAAATTGATGTGGTCCTCACGCCCATGATTGATTTGAAGTTGCCGATCGTGGGTGCATTTATTAAAGGAATGGCCACTTCCCTCGAACTTGCAAAGTGGGTTAAGCCTCAGGTGATGTTGCCCACGGCTGCTGGCGGGGATATCAATTTTGAAGGAATCTTGATCAAAGCGTTCAAAGCTGAAGGTGGACCTCAAGAATTACAGCAGCAACTCAAAGATGCCGGATTAAAAACTCGAATTATTGAGCCAAAACCAGGCGTTCGGACTGAAATTACGATCGCTAATCCTTGTGCGATTTAGTTTTAGGTATTGATTCATTACGACCAAAGAAGCTCGGTCTTTCCATTGTAAACCGTGGGGAAGGGCGATCGGTTGTACCTGAAGCCTAATATCCGAGTAATCGTTTTAACCGCTTATAGACTTCATCATCATCCCGTTTGTCAACTAAGATAATTTGTACGAGATCGTCACTTGGGACGTAGGAATAGACGATGCGATATTCTCCAATATCAACTCGAAAATAACTTGGATAACCGACGAGAGCTTTGCTATCACTCGGCAGTGGGTCAAGGTTGAGTGCAAATATCTTTTTTGCAATTTGAGCAGCAATTTTGGGCTGTAGACCTTTTAGAAAATCTAGTGCCTGACCTAATCCATCAAGTTTAGGCATTGATTTACACGTCCAAAGCTGCTAAAAGTTTGATTTCTTGAGTGAATAGATCAGTTCCGACCATTGCGCTATTATTTCGGGCTTGCTCGGCTTGCTGCGCCCAGTGAGCATCATCGATCGATTCAAGGCTTTGAACTAAGGCAATGACTGTATTCCATGTATCGATCGGGATAACGACATCTGTTTGTTCCCCAAGGTTATTGGTGAGGAAGCGGGTTTGTTCGATGAGTTCAGCGATCGGCATAGCAAGTGTGACCCGGAGCGGCATTTCAAGTATAGCGCGACTGACTTCTAGAGGCGATAGTCTCTGACCCACCTTTGGCGATCGGGGAGTTGGACGATGTTAGTAGCGGTGGCTTCGGGGAGGGTGACGTAGGTGATCATGAGGTAGAGCCTTATGCGATCGACTCTACCATTGTAAACCGTGGGGGAAAGGCGATGCTCTTTGAGCCAGCCATCTGAAAGGCTTTATGGTCTATGAATGAATGGAGATACGATCGAGTCTAACTTCTATCTTTTTGTAATGCTTTACTCGTAAGCTCCCGAACTAATAGAGATGAATCATTGAGAAGAGGGTTGAGGTGAGACCTTATCTCTTGAGATGAACCGATATTCCCCAATGCTTCTACCGCATAGCTCCGCACCAAGCTATTTTTATCTTTCAGTAGTGTGACAAGGTACGGAATCGCTTTGACTGCTGACCTTCCCGATTGTCCTAGCGCGTAAGCAGTTGACATCCTAATGGAAGGGTCTGAATCTCTGAGAAATGGTAGAAGTAGTGGAATGATTCTTGGATTTCTTCCTGAATACTTCTTAATCCACTTTGCTAAAGTCCAAATGGATCTACTTCGGACTTTAGAGTTGGTATCTTGGGTCAGTTTTAGCAACTTGGACAGATCGGAGTCGTCAAAAGATTGACGATACCGTAACAGTATTGCCAAACTTTCACGAGCTTCGGGGCTAGAATTTTGGAGCAAATTTTGCTCATCTATTGATTTCTGTTCTAGTTCATAAGAACCAGCGACAAGGCTATAAATCGATGCTCGTCGAACCCGTTCATCAGGGTCAGCTAGCCGTCTGATTAATTCAGGGCGGACTAATTGTTTGGAAAAATTTCCGGAAAGTGCGACTTGAGACGCTAGTTTACGGACCCCAGGATTGGGATCCTGAAGAGCATAATTCAAGAGGGGTGAAGCTTCTCCTCCAATACTACCTTGAGAGTTTGATATCGACCCAATCAACGAAATGGTATTACGTCGTATTTGTATATTAGGATCGTTTAGAAGTCTAGGGTATAGTTCACCGATTGTTAACTCAGCGGACAATCCTGACGCCCCGTTGAAGTTGAAAATGTCATAAACAAGATGTCTACGATCATTAGTGTTCGGACTACTTAGTCGCGTCCTAAACTGTTGTGTTGCTTCTTCCGCACGACGATAATATTGCTCTCGAACAACATAATCACATCCAGTAGTAGCTGTTCCTAGTAGGACAATTGAAAGACTAACTAATCTGATACTTTTTTTGTAAGGCATATTTTTATATCTAAGCTTCCAATATTTAGTGGTATTGCTCAGTTTGCGGCTCCCAAAATCTCTAAAGTCGCACGAGTACGCTGCTGAATAGCTTGGTCAGGATCTTTCAATAATGGAATTAGATATGGAACAGCAATTATTGAAGCATCTCCAATGTTTATCAGAGCATCGATCGTCTTTAGCCTAATATCTGACGATTTGTCCTTAAGAAGTGGAATTAGATATGGAACGGCGTCTTGACTGGGTTGCTCCATGTTGGCGATCGTAAGTAACACGTCAGACTTTAGATTGGAATTGGGCTGATTGAGCAATAGCAAAGACTTCTGAAAATCTATAGGCTTGACGTCAATCATTAAATTCTCATTCTGCAAGTAAGCGATTGCGCTACTTGCGGCGTAGCGCACGATTGGCTCAGGGTCTGTCAAATTTTGAGTGAGTGCTGGAATGGCAACAAGACCAGCTTCCCCGCTCCATTGCAAGGCTGTGGCAGATAAATGTCTCACCCCTGCATCTTTATCTTTCAAAGCAATGATGACATCTGGAATCACTTCACTCACTAGCCCTTGTTGCTGAATCAATATCTTTAATACTTCAATCCGGTCATTCACATTTGAACTTTTCAAGCCCTTTCGTAAATCGTCGAGCGTTGGAGTTTCAATCCCTGTAGGGCTAGAAAGTTTGGTTAAGGATTTTGGCGATCGTAGTCCTGTGACTGAATCTAGTTCAACAAGAGGTTGTTGCTGAGGTTTTAAGCCTCGTTGTTCAAATATAATTCTTTGAATGTTTCCCATTGGGTCGGCAACAAGTGCTATAAAAAATAGGGATAGGAATATCCCGCTGGCTATAAAAACACTACTACGGGTTAACTTCACTTATTGTCCTCCTCTCGCCATTGAACGACATCATTTCTAACGCTGTTCCCATTATACGCAGATTTCTCCATTGCTCAGGGAGAAATCCGATCGATCTCCTCACTATTTCCTGCGTTAATAGCCGATCGCAACCCCTAACAAAACCGCTATGATTAAGATGCAGGTAATTGAAGTTCCGATCGATGACCAAGAATAAAGACTACCGCAAACAACTCGAAGGGCAATATCGCGCACTAGCCGACCACATGGAGAAAATTGACCAAGAACGGAGCAAAACTGATCCTGAGCAAGATCAAGGTCTGATCATTCATTGGGAAAAGACCGTTGCTAATTGCCGCCAACAAATTGCCAAACTTCAAAGGAGACTTAACAAATGAAGACTCTCGCACTAGAGAAATCGCTCACCAGCCTACAGCGCCATATGTCCGAATATTTACCCCAGCTCCAAGCGGCGATCGTCGCCATCGATCAACTACGCGAAAACGACCCCGATTCAGAAGAATTCAGCCAAGCCCTCGCCGATTTGCATGTGGCCGCCACTATTTTGGAACCCTACTCAGAAGGTATGGTCGAAGCGATCGACAACTTCACAGACGATCGACCTGAGTGAATTGAGGCGGCAAACCCTCCCTCTTCAAACAGTTCCTGCACCCGAAATGGGAATCGCCAACCTCAACCTCAATCTGTCAGTGGTTTAGAAATCTGTAGTACCATCCAACAGACTTACACCCCTAGAGTCATGCCCAGAAAGCGACGAACGAGGCAACATATCATTGCAGACCTCAGCATCAATCATGTTGAGCGTTTTATTTTGCGATGTGGATATTCCGCAGAGCGCATCGCCTATGACTACGGAACTGATCTCAGTATCTCGACCTACAACGCATCCGGTGAAATTGAGAACGGCGCGATCTACGTTCAGGTTAAAGCAACCGATACCCCGATCGCCGACCCAACCGCGCCGACCATCCCGATCGTACTGAATACAAAAGATTTGGATCTTTGGCTACAGGAGCCAATGCCATTTATTCTAATTTTTTACCATGCACAGGAAGAGATTGCTTACTGGTATTACCTACAAGCTAAGTTGTCCGAATTAGATTTATCCGCATTGGGAAACACCTACACCATTCATCTAGAAAAACAGAATATAATAGATGAAACTGCCGTTCACTTATTTGCGACCTATAAGAATCGAGTCCTTCACCAAATACAGGAGAGTTTTCGTCATGAAATCTGATCCCATTACCTTTGATGACCTTTCAAAACTCTTGATCCGACTAGGATTTGATATTCGTGCCGTTTCAGGTTCCCAAAAAGTATTTCAACATCTTAAATCAGACACACTTATTATTCTTCCACATTACGAACTTCAAGATCCCATCCGCGCAATACATTTAGCCAGCACCCGTAAGCTCTTAATCGAAAGAGATTTAATCACCCAAGCTGCATTTGATGGATATCTAGAGAAAACGCTCAGTTAGCCGATTTGGAACCCTACTCGGAAGGCATGGTCGAAGCGATCGACAACTTTACAGACGATCGATCTGAGTAAATGGATCGAACAGTACTTCGGTTGCCAAGGTGAGCAAACTCTTTAATAAACTTTGATTTGCGCTATTCCCATGCCGATCGTTCTTCATTAATTTGGTGTTCAATTTCTGCGGCGCTACGGTGATATTCTAATGGAAGCGGATAAGTGGTTAGGAACTTTAACAGAGAAGCAGCGCTGCCTTTCTCAGATTGAGACTGTGGGTGAGTGTTAAGAGTGAGGATGGCCCGCGTTGGCATGGTGACAGACAGAGCCTCTAATGGTCGGATAATGCCATTGGGTTCAATGATGACTTCGATCGCTTTCAACATAGATGTTGTTTCCGTTTGTGTAGACTCTCTTTAACAGGTTTGAGTCTTATTAAAATCCTAGAAGATAGACATAGTTTACTGCACGGTCAGATGTTCGGCCATAGCTCCGCAAGTCTAAATTGAGAATGCTCGATCGAACTCCTACGCCGCCGCAAAATTGATAGGATCTTGATCGCGGCGGTTCTGAACGGGTAATGGCGCAGGTTGCCGATCGCCCACCAATGCTGCCGTTTCTTCTAGGGCCGTACGTAATCGTTTTGCGGCGTAGATGGACATATCGCGGGGGACATTAACCCGATCGCGCAGATATCGCAACGCCACATCCATCTCAGCGGGAGGAGTACAAGGTTCGTCTGTCATCATCACCGTCAACGCACACCGCAAGGCTTCATCAAAGGTGCGATCGTCGGCTGGATTCACTTTGATGATGTTGGCTCGGTGTTGGATAACACGGCGCAGTGCCTCAACGCGGGAGGTTTCGGGTTCCGGATACCCAACGTCAGGAAGCCCAAACCACGGACCTTGATTGACCCGAGTTTTATTCACCTGCATTTGCGGGGTGCCGTTTTCGTAACAGCCTCCCATTTGGGGCGGCAGGTCATGGACGTGGGTGTGAAAATCGCTTTGGGTTCCCCGGTACGTCGATCGGGTTTCCATGGCGCTGCACCACTCAGCAAAACGCGGATGGATTTCTCGCATGGAGTAGCCTTTGTAGTAATACAAACTCGCGTTCATGCGCTCTACGTATGGCGTAAAGATCACATCTGCGGTGCCAAACTCAGCTAAAAAGTACGGTCCTGGCGTTGCTGATAATGCCGTTTCAACTTGCTGCATCACGTCGATAAACTGTTCACGACTTCGATCATCATCCCGTTGTGATTGTGACCTGCATAGCCAGTTGCACCAAACCCGAAATAGCAATCGCTCTAGATATCGCATCGGTTTTACTTGCGAATCGTTCATGGCAAGATTTAGCGGTCCAAAGGCTTTTTCTAGCGCAATCAGAATATCGTCACTTTCAGTAATCATCCGACCGTCTAGTTCTAGCGCAGGCAGCATTCCTGATGGAACCTTACGCTTGTACCAAGCTTCTTTATTTCCATAACAAAACATCGTTACTTTTTCGATGCGGTAGGGAATCTCTTTCTCCTCTAACCACAGCCAAATCTTCTGACAGTAGGGGCACCATGCATGATTATCCCGGTACAACGTTACCCGGACGTCCGCCTCAGTTTTACCAAATAACCGAAGTCGGGACTTAGCATTGGTAGGGCCATTAGTTCGATCGACTTCAAAGTCTGTAAGGGCGTCGAGTTCAGTCCAGGTTAGAGCAGTGCGGGGCATGGGTTTTAGGGGTGCAGTAATAATGTGATCATAGCACTGCATTCTGATCGTATAGAAGCCAATCGCTATCGTCCTAATCGATTCGGGATGCCGTCACAGCCGCCCGGAACGGTCGATCGGGTTTGAGTGCCGCCCCACGAACAGATATAACAACGCTGTTCTTCTGAAAGATCTTCCACATTGGTAAAGTCTGCGTTTTCCACCACCGCTCCGGTAAACTCACCCGATCGATAATTAGGAACATCGGTGCGGCTGCGAGGCGTTGCGGTCTCAAGTTTGCCATAGAAAAACTGGGCTGCATTAACATCTGTATTTCGCAAATTTGCCCCGACCAAAATCGTCCGAGAGAGGTTACATTTCACCAGTTCGCAATTACTCAAATCCGCCCGAATCAAATTAGCCTCACTCAAATCCACCCACCGCAAATCACTATCTTCCAAATCACTTCCGGCCAGCATAACGCCCAGATCAATCACGCGCGTTCCCGCAATCCGGTCTTCAGCATAGCCGCCTTGCCCATCTAGAATTGGGCGACCCAATCTTTGATCTCGCTTCAGCGGCGACAGCAACTTAGCGCGGGACAAAAACCGAAGAATCTTCGCCTTCCCGATCGCATCTACACTACTAAAAATCGCTGCCGTTCGGCCTTCTGCGATCGCCCGTTCTTGGGGCCAATCTTCCAGCAAGCCTTCATCATCTAAAACTAGATCAGAGATCCCTTGAAAATAGGTATCAATGGTTTGTTGTTGAGTAATGATGTTTTGTTGAATGGTGAGATCTTTTGAAATCACATATTGTCGCCATGCAATGTACACCGCCAACACCGCAATCAAAATCTGCCCCAACGCCCCAAACACTTCCCCCAACGCCCCGATCGCATCCCAATTTGCATCCGCTAATTGGAACGAAATCCATCGTCCCGCCCCCATCGCCTGCAAAAAACCAACAAACCCCACGCCCAACCCAACCGACGCAATCAAAATCCCGCCATCCGTGGGCGACAGCAACTCACCCAACGCTGCCCTCACCGACGGATAAAAGATTCGACCTGACATCAATACTGCCAGAATCGATCCCCCGATCGTCACCCATTGTTTTCCCAGCAGCATCCCGATCAGAATCACCCCCACCGCCAGCAACAACAAAATAATGAACGTCTTAGGATGGGGCGCGATCGAAGCCTCCATCAGTTCATGTTCATGTTTCCGAACCGCAAACGAAGGTTTTACAGGCGTGAGATCAGTAGACATAAATAAATCCAAAACCCCAAAACACAAAATCTCCCCATATCGTACCCCGCTTATTCCCCTCGCGCGCCCTTCAAAGCATCCAACAAATCCATCCCCACATTTTGACTATTAAGCCCCGAATGATGCCCCGCCCCCGGCCCGTGATAATCGCTCCCCCCCGTCATCAGCAATCCATAAGTCTCACAAAACGTCGCTAACTTCTCCTGCTGATACTCCGTATGACTCGGATGAAACACCTCAATCCCCATCAATCCCGCCTCCACCAGCTTCGGCAACACGGCTTCCACCTCCCCACCCCGAAACAAATAAGGATGCGCCCACACCGGAATCCCATCACAGGCCAAAATCAGCTCAATCCCCTCCGACGCATAAAATTTCTCATAATCCACACAAGCAGGCATTCCCTCTCCCAAAAACCGATCGAACGCCTCCCTCGAATCCTTCACATACCCCGCCTCTCGCAACGCCCGCGCAATATGGGGCCGCCCTGGAGCCATCCCCGGTCCCATCGGGGGCAACTCCACCGGATAGCCCAACGCCTCAAGCTTATCCAACATCGCCTGTGCCCGACGCTTACGCCCTGCAAGCCGTTCCGCAAGGGGATCATTCAGCTTGTCACGATCGGGATAAAAGCCCAAGATATGCATCGACTTTCCGTTGCAAACCGTGCTCAGCTCTAATCCCGGCACAATCTCGATCGGCTGATCAACCGAAAAAGACGGCTGAGATAAGCGATCGTACAGGTCGGGATCCTTCGCAGCTTCTCTGGCCTCATCCCAGCCCGCCAGCGTATCGTGATCCGTAATGGCCATCGCTCTGACCCCGGCCATCACCGCCGATTCTACTAGACGGGTAGGACTTAAGGTGCCATCAGAAAATGTCGTGTGACAGTGAAGTTCGATCATTAAAACCAGGACCTTAAATTCGGGATAGTTACTGCAAGTCTAAATGAATTCCAAATAAAATTTAAGTAAAACTTTAAGGTCCGGCTCACTTAATTGGATAGTGCGGCTGGATCACTCCCGTGACGTTCTGATAGAGGCGATCGTGATTTTTATAACAATCCACTACGTAGACTTTATGTACCCTTCGTCTTTAGATGCCTTTTTATCATGCCTCTATGTGTTCGAGAGCGGACTGTAACTTTCGGCCTACTCCCTCGTCAACACTCACAGAACAGGAATGTGCTTCTTACCGTTTTGATTAGGAAAATTGTCTTACCCATGGTCAGGATTTCAGGGCTTTTTAGGGCTGCGTTGAGTCTTCCGTTATTGCTTTTGGGAGCTTGTAGCCGTATCCCACCGAGCAATTCTTCAAACGCTCTCAACAGCTCTCTCAGTGGTTCTCCTAAAGCGTCTCCCAATAGTTCTTCTAAAGCGTCTCCCAACCCAGCCGTCTACCAGCCCCCTCTTCGAGAGATCCCACTGCGCACCGAAAGCGCTGGAGTTCGGTTGAACGAGGAGTATTGCATCGACAGCAGCCCCGGTACCGTCACGGCTCAAAAGCGGCTTACCCAGTCTCTTCCTCAACTGATTTTCTCGGTGCAAACTCTGCTTCCCATGCCCGTGGTCCCACCTAAAATTAATCGAAATTTAAGATGCAATGGTTAGCTGTGAGAGTTAGCTGTGGAGCGCTGTAAATGCATCAGATCGAGAAATTTCCTATCTCATTTCCCATCTCATGGTTTGCGAGGTATTGATTTTTGTAATGATTATGAGAAGTTTTCTATAGAGCGTCTAAAGATTGAGTCTGGGTGCAGGGTGGTATGATTTTACCCAAGAAAATATAGTCAAAAACAAAGGAATGTAACCCATGGCGCAGGTGCCAGTTTCTCCCATTGTGTTGGTTATCTTAGATGGATGGGGCTACCGTGAATCCGCCGATGGGAACGCGATCGCTGCGGCCAATACGCCCATTATGGATAGCCTGTGGGCGGCGTATCCACGCACCCTGATTCGGACCTCTGGTAAGGATGTGGGCTTGCCTGATGGGCAGATGGGAAATTCAGAAGTGGGGCATCTCAATATTGGGGCAGGACGAGTGGTCCCGCAGGAGTTGGTGCGGATTACAGATGCGGTGGAGACAGGTGCGATCGGGCGTAATGCAGCGCTCGTCAAGGCGTGTAGTGCAGCCAAAGCGAGAGGCGGCAAGCTGCATCTGGTGGGTTTGTGCTCTGAAGGCGGCGTGCATTCGCATCTTCTTCACATTTCGGGTTTGCTGAAACTGGCGAAAGAACAGGGCTTGACGGATGTGTGTGTCCACGGCATCTCTGATGGTCGCGATACGCTTGCTAAGGAAGGCGTTGAAGCCTTTGCCAAACTCCAGGCCATGATTGATACGATCGGTGTAGGTCGGATTTCCACGCTCAGCGGTCGCTATTTTGCGATGGATCGAGATAATCGCTGGGATCGAATTCAGCTTGCCTACGACGTGATGACCCAAGACGGAGCAGGCACCGGGCAATCGGCGGTAGAGACGCTGAATGCATTTTATGAGGCTGGGAAGACTGACGAATTTATTCTGCCGACTCGACTCGCTCCGGGGGCTGTGGAGTCCGGGGATAGTGTGATTTTCTTTAATTTCCGGCCCGATCGCGCCCGTCAACTCACCCAAGCCTTTGTCGATCCTGAGTTTAACGGCTTCGATCGATCGATGCTGAAGCCGCTGACCTTTGCGACGATGACGCAATACGACTCAACGCTCAACGTGGACGTCGCCTATACGCCGATGAGCTTGACTAATATGTTGGGCGAAGTGATTTCAAAGCGGGGGTTGAAACAGTTCCGCACGGCTGAAACGGAAAAGTATGCTCATGTCACTTATTTCTTTAATGGCGGTTTAGAGAACCCCTACCCCGGTGAAGACCGTGAAATGGTCGCTAGTCCAATGGTTTCAACCTATGATTTGGCCCCGGCGATGTCTGCGGAAGCCGTAACCAAGGGGGCGATTGCGGCGGTGAGGAGTCGGCAGTATTCTCTGATTGTGATTAACTACGCTAACCCCGACATGCTCGGCCATACGGGCAAAATCGAGCCAACGGTTCAGGCACTTGAGACGGTCGATCGGACCCTTGGTCGGCTAGTGGATGCGATCGGGCGGGTGGGGGGCACGACGCTCATTACCGCTGATCATGGCAATGCTGAACAGATGTGGGACGAGCATGGGAATCCTTGGACGGCCCACACGAGTAACTTAGTGCCATTTATTTTGGTGGAAGGCGAAAATGTGAGAATCCCCGGCCATGGAACGGATATTCATCTGCGAGATGACGGACGGCTATCGGACATTGCGCCGACGATTTTGGACATTCTCCAAATCCCGCAGCCGGACGAGATGACCGGACGATCGATGATTCAAAAAGCAGATTTCGAGGTTCGGGTGAATCGGACTCCGGTGAAGCTAGAGCACTAGCCCGGTAAACTCGATCGTTCTAGATGACTCGATCGAGTATATTTTGGTGTAGGTAGATCATTAATTTTGGCAGGAACCCTTCCGTGAATATCATTACGGTTATCAAGTTTATTTGGATGTTTTCGGCGACGGGACTCATTATTCTAGTGCTGTTGCACAGTCCGAAGGGGGATGGTCTCGGTGGGTTGGGCGGACAGTCCCAGCTTTTTACGAGTGCGAAGAGTGCAGAGATGACCCTAAATCGGGTGACGTGGACGTTGTTTGCGGTTTTTATGGGCCTAACGGTGGTCTTGAGCGCAGGTTGGATCCGCGTGTGATTAGGCTGAAGCGCGATCTGTTGCGATCGGTTGGATTGACGATCGCCTTTTTGTGGGGACTCTTCTTGACCGCACAAATCGCGTTTGCGGTCTCGACTAATTTGCCTGATGCCAAAACCAAGGCGGTTCCGGCTCAGCTTTTGCACTCGATCGCCCAGCTTCCGATGACTGCTGAACTCGGACTATCCAGCGCATCGGATTATTTTGATCAGATTCAGAAAGTTAAAGTCGGGTATCTGCTTTGGACTGAGTTTCCAGTGCGCGTATCGATCGATCCGGCTGGCGATCTTCGGTGGCAAACGGCGGTGCGAAACGGGGTAGAAGCGTGGACGCCTTATTTCCCGCTAGAAATTATAGATGCGACGGGTGGACAAGACGACGCTCAAATTCAGATTAAAGCCATGCGTTTCAAATTGAATCGTCCGGCAGGGAGTACGGCCCTTCCTCGGTTTCGAGCAGCGGAAACTCGATGGGATGTTATTCCGGTGATGCCCGATTCGCCCACTCCCATGTTGCGCCATCGGATGACGATCGCCCTTCCTCCAGGGCAAGCGGATGGGGTGATGCAGTCGGCGGCCTGTCATGAGATGGGGCACGCCCTAGGGATTTGGGGCCACAGTATTGATGCTAAAGATGTAATGTATTTTGCCCAAGTCAAAGATCCCCCCCCGATTTCGCCTCGGGATTTGCGGACGCTCAAACGGGTCTATGAGCAACCCACTCGGTTGGGGGAGGAGATGAGAGTTAAGAATTGAGAGGTGAGAATTGAGCATTGAGAGGGACGTTTATTTTATTCATAGTGTTGGGATGGTGTGGCGATGTTTAATCTTTCTTGCTCATTTAAACCGCTAGTAAAACCGCTGCTTGGCGTGACGCTTTGGACGATCGCAGCAACAACGGTTCTCTCCAGTTGCAGTCCGTCCAAACCCGCGTCAGATTCAGGCCAAAAGTCGATCGCCGTGACTCAGATTGTCGAGCATCCGTCTCTGAATGCGATTCGCGACGGGCTAAAAGAAGAGTTGATTCAGGCGGGCTATGACCCAGAGAAAAATCTGAAATGGTCATGGGCCACCGCGCAAGGCAATCCCAGTACAGCGGCTCAAATTGCTAAGAAGTTTGCAGGCGAAACCCCGGATGCGATCGTTGCTATCTCGACGCCTTCCGCTCAAACAGCTATTGCAGCAGCTCCCAAACTCCCGATCGTCTTCTCGGGCGTCACCGATCCCCTCGGCGCAAAGCTTGTCTCGAATCTGCAATCTCCCGGCGGCCTAGTCACGGGCGTCAGCGATCTCGCTCCTTTGGCTAAGCACTTAGAACTCATCCGCCAAATCACCCCCACGGTCAAGCGCGTCGGCGTCCTCTACAACTCCGGCGAGTCTAACTCTGTTACGCAAATTAAACTGCTGAAAGAAGCGGCGGCGAACCAAGGCTTAACGATCGTCGAAGTCACGGTTACAAACTCCAGTGAAGTCGCAACGGCAGCGAAAAGCTTAGTCGGTAAAGTCGATAGCATTTACGTCCCCACGGACAACACGATCGTTTCAGCCTTAGAAGCGGTGTTACAAGTTGGAATCGTAAACCAGTTGCCAGTTTATGCAGGCGATACGGATTCAGTCGATCGGGGGGCCATTGCAACCTTAGGGTTCAATTACAAAGATGTCGGCAAACAAACGGGAAAACTCGTCGTCCGTATTTTAAAGGGAGAAAAGCCCGGTGCGATCGCCGTTGAAACCCCCAGCCAACTCAACCTTGTTGTCAATCCCAAAGCCGCCAAACAAATGGGTGTTGTGATTCCCGATCGGATTCTTAAAAGTGCCCAGAAAGTGATTTTGTGAGAACCTTACCTAAATAAATAATGAGCACTGAACCCCAAGCACAATTTATATTGGCCTTAACGTCTAGCCTAGAGAATCAAGAATTTATTCGGCTGACGTTAGGTCAATACAAAGGTCATGACAGCACGCTGACTAAAATTGTGGCTAGAGTGGTACAGCTTAAGTCGGGGCTAAAACTTTCGTTTACCTATCATCATAAAACGAATGAAATAGTCAAAAATCACTCGATTCAAGACGGTATTAGTCTGATTAATACGTTAATTGGGACTGAGTTTGGGAGTGCGAGGGTCTTTGGACTCAAACAGGATGTTCAGCTTGAATGTAGAAAAAAAGGGGAGATGAAATTGTCGGTTATAAAACCAACGTTTACAGATCCTGAAAGCACCGTTCCGCAAGCGCACAATCATCTGAAAAAACGATCGATCGATGCGAAAGACAATGCCTACCTCACCCGACTAGGCATTACCAACAAGCAAGGCGAAATCGTTCGGACCATGGAAGACAAGTTTAGACAGATTAATAAATTTGTCGAGATTGTTCAGGGATTATTGGAACCCTCAGGATTGACGGAAAAGGATGAATTTTCTGTTGTTGATATGGGATCAGGGAAGGGATATTTAACGTTTGCAATCTATGACTTTCTGAATAACAATCTGGGCAAAAAAGTCTCAGTGACGGGGATAGAAGGTCGGAAAGAACTGGCCGACTTCTGTCAATCAACGGCAGCGGCGGTTGGGTTTGATAGGTTGACCTTTGAGCATGGAACAATTCAAAGCTGCGCGGTGAAAAATGCCGATGTTACGATCGCACTTCATGCCTGTGATACGGCCACCGATGATGCGATCTATAAAGGAATTCAGGCCCGATCGTCGCTGATTATCTTGTCGCCCTGCTGTCACAAACAGATTCGGAAAGAAGTTCAGGTTAGCGGTAGTTTGAAGAGTTTGCTTAAGTTTGGGATTTTGCTAGAGCGGCAATCTGAATTGGTGACGGATGGACTACGGGCGCTGTTGCTCGAATGGTGCGGCTATGAGACAAAAGTGTTTGAATTCATATCGTCAGAACATACGAGTAAAAATTTAATGATTGTTGGGGTAAAACACAATAGACGAGTGGATCACGATCAAATTCTCAACCAAATTAGAGAAATCAAGAGTCTCTATGGCATTAAGTTCCACTACTTGGAAGGATTACTCTTTCCTGAATCATTGATTTCCCCTAGTTTGATCGATCGAGTTCAAGGATAGTCCATGAATATTACGCGGTTTGCAGTGCGGCCTTTAACTCCGGAAGTGCGATCGACTGGACCTTCGGTGTGAATCCAAGCCATTGCCGAGAAATTTGGATGAAGGGCATTGGATCGCTGCTGACGTAAAACTGAGTCGGTAATGCTGACCCGAGATTGGCGATGCCTAGAAGCTCTAGTTCTTGTTCAGCGGCGAGGGCCGTTTGGACGGCAGGATTGACGAAGACGACGGTGGAGGGCAGGATGGCTTGCAAGATTGGCGCGAGGTGTGGGTAATGGGTGCAGCCGTAAACTAGCGTGTCGATTTCGTTCTCGATCAAGGCGGCGAGATACTCTTGCGCGACTTGGTACGTGTAGGGATCGTGAAGGCGACCGCTCTCGATGAGTGGCACAAACTCAGGACAGCCCACCTGCCACACTTGGGCATTCGGATCAACTTCAGCGATCGCATTTCGGTATGCGTTACTCTTGGCCGTTGCGGGGGTGGAGATGACGCCGATGCGTTTCCCGGCGGCCACTGCCGCTTTTGCACCTGGAAAAATGACGCCTAAAATGGGAATATCAAACTCCGATCGCACGGCTTCGAGCGCCAAGGCTGAACTGGTGTTGCACGCCATGATCACCATTTTGACGCCCTGACCCACCATCCAACTCAGGATTTCGCGCACAAATTGAATGATTTCGTCTGCCGATCGGGTGCCGTAGGGAAGTCGCGCCGTGTCGCCAAAGTACAAAATCGACTCGTTCGGTAACTGTCGATAGAGTTCCTGCAACACCGTTAACCCGCCAACGCCACTGTCAAACACACCGATGGGCAATTGATTCAATTTCTGACTCCTCAACGCACTATCCCTCTTTAAAAAATATAGATGTTTAGCCGCGATCGAAGCACCGATCTAAACACCGATTTAGGCACCGATTTCGCTAGGGATAGTTATACCACTCTAGTCGTCTGCGGCTTAAATAATCCAGCGATTCAACTCTTCTTCGTTGGGTCTGGGGCACGGCAAGCCATGCCCCTACAGATTTATCTTTCAAGAGAATGTAGGGACATGGCTTGCCGTGTCCTAAACCCAACGAAGAAAAGATCAAGGTCTTATTTCTGCCGCGCAGTCCTAGTTAGCCGCGTAGATATTGCACAATTCCTCGGGCGATCCCTTCTGCCATTTGTCTGCGGAAACCCGGATTCATGAAGTTCCGCGCATCTTCCTCTCCCGTCACAAATCCCGTCTCTACCAAGACTGACGGCATAGACGTATTTCTGATCACATAAAAACGGGCCGTTCGGACGCCTCGATCGCGCATTCCGGTGCTTTGGAGGACATTGCTATGGATGGTGCGCGCTAAATCTGCCCCACTGTTGAAGTAGTAGGTTTCGAGACCATTGACCTCTGGACGACTCATGTTAATGGAGTTGGCATGGATGCTGACAAAGATAGCGGCGCGGTTATTTTCTGCAATCTGGACGCGGGGAGCAAGATCGAAGTCATAGTCCCCGGTGCGCGTCAAAATAGTTGAAAATCCTTGCTGCTGAAGAATACTGGAGACCTGGTTGCTGATGTCCATGACAATCTCGGATTCACGGATGCCACCAATGCCAACTGCACCCGGATCAGGGCCGCCATGTCCAGGGTCAATCACCACAAGCTGCCGACCGTTTGGTACGCGGGTTTGGCCGGGGAATGGCCGAGGAATGGGAATGCTCGTGCCTGGATTGACGGGTTGGAATCCGGCGCGACGAAGTTGGAGAATTGCGCTTTGAGAACCCGCTTGGTTTAGTTCGCCCAGTTGGACCCCGGAGGCGGGGAAGACAAGGACCGAGACGGTTTGGGCATCTTCCTGGCGCAATCGCACTTGTTGAAGGGGGCTGGTGGCAGTGAGTTTTGGGCCGCGTACGGTAGGGGAAAGCTGGCTGAAGGGCAGAGTAATGCGATAGGCTCCGGAGGCTCTATCCCAGTTCCCGGTGTAAGTAAGGCGTCCGGAGGTGCGGATGACAAGTTGTCGATCGCCTTCGAGTTCTACAGACTGAACTTGATTCAGCGACCCTGCACTTGGCCCTGCACTGGGAACGATCGCCGCCTCGCCCGAGAGTTTCGGAATGACAATCACGCCGCTGCCGTCGGTCGTACTGCTGGCCTGCCACTCGGTGCTGTTGGGCATGACGTTGAGGGTGAGGCGAGTGGCGGGTGGATTGGGGCGATATTGGGACAGGATGGCTCGGGAGACGCCGCGTTGATTGACGATGCTATCTCTAGGGCTGGCATTGGGGGCGAGGGTGCTGCCCAGTAAATCAACGTAGATTTGGCGACGATCGAAGCTTTTGGTCACTTGAACTTGGGGCTGTTCTCCGGTGGTCCGGATAAAGAAGCCGTCGCCCGTCACTTGGAAGCCTTGAACTTGCGTTCGTGCTGGAGTGGAAGCCGGGGTTTGGGTAAAAACTGGAGGCGTGAATCCGCCTGATGGTGCAGGAACTTCGACGCCTGTGGTGCTATCGCCTGTGGCGGCTTGCTGGGTAATGGGCGGAAGGGTGACGCGCCATTGACGGGGAGAAACGCCTTCAAACTTGACTTGATTGGGGTCTATGGTGTAGCCCGATTCAAGTTCAATAACCAGACGAGCGGTTTGCGGGTCAAATTGTCCAACGCGCAGAGATTTGACGCCCGGTGCATTGCTAATCGCTTGAATGAGCTGCTTACGGCCAAATTTTGTCCCAGGCAAATCAATGACCAGACGACTGGGATTGGTGACGAGCTGGGCGCGGGGTTGGACCCCTTCGTCTGTTGTAAATTCGAGCTGATTTTGCTGGGTGTTGTAGCCCCAATTTACTAATCGTCCCGCTTGCGCAGGGAGTGCGGATAGAAAAAGAGAAGACGCTAAGACTGACAGGAAAACCGGGATTTTTTTGGAAATCATACGCATGGTCTATGACCTAGAGAGTAAGCTCGAACACACCCAAAGCCAACAGACGTTTGGATTTAATGCGATTGCATTCTACCCTGAAAGTCGATCGATCGACAT
>JAYUJY010000068.1:0-35241 GCA_043764895.1 Synechococcales cyanobacterium | reverse complement strand
TGGAGTTGATTGCGTTGGATCAGTGGTTTGAGTCGGAGGAGCCGATTTTGTATGGTGCGATTTCGACGGGGAATATTTGGCAGTTTGGGTGTTTCGATCGGCAGGCTAAGGTGATTACTCAGGACTTTAATCTATATCGAGTTCCTGGAGATTTGGAGGAGTTGCTTCGGATTTTGGTGCGGCTCTTGGGGCTTTAGGGTGTGAAGTTTCGCTGGAAATGGTAGTAGTACTTTTGAACTTATATGAAGGCTTTGGACTTCTGTGTGTACCGCAGTTAACCAGTCCAGGTTGATTTTCTTGAAAAGCTCACTCAGATTGAATCTTGGGATGTATTTTCGATCGCTTTTCTAACTCTGGACTAAATTTGGACTAAATTTTTCGATCGTTTTCGCTGGGATTTTGGACCCCGTAATAGCCCTAGAATCACCGTTGCCATACGATAACCCACATCCGCAAAGTCGGATCAACTTCACTCAAAACGACCCTCAGCTTTTCGCGAAATTTAGATCAGGTGCTACCATCGTCACCCAAAGACATATCAACACCATGCCTCCGGCAGAACTCTAATTCAGCAGTACGATCCACCGGATTTTTGGAGATCCTCACCGCATCTAAAATCATCTGAACTATTCCAAAAACCATCGCAATTCCCATCAAAATGAGAGCACATACCACAACAGAGTTAGGCATAAAAAACGATCGCAACAACAACAGAACTCCTCCAATATACCCAATTTTTTCAACCTCAACCCTAGCCCCGATCGACCTCATCGTAAAATCTCAAATAAGACCCAAAGCAAGTCCTATCTCAATTCTCAATCAAGAATTCAATTCATTTCAAGCCAAGATCGATAGGCTTGCTGAGGATGATTAGGCACATCTGGATACCTCAATTCAAGTTGATGATTCTGGATCATTTCACTTAAATAACCATTCCTCAAAGTATGAGGCGATCGAACCAATAGCTCAGATAATTGCCGTTGAGTCAAAAACTGCTCTCGGCAAAGCGCTAGTATTACAGCCCGAACAACATCTTTAGAACCCTTTCGTTTCCCACTCACAGGCTTCGAGATCGCCATCAACGATCGCCAACGATCAGAGTTCGGCTCTAAATGATCGGAGTTGACATCCAAACGATCGGACTTCGGCTCTAAATAATCGGAGTTGACATCCAAACGATCGGAGTTCAACCCCAAATGATCGGAGTTGACATTCAAACGATCGGAGTCAGCATCAGAACCCGACTCCAAACGATTTCCCTCTCGGTCCAAATCCAGATCAGAAAAAAAGCCATCTGGCGAAGTTCTCAACTCAGGCTTCTCCCCAGGAAAAAAGTAAAACGTCCCCTTCCCAATCCCATCTGACTCTAGAAAACCTGCCTTGACCAAAGCATTCAACGCCAAAGTCACATCTCGGGAATGCACACTCGTCATACTCATCAGACGAGCGTGCGTCACCTGCCCCTCATTCACCACCGTCGCCAAAGCCAGTTGTCGCTCACTCGATAGACCCTTCAATCGATCGCCAAAACGACGATCCAGCTTCCTCATCGTTTCATCAGGAAGCAAATCCACCATCTTGAGAGAAAGCAAAATCTGCTCAGATGGAGAAAATCGTTCCTCAAACTCAGGCGATCGCCAATTTAACGCCTTCCAATTACTATAAATTTTTGAAATACCCGATCCCGCCTGTTCACCCAGCCCCACCAATTGAAACATCTTTTGCAAATTACGATTACGACAATCGCTAATTCCACCTTGCTTCACCTCCTCCAATGACAAACGCATCAATCCAGGATTCCGGAATCCAAACAGATCAGGACGCTTCACCACCAACACCGAAATCCGCCCCGTATAATCCGCATGGATTAGCGTATTCACCAACGCCTCCCGTAGCGTCTCATGGACAGGAGTATCATCCACTCGTCCAACACCCTTGAGCTTGAAGGGAACCTTCAGATCCGCAACCAATTTCAGAATCACCCGCCGATAAAAATCATATAAATTACCAGACCAACTGCCATCTGTCGTCACCCGATCGACCCACCGAGCCTCCGCTACCGATCGAGGACGCTCCTGATAATCCACCACATAATTCGGCATCGCCTCCAAAATAGAAGGCAACTTACCAAACATCAACAATCCAGCAATTGTTAATCCCTGGCTCCCAGTCTGCCGATCCCGCATCCAACCCCCAATCGATCGCAAAAACTCCCGATCGTCCAACTCCGTCCAAGGATGGTTTGGCTTCGTCGCTTTAAACTGATTGCGATAAGCCCCCAACGTACTCAAATCCAAATCCTCAAATCCAAATCCTTCAAGCAACCGCGCATCCCGAGACTCCTCAACCTGCTCCGCCAACATCCGTCTCACCATCTCATCATCGCAGAGATAATCTCCCTCATAATTGCGACGATACGTCCCTTTCAAGGGATTTTGTCCCATGTAAATCGGACGCTCTGTCCGCTTAGCACGAGGAACACGAATCTTGATGACTTGCTTATCTTGAAAAGGAATTACGGTCACCATGCTATCCGTCAGCAAATTGACATTAATCCTCTGAGTATTATTTAGACCATCCCAAAGACTCTTTAAAACTTTAGCAACATCCTCAATACCCACCACCTCAAAACTCCCCTTGGAGCGCTCTGCAACACCTAAAAAAATGCAACCCCCTTCAGTGTTCGCCATTGCAACATAAGACTCGAAAAAGTCCTTCGGGCACTCACCCTTCCCATCTCGCCCAGTCGCACGCTTGATTTCAACATCAAGCCCCTCAGCCCATTCCTCAATCTCAAGCCGTTGAACAATACTCATACAACCCGCCTCATTCAGATCGATCGTCTACATCTGCCCCATGGTTCGCGCACATACCCAGCAATCTCAACCCGATCGGATTCTCCCACCCCGATCACCTCTCATTCCGCAGGCTCAAATAAGACCCAAGACAAGTCTTGCATCAATTCCCAAACAAGATCATACCCGTCCAAAACATCCGACGTAGGGTGCGTTAAGCGAAGCAACGCACCGGATAAAATCCCCGCACCCCATTAATCAAATCCCCCGCCACAATCACCCCCACCATAACTCCCCAAATCACAAGAATCTCCATCACCATTCCAAGACCCCTCCTAAGGACGAGGCATCGAAGGATTCCTCAAGAAATCGATCGCACCCACCAGAAACCGACTAAACCCAACGATCGCACCCACCCCAATCGCCACCAAAAGCCCGATCGAAAGAAAACCCTGAATCCCCGCACTAACCGACGCAAATGTCGCAAGACAGACCATTCGCAACCTCCAGGTTTACAGCTCCACAATCGTAACCGATCGATCCTCATCCCACCATCTCATCCAAGACCCAAAACAAGTCTCACCCTAATTCTCAAATTGCCATGCTATGCACCTGTTGGCTCAAAGGTGAACCCCCTCGTTGGCGTTAGAGGGACGAGCTACAATAAATGCATCAACGATCGAGAC
Organism: Synechococcales cyanobacterium; assembly: GCA_043764895.1. Taxonomy (GTDB): domain Bacteria; phylum Cyanobacteriota; class Cyanobacteriia; order Leptolyngbyales; family Leptolyngbyaceae; genus JAAFJU01. Next base: position 31,760 of record JAYUJY010000068.1, on the reverse strand, counting down.
ACAACCATGGCCAAGACCCTGGCAATTTCAAAAACCATGACCACCATGGATCAGGTCCAGTCACGCTTCCCGATCGCCTACTCTACCCATACTAATTTTTTCCCTGAGTGGAAACATGATTTACCCACCCTAACAGAACTGGAACAATCGCAACTGTCTCACATTCAGCGTCGCTTTCTGGAGCATCGCGTGGGCTAGGCTGGAAGCATCTATCGCTGGTTCACAAACGGATTCCGTCGCTCCAGACGCCGGAGTTGCAGCCGCTTCAGCATATCCTTGAAATTAATCTATCGCCCAATGATCGGGTTGAATGTAGGGCCGATGGTCGTCTTTATCAGCCCGATATTGGCCTCGGTGCGATGATGCTGGCTCCTGCGGATGGGTTTTATCAGATGGCGAATTTGGGTGAGATGGAGCCGATTTCGATTTCGATCGATCGTGATTTTGTGGCGCGGACGGCCCATGAGTTTTTGGATTCGGACCAAGTTGAGTTGATGCTGACGATGGGGGCATCTGATCTGTTGATCTATGGAATTGGGATGTCTCTGAAGGCCGAACTTGAATCCGGTACGCCTGCGTCGGGTCTTTATATTGATTCTTTGACGAATACGTTGGCGATTCATTTGTTGAGACGGTATGCATTGCACAAGGATGCTCAAATGTTGCCGGGAGAGCCGCTGCTCAAGCATGATTTTGCCCAGGTGATTGATTATATTGAAGCGTCGCTAGGACAAACGATTGAATTGGATGAATTGGCAAAGGTTGCGGGGATGAGCCGATTTTATTTTTGCCGTGTATTCAAAGAAATGGTCGGAACAACGCCCCATCAATTTGTGATTCAGCGGCGGGTCGAGAGGGCTAAGAGCCTGCTGAAAAAGAGCATTTTAAGTATTGCTGAAATTGCGATCGTCTGTGGGTTTGCAAATCAGGACCATTTGACGCGGTACTTCAAACGCTTGATGAATGTGACTCCTGGCGTGTTCCGGCGTCGATCGCAATAATAGACGGTGGCGATCGCAAGAATGTAGGCGACAGGACACCCGCGACTCCCCTACATTAGGAATATCTTAAGATTTATTACAGAGTTCGTGAGAAGTTCACACTCTCGCGAACGAAGTTAACGCTTGGGTCTATGTCCATTTGCAAACTAGTTTAAGAAACATTCATCCGATCGCAATCTCACTTCGTAGACTAATCAAGAACCTTTCTAACCCTTCTGGAGATTTCCATGAAACTTACTTCTCTGTCTAAATCAGTCCGATCGATCGGTCTAATGGCAATGCTTTCTATGACGATCGCTACAACTCTACAACAGCCCATTCAAGCTCAAAGTAAAGGCAATAAAGTTCCAACGACAACGGATAGAACTTGTGCTCCCTTACCTAAAGGGGTCTTTTATCAAGAATTCGGAGGAATCACATTCTCTTCAGCCCAAAAGGAAGCCTATCAAAAAATTGAGGCTCAGATCAGAAAAAGATACAAAACCATAGGCGCTGATTTTTATACTGAGTATAAGCTAGGAGTTAGTGAAGAGAAGAAGGCTGAGATTGTAGATGCGAGTATCACTCTGGAACGCGACAACTTGTCTAGTGCAAAACAAGTAAAGTTTCTAAATATAAAATACGGTCAATACGCAAGATTTTCCGTTAAGAAGTCAATGACTTTTACTCAAAAAAAGATCGTAGAAGGTCAACAAATTGGTCTAGATTTTGAAGCTCAAACGATGGCCATTCTTACACCTGAGCAGAAAAAATTCTATGCAGCTAATCTAGCTATCCAACGTCGGATACAAGCCTGTGTCGAGCCGACTCCCTTTGCTAGAATCATATCCCCTCTCCCCTATTAAGTTTTCTGGACGAATGAGTCAAACGGGCAGAGATTATGAAGAAAATCATATCGTTACCAGAAAGCCTGACATTTGCCCCATTGCAAGGCGTCTCAATTCCCCTAGATGTTCAATCTGCTATTGATAACGTAAACAACAGCAGACCTAAAGTAGACCAAGAAGCAGCGCTTAATAAAAGGTTTGATGACGGTAGGTATAGATTCTTTATCGTGGGTTCTTACCTAAACTACCTTACGCAAGATCAGCAAACGCAGATGGATCAAATCAGCAAAGACTATTACAGTCAGCTCCAAAAAATTATGACGCCTGCACAATTGCCACAATATCGAAAGAATTTAGCAGTCAGACTCAAAATCAATGCAGTCTGTGATGTGAAGTGGCCAATCTCCGGATCTGCCTTTGGTAAAATCCGCAGCAAAGCTCCGATGGTCAAATAGTCGCACTTAACCTATTTCGCCAGAATTCACCCTAATTAAAAAAAGATTCATCCGATCGCAATCTCACTTCGTATACTGATTAAGGAACAAACATAACTTTTGTCCCTCAACAACATTTCCTCTTAATTTACCTCATCCTTTTGGAGAATTCTACTACTATGAAACTACCTCTTTTGTCTAAGTCAGTTCGGTCGATCGGCCTAGTAACAATGCTATCCATCGTAGTTAGCCTTACCGCCACTGCTTGTAACAATCCAGAAACCACTACAGAGGCCAACAAAACGCCAACGGCTTCCATTACGGCGAGTCCCACTACTACTCAATCCGGAGGAACGATCGTTGACATTGCAGCGGCCAATCCCTCCGTTTCAACGCTAGTAACAGCCGTGAAAGCAGCCGGACTCGTTGAAACGCTCTCTGGCGATGGGCCATTCACCGTATTTGCACCCACGAATGAAGCCTTTGCTGCACTGCCAAAGGAAACGCTGGAAGCATTGCTCAAACCCGAAAATCGTGACTTGCTGCGTAAGGTATTGACCTATCACGTTGTCTCTGGCGACCTAATGGCAAAGGATTTAAAATCGGGCAAAGTGGCAACCGTCGCAGGCAGTTCCGTCGCCGTAGAAGTGCAAGGTCCGAAAGTTAACGTCAACAATGCCAATGTTGTAAAAGCAGATATTGATGCCAAGAATGGTGTAATTCATGTCATCGATCGCGTCCTTCTACCCCCAGACTTTGCACTAGCAACTCCCGCAAAAGCAAAATCTGCTCCAGCAGGAACGATCGTTGAAGTTGCCGCAAGCAATCCTTCAGTTTCAACCTTAGTCACCGCCGTAAAAGCCGCCGGACTCGTCGAAACCCTCTCTGGGAAAGGACCGTTCACCGTCTTCGCACCCACCAATGAAGCCTTTGCTGCATTGCCAAAAGGAACGCTAGAGAAATTGCTAAAACCCGAAAATCGTGACTCACTTCGCAAGGTTTTAACGTACCACGTTGTTCCGGGCGATCTCATGGCTAAGGATTTAAAAGCAGGCAAAGTGGCCACCGTAGAAGGGAGTTCTGTCGCCGTAAAAGTGGATGGCCAAGCCGTCAGCGTCAACAATTCTAAAGTTGTGAAAGCTGATGTTGATGCCAAGAACGGCGTAATTCACGTCATTGATCATGTTCTTCTACCACCGGGTTTATAAGGAACAAAAGTAATGCGATCGGCGTCTTGATCTATGGGGTAGTCGATCGTTGAATTTGGACTCTATTTCCAAGCAAACATCTTCTTCCTCCCCCTTCCCAATCTCTGACGAACCGCCCCCTAGCCCCCAGTTCTGGGGGAACATGAATTTCCGAAGCCCCCAGAATTGGGGGTTGGGGGCGAGAACCCAATTCAAACCCGGCTCCCACATTTACCATTAAGTAATGTAAAGTAATTCATAGACCGTCAACTTCTTAACCACTCACACTTTTAGAGACCTCAACAGCTATGCAACTCACTTCTTTATCCAAAACCGTCCGATCGATCGGCCTCGCAACCCTGCTCTCCATGACAGTCGGTCTAGCCGCACAAGCCAAGGATTGCCCCAATGAATCGAAAGTCACAACCTCAGCCCTAGCAGCAAAACCCACTCAATCAGGCACAATCGTTGACATCGCAGTCGGCAACGCTTCATTCTCAACCTTAGTCACCGCCGTAAAAGCAGCCGGACTCGCCGAAACGCTCTCTGGTAAAGGTCCATTTACCTTGTTTGCGCCAACGAATGCAGCCTTCGCAGCCCTGCCAAAAGGCACTCTAGAAACACTACTAAAACCCGAAAATCGCGAACTGCTTCAGAAAGTATTGACCTATCACGTTGTTTCTGGCGATCTGAAGGCCAAGGATTTAAAATCGGGCAAAGTAGCCACCGTAGAAGGCAACTCCGTCACCCTCAACGTGAATAAGCACGGCGTCAAAGTCAATGGCATCAATGTGACCAAAGCCGACATTGGCGCAAGCAACGGCGTCATTCATATAATCGATCGCGTCCTCATTCCACCCGGTTTGATGTCCGCAAAACCCAAGCCCGCAGGAACCATTGTTGATGTTGCAGCAAGCAACCCTCCATTCTCAACCTTAGTAACAGCAGTGAAAGCAGCAGGACTCGTCGAAACGCTGTCTAGCAAAGGTCCATTTACGGTGTTTGCGCCGACCAATGAAGCCTTCGCAGCATTGCCAAAGGGAACCCTAGAAAAACTACTAAAACCCGAAAATCGTAAACTGCTTCAGCAAGTGTTGACGTATCACGTTGTTTCTGGTGACGTAAGAGCCAAGGATTTAAAATCGGGTCCAGTCAAAACCGTAGAAGGCAACTCCGTCGCAGTCCAAGTCAGCAAAAACGGTGTCAAGATTAACAACATCAATGTCATCAAAGCCGATGTCGGTGCAAGCAATGGCGTCATTCACGTCATTGACCAAGTGCTTCTACCACCCGGTTTATAGATTCAAAGTTTGTGACTCGTTAAGCGCATATTAAAGCAGAACCCCCGATCGTCTTTTGTGGCGATCGGGGGTTCTTAGTGAATAGCTCTTTCCAAAACAACCCTAGCCTCAGCCAGTTTTTATCTGCCAATTTCAATGATTGAACGATTGTTCACGCGCTTACCCTCTAAAATAAGATGCTGTTTCTCAGCTTTTTCCATTCAAATTGACTCATATCTATGGATTCGATACCTTCACCCCCGATCGTCAATGAACAATCAACAGACCTAGAAATCTTCCTCGCCATTCAGGCCCGACAGGTCAAAGCCCTAGACCTGCTGTACGATCGCTACAGCAAACTCGTCTACAGTACCGCCATTGCAATTCTGAACAACGTCGAAGAAGCCGAAGACGTGATTCAAGAAACCTTCCTTCGCCTTTGGCAACACAACGAAATCTATCAGCCCCAGCGAGGATCCCTCAGTAGCTTCCTCATCACCCTAACCCGATCGCGCTCCCTCAACAGGCTCCGGTCTAGGTCAGCCACCCAACAAAAACTGCACCGAATCCAAACCCTCTCTGATTGCGTATCACACTATAATCCCCCCCTAGAATTTGTTACGCTGGAAGAACGATCGCACAAAGTCCGAGAAGCCCTCCAACAACTTTCCGACGACGACAGACAGCTTCTAGAAACCGCCTACTACACAGGACTCAGCCAGTCAGAGATTGCAACGCGCGACGGCATTCCACTCGGCACCGTCAAATCTCGCGCTCGTCAAGCCCTTAAGAAGCTTCGGACCCTGCTCACCCCCTCGTTTAGCTCGCCCCTTCTTTAATTATTCACCTCCCACACCACCCGTCATGAATCGCCCGACAAACGAACCCAACCCAACCGATTTAGTGGCAGGCTACATCCTCGATAATTTGAGTCCTGAAGAAACCGATCGCCTCAACCAAGCCCTAACTGAAACCCCCACCCTTCACACCGAAATCGCAGCCCTCGGAGAAGCCTTTTCGCTGCTCCCCTATGCCATGCCAACCTTGACACCCTCAAAGCACCTCAAATCCAAAATCCTCAGCGCCGCCACCCAATCCAAACGTCCGCCGATCGACGTCACAGCCACCAACCCAAAACCCTCCAACGTAGTCCCCATCAACTCAGCCCGTCGCCGCCAGTGGAACCAGTGGATACCCGCCATCAGCACAGGCATCGCAGCAGTCGCAACCGTAGCCCTCGGCCTAAACCAACTTCAGCTTAGCCGTCAATCTCAACAAACAGTAGCCCTTCAACAAAAGCTTGACACCACAAATACCGAACTAACGCGTCTACGCAGCGAACTCCAAACCAGTCAACGCACGATCGCACTATCGACAAGGCCCGGTACTCAGACCTACGCCTTAACGAGTGCCTCACCCAAAAACACCCCCTCAGCCACAGCCCAAATCTTCACCAAACCCGGCGATCGAACCATAGCGATCATCGCCCAAGACCTACCCAAAATCCGCGACAATCAAATATATCGCCTATGGGCCGTCGCCAATCCCAAAACAAGTCCAATGTATTGTGGAGAATTTCGCCAAAATGACAGCGGTACCGCCCAATGGATCGCACCCAACGCCGCCTGCACCCAGACCCCCTCGCAGCTACTGATCACCCTAGATGCCCCCACCGATCCAACGACCTCCGCAGGTCCACTAGTAATGAAAAGCCTCAGTTAGGAATTAATTTTTCAGTATAAAGTCTTAGTATTCAAATCAATAACCCTCACAATCCAGCATAAGCATAATGAATAAAACAGGTAAAATCGCGGCCATAAGTATCGCGCTAACATTTGCAGTACAGCCCTCATTGCTAGCGGCGATTGATAAATCGTGTGTCACAGGAGCCGAGGTAGATGCACTAATGACCGTGTATGCACCCGAATTAATCAATACAGCCGTTAAACAATGTAGCGTCGTTCTCAAGAAAGACACTTATTTGCTCCAGAACAAGGACAGCCTCATCGCTAAATTCACCGGAAAACGTACCGCAGCAGTCCCTCTAGCCAATCGTGCCATCCAAAAAGTGATGAGAGACTACACAACGGACAAAACAGTTTCTCAAGCCATAGTAGGGATGAAGCCCGATGAGGTGATAAAAGTTTTTGGGGTTGGCATGATTGCCGCCGTCAAACTGGATACAAAAACCTGTCTTGCAACCAACGAAATTATGGCAACACTCGCACCCTTGCCACCTGAGAACCTCACTCAATTATCAACAATCCTAGTTCAGTTATCCATGGACGTCTCAAAAAAGAAACCTCTTAATATTTGTCCATTCACTCCTGGGATGCTTCCCATCGCGGTTGGATCCCCGTAAAAATCCATCTATGCAGCGATCGGGTTATCATCCACTTTTACGACCCGATCGCCCCTCATCCCAAAATCTCACCCAAGACCCAAGTCAAGTCTCACCCCAACTCCCAAACAAGACATTACATCCGACGTAGGGTGCGTTAAGCGAAGCAACGCACCGGACCAACATCCCTGCATCCCACCCCAAACACTCCCAAATCCATCCCACCCAAAATCACTTCTGATGATATAAACAAATTCCACCCGATCGCATCGGCGACGGACAAGGATTCACCTTCAACGGAATCCCCAGTACCTCCAACCGTTTTAGATTCACAAACGTCCCAAAATCCCGTGCCGCCGCCTCATCCACCATCGATCGACTGAGCGTCAACACCTCAAGCCCCATCAGCCCCAGAATAGGCCGCACCGATCGCACCTGAGACTCATCCGCCCGCAGCTCCGAAAAAAACTGCAACCCCCCCAACGGCGACAAATCCTCCACCCGTGTCCGACTCACATTCAAACTTGTCAACTCCCCCATCCCTGCCACCGCCGAAATATCCCGCACCCCAAAATTACCCGCCACCGACAAACTTCCCAACTTCTTCAAGCCACCCAGCGGCGACAAATCCTCAAGGCGCGAATCTTCCAGCACAATCGATCGCAACTCCCCCAACCCCTTAAGCGGCGACACATCCCTCACCCGACTTCCCCGCACCACCAAAGACTTCAGCCTCTTCAACCGACCGATCGGACCCAAATTAATCACCCCATTCCGGCTCAACACCACCCCCTCCAACTGCCCCAACTCCCCCACAGGCTCCAAATCCATCACCCCCGTTCCCGACAAATCCAGCACCTTCAAACCACTCAAAACCGTCACCGCCCGATCGCACTCCCTCGACCCCGCCACCCGCAGCAACGCATCCACCGACCACCGCGCATCCGTATCCAGCCCCCCATACCCCAAACACCACTTCCCAAACGGATGATCCTTCGCCCGCACAATCTTCAGAGCCTTCGCCCCCTTCCCCTTCTTCTCAGCCCCCCTCTTCTCCAACCCCTGTACAGGCGCGCCTCCCGCGCCCATCCCAACCCCCACCAAAAAACCCACCAACCCCAAAACCACAAAAAATCTCATCTAACCCACCAAAAACCCACCCCACAAGATACACTCCCAAACCCAAAACCGCACCCTCTCAAAATCCCATCCAAGACCCAAAACAAGTCTCACCCCAATTCCCAAACAAGACCAACAAACATCCAACGTAGGATGCGTTAAGCGAAGCAACGCATCATTCTTCCCGCATCCCCACCCCCCACCCGTCCCCCCAATTCCAATCCCCCACCCCCTCAAACCTCAAAACCCGACCCTCCCCAGCAAAAACGATCGAAACCCTCAAAAACCGCTCCGGCAGAAAAACCAACCGATCGCACCACTCGATCGCCATCACCCCAAGCTCCCGTTCCGACCCATCCCAAAACCCCTCCAAATAGAGCGCCTCAACCTCCCCCGGCTCCTCCAACCGATACAAATCCAAATGATAAAAAGGCACCCTTCCCGAAAAATACTCATGAATCAGAGCAAACGTCGGACTCTCCACCGACTCCAAAACCCCCAGCCCCACCGCCAGCCCCTGCATCAGCGTCGTTTTCCCCGCCCCCAACTCCCCCGTCAAAAGCAACACATCCCCCGCCCCCAGCGCAGCCCCCAGCCGAGTCCCAAACTCCCGCATCAACCCCTCATTCTCAATTCTCACTTCAACATTCAACATTCTCAATTCCTCCTCACCTGAACAAACCACCGCATCAACACCGCCGCCAACCGCCCCGGATTATGGCGCACCAACCCCATCTCATCCTCATCCATCACATCCGCCCGAATCAACCGTCGCCCCAGAGCCGCCACCCGATCGCCGTCCACCACCACCGGAAACGCCCCCTCATCCACATAATTCAGCACCGACTTCTCCGACGGAGGTCTCCGCTGCACCAACACCGCATCAAACAACCGATCGCCCCCACACACCCGATCGATCGCCTCAATATGGTCCCCCACACTATACCCATCCGTCTCACCGGGCTGCGTCATCACATTCGACACATACACACAAGGAACCTTAGATGCCGCGATCGCCTCCCGAATCTCCGGCACCAGCAGATTCGGAATCACACTCGTATACAAACTCCCCGGCCCAATCACAATAAAATCCGCAGCCCGAATCGCCGCGATCGCCTTCGGAAGCGCCGGAGGACACGCCGGAATACACCCAATATTCACAATTTTGCCCTTCGCCTTTGGAATATTTGACTCCCCCTCAATGCGACGACCATCCTCCAGCTCCGCCCATAGCCGCACATCACTCAGCGTCGCCGGAAACACCTCCCCCTTAATCGCCAACACCTTAGAACACGCCTCCACCGCCCGCTCCAAATCCCCACTCACCTCACTCATCGCCGTCAAAAACAAATTCCCAAAACTATGCCCCACCAGCCCATCCCCCGCCGCAAACCGATACTGAAACAACTCCGTAATCAACTTCTCCTCATCCGCCAACGCCGCCAAACAATTCCGAATATCTCCCGGCGGCAACACCCCAATCTCCCGCCGCAGCCGTCCCGAAGAACCCCCATCATCCGCCACCGTCACGATCGCCACCAAATTCGTCGTCAACACCTTCAGCCCCCGCAGCATCGTACTCAGCCCCGTCCCCCCCCCAATCACCACCACCCTCGGACCCCGATCGAGCCTGCGATGATCCCACAACATATCCACCAGCCCCTCATCCCGTCCCGGCACCAACGCATCCGTAATCGACCCAAACGTTCGCCGCTGACCCCACCACACCAACCCAAGCCCCAGCGCAATCACCATAGGACCACTCACATACCTCGGCACAAACCGCGCCAACCACTCCAACACATCTCCAAAAAATCTTACCAAATAAAAAATCGGCGTCAACTTTACCAGAATCGCAAACCCCAGCGACACCAGCAACACCCCCCCCGCACTCAACAACATCCAGCGCTTCATCGAAAGCCCCGGCATCAGCCACTTCAGCCATCGCCCCACCCCCACAGGCAACCCCAACAACCAAGCCGAAGAATTCCCCCGCATCGATCGAGGCACCCGCACCGATCGAAACGCATTCCGAAGCAAACGTTGAGCATCCATAACTATTTGCCTATAAAAATATAAAGAACCCATAAACCCACCCAACATCCTCAAACATTAACACCCCACCCCAAAAACCCAAAAAATCGTAAACTATAAACTAAAGCAAATCTTCCCTTCTCCTCTCCTCCGTCCTCCCCCATGCCTCCCCTCCTCCAGCTCACCAACATCACCAAAACCTACAACAACATCCCCATCCTCCAAGACATCAGCCTCACCCTCCATCCCGGCGAAACCCTAGCCCTCATTGGCCCATCCGGCACCGGAAAATCCAGCCTTCTCCGCATCATCGCCGGACTCACACCGCCCGATCGCGGCCAGATCCATCTGAACGGCATCCCCCGCACCGGAACCATCGAAGACAACCTGCACCAGAATCGCATCAGCATGGTCTTCCAACAATCAGCCCTCTTCGACTCCCTCACCGTCGAAGAAAACATCGCCTTCCACCTCCTCCAAAACACCCGCATCCCCCGCAAAGAAATCACCCAACTCGTCAACCACACCCTAAAACTCATCGGCCTCCCCAACATCAACGATCGCTACCCCGCCGAACTCAGCGGCGGCATGAAAAAACGCATCAGCTTCGCCCGCGCCATCATCCAAAATCCCCATAGCCCAGAAGACACCCCCACACTCCTCCTCTACGACGAACCCACCGCCGGACTCGACCCCATCGCCAGTACCCTCCTCGAAAACCTCATCCAAACCCTCCATAAAAGCACAACCCCCCCTCGCAGCCACATCATCGTCACCCACCAACACAGCACCCTCCGCCGCACCGCCGATCGCATAATATTGCTCCACCAAGGCCAGATACAATGGCAAGGCACCCAAACCCAACTCAACATCACCCCCCACCCCAACCCCCACCTCCAACAATTCCTCACCGGAAGCACCATAGGACCTATTCAACCCCCCGACTAGCCCTCTTTTTTCACTCTTCATTCTTCATTCTTTATTCCCCATGACCTCACGCCGCACCCGCCAAGGCATCCTCGGCCTATTCCTCATCACCACCGCCATCACCACCACCGGAATCATCCTCTGGCTAAAAGGCAGCACCTTCGGCCAACCCACCTTCGACCTTATCGCAACCCTCCCCGACATCACCGGAATCAGCGAAGGCTCCCCCGTCCGCTATCGCGGCAGCCAAATCGGCCAAGTCAGCACCATCACCCCAAAACCTGACGGCATCCAGCTCCGCATCCGCATTACCAACCCCACCCTCGCCATCCCCGCCAACGCAGACCTCCGCATCAACCAATCCAGCTTCCTCGGAGCTGGAACCCTCGACATTACCCCAAACCCGATCGTCACCCTCCCCCCCAGCCCCACCAAGCCCCTCGACAAAAATTGTGATAGAACCCTCATCCTCTGCCATAACAGCACCCTCATCGGCCAACAGGGCGTCAGCACCGAAGCCCTCCTTCGTGCCAGCATGGAATTCACCCAAGCCTACAGCAACCCCACCTTCATCAAAAATCTCAACGCCCTCACCCAAGCTACGACTCTCACCGCCCAAGAACTCAGCAAAACCAGCCAGCAATACGCCCTCCTCGCCCAAACGACCCGCCAAGACATCCGCCAGCTCAGCACCGCCAGTACAAATACAGCCAACAACTTTTCAACCACTGCCCAATCCCTCACCGCGACCTCCCAAACCGCTAACCTAACCCTGACTCAAATCAACACCCTCCTCACCCAAAATCGATCGACCCTCATCAGCACTCTCGACAACCTAAACCAAACCAGCACCACCCTAAAAACCACCATCACCAAACTCTCCCCCCAACTCGATCGCATCACCAGCAGCCAGATCATTCAGAACCTAGAAACCCTCTCCGCCAACGCCGCCATCACTAGCACCAACCTCCGCACCGCCAGCACCAACCTGACCAACCCCACCACCCTCCTCCTCCTCCAACAAACCCTCGAATCCGCCCGCACCACCTTCCAAAACACCCAAAAACTGACCACCGACTTCGACGACCTCCTCGGCGACCCCAAAATCCGCGCCAACCTCCGCCAGCTCATCAACGGCCTCAGCAACCTCGTCTCCGACAGTAACCAACTCACCACCCAAACCCAACTCGCCCAAACCCTCCCCGCAGTCTCCCCAGTAAGGGCCGCGTATCCCGCGCCCTCCGCCCTCTCATCTCCCCCAGTAGCTCCCACACCCTCCGATCCCACACCCTCCGATCCCACACCCTCCCCCCAGCCCTAAAGCCCGATCGCCCTAAGCAAACATCCCCTCCTTCGACCCACCTGCTTCCTCACCCACCCCAAAAAGCCACTCCAACGCCAAACCTTGCGCCATCGGCATCTGCCCATAACTAAACACCGTCGTTACCGAATCCGGCAACCCCAAAAATAAAGACTCCGCAACATAAGGACTGCCATACACCACCACCGCATCCAACCGATCGCCCAACCGCTCAATCCACGATTCAATCCGAGCAACATACCTCGCCATACTCTTCAACGGATTCCCCCGCACAAAAACCTGTAAAACCGTCCGACGATCGACCTCAAAAACCTCCGAAGCGCCATCTATTACCCGCGTCTCATACCCTCGCGCACTTGGAATCACAATCGCCCCCGCCGTCCGAGACAAAAAAGGACATCCCACCAGATCATCCACCAGCACCAAATTCAACCCCGCCCCACTCAACCCTGCCCCCCGCCTCACCCGCATCGACTCCACCAAAATCGATCGTGCCGCCGCCCGAAACTCAGCACAAACCATAGCCCCCATCAACCCCGCCATCGTCACTGCCCTAGGCTGAACAAAAACCCGCCCCTTAGCATCCAAAATACGCCTCACCGAAGCCTCCAACCGCCCTCTCAAAATCCGTCCAGACTCCACCGCAGAAACGATCGCCTGAATCGCCCCGATCGCATCCACAGGCATCATCATCAAATCCGCCCCCCCCTCCACAACCCGAATCGCCGTCTCCGCATTTCCATAGCGCTTCTCGATCGCCCCCATCACCAGCGCATCCGTCACAATTAATCTATTAAAACCCAACTGCTCTCGCAGCAACCCAGTATTAAGCGCATGGGAAAATGTCGTAATGACCTCCGGATCAATCGCTGGAACCCGCAAATGCGCCGTCATCACCGCATCCACACCCGCCCTCACCGCATCTACAAAGGGCGGAAATTCAACCGCTTCTAAATGCGCCCAATCATGACGAATAGTCGGCAGTTCCAAATGTGAATCCACATCCGTATCCCCATGCCCCGGAAAATGCTTCGCACACGTCAAAACCTCTAACCCATAAGTCCCTCGAATAAATCCTTGAACGAGCGCACCCACCGTCTCCGCATCCTCCCCAAACGATCGAATATTAATCACCGGATTATCCCGATTATTATTCACATCCACCACAGGACCCAAAATCCAATTCAGCCCGATCGCCCTCGCTTCCACCGCCGTCGCCCGACCCAACTCCACCGCCAACTCCACCGCCCGACCCAAATCCGTCCTCGCAATCTCCCCCAACGCCATCGGCGGCGCAAACCAAGTCCCCCCCCCAAACCGTTGCCCCACCCCTTCCTCAATATCCGCACACAGCAATAATTTAGGCAGTCCCAAACTCATCGCCACCGCCTGAAGCTCCGCCGTCTTCAACGCCAACTCCGCACCACTCCCGCCCAGAAAGATAACACCCCCAACCCCCAACTCCACCAACTGCCGAAGCTTCTCACTATCCGCTTCCCAAACTGGATACTGCACCTGATGGTCAAACAAAAAACCCGTCGTCCGCACCACAATCATCTGCGCGGCCAACCGATCGACAGACCAGCCAGCCAGCTCATAAGGATCCAAATCCATAACCCCCCGCACAAAAAACCTCCCCAACACCTCATCCAGTCCCCTAAACTTGGGAGCTAGGGAGCCTCTTCCTCTTCTTCCTCCTCTTCCTCAGCCAACTCAGCCGCCCGATCGCGTTTCGCCTCCTCTTCCAGCCACTCCTCAACCCCCGACGCCTTCCGATCGTCCGTCAACCGATTGATCAACCCCAACACCTCAGTTCCCCTCGCCAACGAAATATCCTCCACAAACAGAATCTCCGGCGTCCGACGTAACCCCATCCGTTGCCCCAATTCACTGCGCACAAACCGAGTCGCCGACACCAAACCCTCCATCGTCGCCGCCCGATCCTCATCCGAGCCATAAATACTGACAAAAATCTTCGCGTGCTGTAAATCCCCCGCCATCTTCACATCGGTCACACTCACCATCCCCATCCCCACGCGATCGTCTTTAATCCCCGTCATCAAAAGACTACTCACCTCACGACGCATCGCCTCTGCGACCCGTGCCACTCGTCTATCCGTTGCCATACACTCACCCTCAAAGAAAAAATCTTGTACCCGAAAATTTTGGGGTTGCGGTTCAAACCACTGTTGAAGTAGAGTAGATCTAATGATCTAGATCATTAGATCTACTCTACGGACCCACTAACCGATTGCCGTTGGACCCAAATCCAGCATTGCCCGAAGCGTCAGGACAAAAAACGCCACTGCCGCCCCAAACACACCCGTCAAAGCAATTGCCGTAATCGGTTGCTTAAACAGCGGAACCAGAGGAGCAAAAACATTCAAAAAAATACCCAACGTGACGCTAATTAAAAAGCGCGGATATTTTGAAATCGTACTCAAAAAATCACCCATGACAATAAGCCTATCTAAGCCCATTAAACTTCTTCCATCATAGTGCAATGCTGACCCAAGTTCGACCAACTGCAATCGCACCTCGTCCCTTTCTCAAATGGGCAGGCGGTAAGACCCAACTACTCCCGCAGTACGCAGCCCTATTCCCTACAAACTACCGCACCTACTACGAACCATTCTTAGGCGGAGGTGCAGTATTTTTTAGCTTAAAACCCAAGAAAAGTTTTCTTTCAGACATCAACCTCGAAATCATCAACGTCTATCGCTGCATCCGCGATGAAGTCGAGAACGTCATCACCCAGCTTCAGCATCACTACATCAGCCACAACGAAGAATACTACTACAACGTCCGACTGCGCCAAGGCGATACCGCCGAATGGTTCTGGGTTGGCAACAACGTCGAACGCGCCGCCCGAATTCTGTACCTCAACAAAACCTGTTTCAACGGACTCTACCGCGAAAACTCAAAAGGCCATTTCAACGTCCCCATAGGCCGCTACAAAAATCCCAGCATCTACGACCCCGAACTACTCCGATCGTGCTCCAGCCTCCTCAAAACCACCCGCATCGAACCCGTCGGCTTTGAAGACATCCTGAGACGTGCCAAATCGTCCAACGATTTTGTCTACTTCGACCCGCCCTATCATCCCCTCAACCAAACCAGCAAATTCACCGCCTACACCCGCTACTCCTTCACCGAACAAGACCAAATCAGACTCCGTAACGCCTTCGCCAAACTAAGCAATCGAGGCGTCCAAGTCATGCTCTCCAACTCCGACTGCGAACTTGTCCGAGACCTCTACACCGGATTCAACATCCACACCATCTACGCCTCCCGGCACATCAACGCCAAAGGTGACAAACGCGGCAAAATCACCGAGGTATTAGTCACGTCTTACTAAATAATTTAGACACAACTCAAATCTCCAACCCGATCGCACCCACAAACTCATCTCCCAACTCAACCTGCGCTAGGGTAAAGTTCTTATCGCACGGTTTCTGTACCACCCGAATCGCCGCTTCATCAATCGCAATCTCCAGCCTCTCAACCTGTCCCAAACCCGCTCCAGTTGCCTTAAGGTACGCCTCCTTACAAGTCCAGTACTCAAAAAAGCGCCGCGATCGCAATCCCTCAGACACCCGCAATATCGCCTCATATTCGGACGGCATGAAGAACCGCTTCGCAATAGCCAACATCGTCGGCATCTCCCGCACCAGTTCAAGATCCACCCCAATTGCCTTCCCTCGCGTAACCCCAATCAACGCCCGTCCTTGGGAATGAGATAAATTAAACTGCAACTCCGGATAATCCTGAAGCATCGGTTTTCCGTGACTTCCATACGTGAAAACCAACGCCTTTGGGTCACAATCAGCATACTGTGCCAAACACGATCGCAACACCGCGCGCGCCGCCACAAAGTCACGTTGATGCTCAAATTTTACAAGCCGCACCATCCGATCGGACTCTGAAGCAGACAGCATCTCACAGAATGAATGATAGGCCACATCAGTGATTGCTAGATCGACGCTAAAGAGATCGCAATCAGAATTGCATAGTTGTAAAATATCATCAGGTAGTGGAAGCTTATCCAACATACGAAGCGTCAACGTTAAGCAATCACTTGAGCAACACTAGACGAATCAGCCACGATCGATGGACGCAACACTAAATACACCAACGGCCCAAACAACGGCACCAACGCCACCGCCCAAAAAATCCGCCGATTGCTCAAACCCCGACGAGCCATATCATCCCCCAGCAGCGTCGGCACCAGTGACAACAACAAACAAAAATCCAAACTCATTACATGAATAAACCGACTCGTCTGCCACTGCCGAACAAAATCAGCCCAATCCCCCTGCGTCAACCCCGTCACCAACAGACTCATCGCCAACGCCGCAATCACAATCGCCGTCCACCGAGAATCCCATAGCCGAATCACCCAATTCTTCGTCCCCACAAATCCCGGATTGTCCTTCCGAAAAATGAGATAAGGCATCAACGCAAACGCCCCCAACCCAAAAGAACCCGCACTAAACGCCCAAGCCGGAAGCTTTTGCCCCCGACCGTCGCTGTAAAGCAGGCAACAATACATCAACGGCAAAACTCCCATGATATTAAAGAGATTCACCACCAACGGATTAACCCCCGCAAACTGGCCGCTCGATAGCCGAACAATCAGATCCATCGTCCCCGGATCGTCGGGGGGTGCAAACCCAAACGCATAGGCTAAAAAGCCCAGCCACAGTGCCGTTAATCCAATTCGACGGGTAAGAGTTGAAGTCACAGTTGAAGTCACAACGAGTTAATGCAAATAAAGTTAGTACAAATATAACAACACAAACAACAGAATCCAAATTACATCCACAAAGTGCCAATACACCTCGGCCGCTTCCACTCCAAAGTGCTTCACATCACCGTAATGACCTGCCGTACGCGATCGCCACAGAACCGCCAACGTCAAAAACAACCCAAACAACACATGCAAACCATGAAATCCAGTCAGCACATAGAACGTACTCGCAAACAAACTCGATCGCAAACCGAATTCCAAATGGAAATACTCATACATCTGCCCCGTCAAAAACACCACTCCCATCAACGCCGTCAACCCAAACCAAAACTGCAACCCCTTCACGTCATTCTTCTTAATTGCCGCCTGACCCCGACTCATCACAAAGCTGCTGCTAATTAGAATAATCGTATTCACTCCGGGCAGCACCAAATCCAGCTCCGGCAGATCCCCCGCCATCCCTGGCGACACCGCCCGAAACGTCAGATACGCCACAAACAACCCCATAAACAGCATCCCCTCCGCGATCAAGAACATATAAAGTCCCAAAATCCGCAAATCCGGATGCTCATGATCCCCATGGCCTGCCGTTGCCCCATGCCCCTTCGTCTCCGTCAAAGCCGAATCGATCGTCGTCGTCATAACAATTCCCCAAAAATCTAATAAACCCAAGTGAATAATCCGACATAGGATGCGTTAAGCAAATCAACGCATCTTTCATGTCATCTCATATCATCAACCCGAAGCCCCAACAGAATCCACATCTCCCACCGGAAGATTCTCCGCCCCCGCCATCATGCTCGCCGGACGCTTCCCATAAGCATAAGGATGACAAGCCGGAACCGGAAGCACCGCCCAATTCTCCACAGGCGGCGGCGAACTCGTCGTCCACTCCAACGTCAACGCACTCCAAGGATTAGCAGGAGCCTTCTCGCCCCAGAACCAACTCCGAATCGCATTATACAAAAACGGCAGCGTCGAAATCGCCAACAGCAGCGTCCCGATCGAACAAATCATATTGATCGTCGCGTACTTCGGGTCATACTCCGCGATCCGACGATTCATCCCGTCCAACCCTAATTTATGCATCGGCAAAAACGTCAAGTTAAAGCCAATAAAATTCAACGCAAAGTGGACTTTCCCCAACGTCTCATCCAAAAAGCGCCCCGTAATCTTAGGGAACCAGTGATAAATCCCGGCATACAACCCAAACACACTCCCACCAAACAACACATAGTGGAAATGCGCCACAACAAAGTAGGTGTCATGAACGTGAATATCAAACGGCACCGCCGACAACATTACCCCACTAATCCCACCGACCACAAACATAGACACAAAACCCATCGCAAACAACATCGAGCTGTTCAACCGAAGCTTACCGCCCCACATCGTCGCAATCCAACTGAAAACCTTAATCCCCGTTGGCACCGCAATAATCATCGTTGCAAACATAAAGAACATCCGCAACCACGGCGGCGTTCCACTCGTAAACATATGGTGCGCCCACACGAGCAAACCCAAAAAGCAAATCGCCAAACTCGAATACGCGATCGCCCGGTATCCAAAAATCGGTTTACGCGAATGCACCGGAAGAATCTCAGAAATCATCCCGAACACCGGGAGAATCATAATGTAAACCGCCGGATGCGAGTAGAACCAAAACATGTGTTGATACACAATCGGATCCCCGCCGCCCGTAGGATTAAAAAACGACGTTCCAACAATCAAATCAAACGACAATAGAATCAACGCACCCGCCAACACAGGCGTCGAAACCAGCGCCAAAATTCCCGTCGAAAGCGACGCCCAACAGAAAAGAGGCATATCATTCCAGCCCATCTCCGGCACACGCATCTTCCAAATGGTCACAATAAAATTGATCGCACCCAAAATCGAAGACGTCCCCAGCAGCAGAACGCTCATGATCCAAATCAGCTCACCCGCCTTCTCCGGACCCATCGTGCTAAGCGGCGGATAAGACGTCCAGCCCGCACTCGCCGCCCCAACAAAGAAGCTACTCATCAGCAAAATCCCTGCCGGAGGAACCATCCAAAACGCCACCGCATTCAGCCGAGGAAACGCCATATCCCGCGCCCCGATCATCAGCGGCACCAGATAATTAATGAATCCCGCCGTCGTCGGCACAATCCACAGAAAGATCATCACCGTGCCATGGAGCGTAAACAAACTGTTGTACAGCTCAGGACTCACAAAGTCAGACGCAGGAGTCGCAAGTTCAGTCCGAACTGCACCCGCTAAAGCTCCACCGATCAAGTAAAAGAAAAACGACGTGACGAGATACTGAATCCCAATCACCTTGTGGTCTTGGCTAAAACCAAAGTACTTGCGCCATTCAGGTTTCTCAGGCCGATCGGGCCTCGCGTCATACATCGGATCAATCGGACGTTCGGAAAGTGTTGTCATGTTAATTTCTTAATTTACGAAGACCATTCAAAGATGCTAAACCAAACTAGCTTTGCTGCGCCGCCTGGATCGATCGAATATGCTCAACCGTCACCCCGAGCTTGTCCGCATAAGGCTTCAAGTACGCCGCATCGCTGAGCAATTCTGGATACAGTGCCACAGTCGTCGCATTCTCAACGGCATGGTCAACGTCCTTCATCGCCACCGCTTGACCCGCCAGCCAAGTGTTCACAGCAGACTCAGACTCCACCACGACCTGACTTCGCATCACGCCATGGTAAGGACCACAAAGCTCAGCGCAAATCAACGGATAAGTTCCAGCCTTCGTCGGACTCAGGCGAATCGTAATGGTCCGGCCCGGTACCGCATCTTGCTTAATCCGAAACTCCGGAACCCAAAACGCATGGAGCACATCCATCGCCGTAATATTCAGAATCACCTCACGACCGATCGGAACATGAAGTTCACCCGTGCTCAGTTCCGTACCCGCATAGTTAAAGAGCCACGCATACTGCATTCCAGTCGCATTCACCACAAACGGATCATCCGTCCGAGCCAAAGGACTATTTGGGGCTGCTAAGGTCTCAGCATCCATCATCGTTGCCATAGCAGAATCCGAATGATTCACAGCCGCTAACATCGCAGCCGTTTTTGCCTTCACCCCATGAGTACTAACAGCACTTGTGCTAACCAGACTTGCATTGGCCGAATGACCACTATGATCCATAGGGTTCAGCCCCCCAATCTCCTCGTACACATCAAAGCTGTAAATGGCTAGAAACAGCATCAGTGCCGCTGGGATAGCAGTCCAAACAATCTCTAACTTAATATTTCCATGTACATATTTTGCATCCGTCTCATCATCAGGTTCGCGGCGATAACGATAAGCGACCCAAAACAAGCCACCTTGAATCAAAATAAAAATAGCGGTACCAATCACCATCATGACATTGAACAAATCATCAATCAGAACCGCTTCCGAGGAAGCAGCGATCGGAAGAAGATGATGGTTGTAGCCGTACCAACAGCTAGTAAGGGTCACCCCGATACCCGCAAGTACCAGGCCGACTTGACTTTGAATCTTCACGCTGCAAGCTCCAGGTAAGGGTAATGAAGAAAATTCTACCTACATACCCTAGTTCAGTTAATCTAAGCCCAACGCCAAAACAGCTAAAGCTTAGGATTTTCTTTAGGATCACAGGCACTAGATTAAGAACTTGTAACAAAGCATGATGCAAATCTTTAAAATCTCTGATGTTTTTGCACATTTCTACAAAGAATCATTCAGAGTATGTACAGTCCACAGCCCTACTAATTGGTATAGCTAGGTTAATGGCTTTATTTTAATAATTTCTTCACAACTTGTGGATGACCGTAATGACAGTGAATTTCAATCTTCAAGTCCGATCGAAGTTTAGTCCATCGCTGAGTTCCGAATCGCGACAAGCTGCCCAAAAACGGATGAGCATCGCAGTTTTTGCACTTGCAACAGCCGTACTGGGGTTAATGGCGCTAGGAAGTGCGACCCGCGTCATGAATGCGGGACTGTCTTGCCCAGATTGGCCTTTGTGCTACGGACAGATTTTGCCGCAGCAAATGAATTTGCAAATCTTCCTAGAGTGGTTCCATCGTTTAGTCGCCACATCGATCGGCCTAGGGACGCTCACGTTACTGAGCCTTTCACTGTGGTTTCGGACGCGACTTCCCCAGTGGCTTCCCTGGTCCCTAGGCGGGGCACTGTTGCTTGTCGTCTGGCAAGGCGTACTCGGGGCATTGACCGTCACCGAGTTATTACGGTTTGATATCGTGACGGCTCATCTCGGGACCGGGCTGTTGTTCTTCGTGTCATTGCTGACGATCGCCGCAAGCCTCTTTCCACACCAAGCTCTGCCATCCCACTCAGAACCTAATTCAGCAGCTTCACTTCCGGCCTATCTCTGGAAAACAGGACTCATCGCAGCGGCATTAGTTTACGGTCAGAGCTTGCTCGGCGGACTGGTTGCGACACGGTGGGCCTTGCACCAATGCTTCGGTCAGCAGCAGCTTTGTAATGTGATGAATAACCATCTTACTGGCGTTGTTCCCACAACCCTTGCTGTTATCGGACTCGTTATCCTTGCTATGCGGTCTCCTACGTTGCCAAAACGATTGCGCCAGGGAATCCATTTCGTAGGCGTAATTCTTGCAGGGCAGTTATTGATCGGATATGGCACGTTCCGGCTTCACCTTCAGGTCGAACCCTTGACGGTACTGCACCAGCTCGTTGGAGCGTTGCTTCTAGGATCGATCGTGCTGTTTACTGTTTTCGCTTACCGAGTTAGCCGTGAAAGCGCCCGAGGCTTGACGGTGTAAATCTCTTGGCACTCTTTTTCCCAATACTCTCTTTTACTTTTACAGGTCACGCTCGACTATGAACATTACCGAATCCCGGAATCTGACCGAATCTCGTCTCAATCCTGAATGGACGGATGTCGTCCGCAGTTACTACCAACTCACCAAGCCTCGGATTATCTTACTTCTGCTTATTACCACCGCAGGCGGAATGTGGGTAGCAGCCCAAGGTCAAGTCGATCCCCAGCTTGCCCTAGTCACGCTCTTCAGTGGAGCCTGTGCATCAGGAGCCGCCAACACCATGAACTGTCTGTACGATCGCGACATCGACACCATCATGGAGCGCACACGCAATCGACCGTTGCCCTCAGGTCGCGTTAGCCCTCGGGACGCAATGATTTTCGCGGCGACACTGACCGTTCTATCCTTCGGGTTACTGACCTACTTTGTCAATCTCCTGAGCGCACTGCTCTCTATGTCAGGCATTGTATTTTACGTTCTGATTTATACCCACTGGCTTAAGCGTCACAGTACACAAAACATTGTAATTGGAGGAGCCGCAGGTGCCATTCCCCCATTGGTCGGCTGGGCGGCGGTTACAGGGAGTTTGGACATTTCAGCTTGGATATTATTTCTAATCATCTTTCTGTGGACACCGCCGCACTTCTGGGCATTGGCCATCATGATTCGCGATGACTATGAAAAGGTGAAGGTTCCAATGTTGCCCGTAGTATTGGGAAACAAGGTCACGAGTCAAGAGATTATGTACTATACGCTTGTACTGATTCCAACGACACTAGTGTTGGTTTATCCATTGGGCGTCATGGGTGCCTTCTATGGGGTATCTGCATTGCTACTCGGGTTGCTGTTTGTGAAAAAATCCTGGGACCTAATCTGTCAACCCGAAGACTATCAAACCGCCCGATCGCTCTTTAAGTACTCTATTTTCTACATGATGTTGCTCTGCGGTGCCATGGGTATTGATAG
Organism: Synechococcales cyanobacterium; assembly: GCA_043764895.1. GTDB lineage: Bacteria > Cyanobacteriota > Cyanobacteriia > Leptolyngbyales > Leptolyngbyaceae > JAAFJU01. The sequence continues at coordinate 8,794 of JAYUJY010000068.1, read as the reverse complement.
TTTGCCTGCGTTACGACTTGTTGATACGCAGTTGGTAAGCTGGGTGACGAACTGGATTCAAATCGGAGGCATTGGATGAGCACTGGGATAAGAACCGGGATAACAGCGATCGAGATTACCGATCTTCAGAAGCGCTTCGGTGATGTAGAAGCCGTAAAATCCGTCTCGCTCCAAGTCCAGGCCGGGGAAATCTTCGGTCTCCTCGGTCCCAACGGCGCGGGAAAAACGACCACCCTGCGCTGTCTCTGCACCCTAGCAACGCCAGACGCCGGGACCATGACCATCCATGGCATTTCGGTTGCCCAAAATCCCCGTGCCGTCCGCAAAATGCTGGGCTATGTCGCGCAGGAAGTCGCCCTCGACAAAATGCTGACCGGACGAGAGCTACTACAGCTTCATGCCGACCTCTACCATCTGTCTCGCAGCGCCGCCCAACAGCAGATTGAATCCGTGCTGACCACATTGGGCCTGCAAGAGTACGCCGATCGACTCATCGGCACCTACTCAGGCGGATTAAAAAAACGGCTCGACTTGGCCGCCGGACTCTTACATCAGCCAAGGGTCTTGGTCCTCGACGAACCGACCAGTGGACTTGACATCGAAAGCCGATCGGTCATGTGGGCGATGATTCGACAGTTGCGGGACCAGGGAACAACCATTTTGCTCACGAGTCACTATCTCGAAGAAGTCGATGCGCTCTCGGATCAGGTTGCCATTATCGATCGCGGCACCGTGATCGCATCCGGAACCCCACAGGATCTCAAGCAGCAAGTCGGCGGCGATCGCGTCACCCTCCGGATTCGGGAATTTACACCTAGGGAAGAAGCCACGCAGTTGCGATCGCAGTTGTTAACGCTGCCCTATGTCAAATCAATCACGCTCAATGAAATGCAGGGAAATGCCTTAAATCTGGTGGTCGATGCAGAAACAGACCGCAACAGCATTGATGTGATGACATTACTGCAACAACAACTCCAGGATCAGCGCCTTCCTCTCTTCGGAATTTCCAGGTCTCAACCCAGTCTTGAGGATGTTTATTTGACGGCGACAGGAAAAATGTTGGAAGATAGCGCAACGGGCAGTTTTTAGGAACCGCCTTGGGGAAAGCCTTGAGGAAATACCATGCCGGATTTAAGCGATCTTTTCGAGTTGGGCCTTGTCGTGAGCATTGGATTTGTTTCCAGCTTGGCAACGGGGTTAGCGGTGGCCTTTGCCTTTTGCCGCAAGCTTCCGACCTATCAGCTACTCTTTTCGTCCTTCGTCATGGCTGTCGTGACCTGGGCCATCACCTCAATCCTAATCGCACCGCTAATATTCCTATTGCGAAATTCATGGGTCAACCGATGGGGAGAAATCTCTGAAAGCGAGCTATCCCTAACGGCTTTCGTGGGAATAGCGAGTCTGCTCATCACAGTTGTCGGCCTGTTGCTCTGGCAGATGCGCGATCGTGGCATAAGACGGTGGGCAGTCGGAGGAGCGGTTATTCCCTGGGGAATTGTGTCGTTCCTAGGACTCATCGCCAACGTGTACTTTTTAAAAACAGACACCTTCGATCGAATGGTCCCCGAGTTTTTTACCGCCTGCGTCGCGGCTTCGATGTCGATGGGCATTATTGTCGGGTCATGCGCCGGAGGAATGATTTATCATCAGACTAGATACTTAAGAAATTGATAAATGTTTTTAGGAGATTAAATTATGAGTCAATCTATTTTTCAGCCTGAATTTGAAAAGCCTAAAGCTGAAAAGCCTAAAGCTGAAATCCTAGAAAACCCGATCGCCCCGACTGATTTTCTAACCGATCTTCGAGACGGCGTTCAGGAAACGACTGCGCTGACCCGACGATTATTTATTCAGCTCATTCGGCGACCTTCAACTTTGATTGCTGGACTCATTCAGCCGTTGATGTGGCTAGTCTTGTTTGGGGCGTTATTTCAAAATGCACCGGAAGGCTTTTTAGGCGGAGAGTATCGGCAGTTTTTGGGCGCAGGGGTGATTGTCTTTACCGCCTTTGGAGGCGCGCTCAATGCAGGGCTTCCGGTGATGTTCGATCGAGAATTTGGATTCCTGAATCGATTACTCATGGCTCCCTTAGTCTCACGATCGTCCATCGTATTAGCGTCAGCTATTTTCATTGTGTCCTTGAGTCTATTGCAGACGGTCGCGATCGTCATCACCATCGCCTTGCTCGGATCAGGACTACCTAACCTATCCGGAATGGCACTCATCTTAGCGATCGTCTCAGTGTTGGTATTAGCGGTAACATCTGTTTCGTTAGCATTGGCTTTCACGTTAAAGGGACATGTTGAACTCATTGCTGTAATTTTACTCACAAACCTACCCTTACTATTCGCTAGTACAGCCTTAGCCCCGATCGCATTCATGCCAACGTGGTTACAGTGGATTGCATTGTTAAATCCATTAAGCTATGCGATCGAACCCATTCGATACGTGTATTTGCATTCCGATTGGGGAATCTTTTCAGTGGTGATGGCAGCTCCTTGGGGAGACGTATCAATGGGTGGATGCATTGCGTTACTGCTAGCATTCGCAGCAGCGATGTTAGTGGGAGTCAGACCATTGCTCGGACGATCGTTAGAATAAAAATTGACACGACTTGAATACCCGACATTTTCCAAAAACGTTACAATAAGTGCAAGAACTATAGTGAGCGTAATGTTATGGCGAGTTTTTTCCATTCAGCTTTGAAGGCTTCAGCGATCGTCCTACTAGGCAGCATACTGTCCAGTGAAGTCGCACAGGCCAACACGGCCTCTTCCCTCCAAAGCATTGGGACAGAATCCTCGTCAGACCCGTTCTCCTCTCGTGGGGACAACACCTCAAGCATGATGCAAATGATTCACCGCGTGATGCAGGGTGATAGCAACATCGATCGCGTCGAACAGCGAGCAGCTCAGAAAGAGAACCTCAACGAAGCCACCTCAGACTTTTTCACGAAACAACGCGATCGGTTAAAGACCACCTCTACACCGTCACCTTCAACAGCCATTACTAACCCTTTAAAACTAATGCCCACCCGTCCCAGTTCAGCCTTAGGAACAAACGGATTAATCATGCCCATTCCTCAGCCGGGATCCGCCGATACATTAGTCATTTTGGCCCCCACCCCCCTTACGAAGTAACGCGGCCTTCGGGTGAGGTTAATCCTCGAAAAGATTCGGCTCATCCACCTGAATCGGAAGGGCTATTGTAAATGTACTCCCCTCACCCGGAACCGACGTACAGCTCAACGTCCCCCCATGTTTTTCCGTCACAATGTGATGGCTAATCGACAGCCCCAACCCCGTCCCCTTCCCAACGGGCTTCGTCGTAAAAAATGCATTGAACAACCGCGATCGAACTGCATCATCCATCCCCGTCCCCGTGTCTTGAACACTCATCATCACCGTAACATCACTGCTGCGGGTCTCAATACAAATATGATGCATGTGGGCCTGATTAACCTCAAAAGATTGGCTCGCACATCGCTCATCGATCGCATCGACCGCATTGGAAATGAGATTCATGCAGGCTTGACTCAGTTGTCCCGGATAACAGCGCACAAGAGGAATAATACCGTAACGCTTTTCAAGGGCGATCGCCGGACGCAATTGGGTCGCCCGAAAATGAGGCTGAAGGATCAACAAAGTACTCTCTAGAACGTCATGAAAATCAGCCATCTCAGTCTCAGGTTCCTCAATTCGAGAAAAATTACGCAGCGCCAACACAAGATTTTGGATCCGATCGGTCCCGAGTTCCATAGACTGAAGAAGCTTCCCTAAATCGTGCGATAGGAACGGCAAATCCATCTGCTCCATCTGAGCCTCAATTGCAGAAACAGGATTGGGATAATGAACCTGATAGAGCGCCACCAGATCCAACAACTGCAACATATATCGCTTGGCATAGTCAAGATTGCACGAAATGAAATTAAGCGGATTCTTGATTTCGTGGGCAACCCCCGCAACCAATTGGCCCAGAGACGACATTTTCTCGGTTTGGACCAGTTGGACTTGAGTTTGTTGGAGGCGGTGGAAGGCGTGCTCAAGCTGTCGAGCATTGTGATGGAGTTGAAGTTCGGACGTTTTGAGGTCTTGGTTCTTTTGCTCAATTTCCTGCCGTGAATGGGTGAGATTACTATACAGACGCGCATTCTCAATGGAAATCGCCACCTGAGCCGTCAACAGCTTTAACACCTCTAACCGATCGTCCGTAAACGCCCCGATCGCCAGATTATTTTCGAGATACAAAATACTGCTCAGTTTGCCCTGAGACAAAATAGGAAAACACAGCACAGACTTAGTGCCATAGTACTGAACATACGGATCAGTCCCAAACTGGTCATCCTGAAGCGCATGGTCCAGCACAATCGTCTGATGAGTTCGTTCAACGTAGGTAATTAAGCTGAGGGGAAGTTGAGGTTCGCGCACGGATTCAGTCTCGTGGACAGAAATATTGATCTGATCGCGATCGACTCGACCGATCGCATCAATGGCAAACTGATGAGTGATTGGATGACGATTCACCAGCAGTCCCCGCTGCGCCCCCGCATTCTCAATCAAAATGCGCATCAACTTTTCCATCAAGCTACTAAAAACAATCTCACTCGACAACGTTTGAGACGCTTTAAGAACCGTCATCCAGTCCAAACTCGCTTGAATCGGCTGGACCGTCTCACGGCCTAATCTCGGCAACGTCAACCCCTCCCAAATCGTCGTCTCAGACTTAGCCATCGCTTGGTCGTTCTGCTGCCACTCACTCAACTGACGACGCAAATGACTCACCTTCACCGTCGCACCCCAGAGACTAAATGCCTGACACGCATCTCGCAGATAATGCTGAGCTAAGCGTAGACGTCCTTGAGCAAAGTGATAGTGAGCCGCAAGTTCCGCAGCTAAGGCTTCTAGATGAGGCGACTGATAACGATGACACAGCACAATAGCCTGATCGTAATAGTCCGTAATACTGCGATCGTCCGCCCCTGACAGTCTCGCCATTTCGGCTTCTAAAATACAAAGGCGCGTCCCAAAATTCTCCACACAATAGGTCGCAGCATCTTGCAAATAATCATAGTTCCGCTGAAGAATCGCCCCATCGGACTGAGCGTCTTCAGGCGACACGACCGCATCAGGGGTCCTCAAACGATAAGCAATTATTGCGATCGCTTGATAAAAATAATGCTCAATCACAATAGCCGTTCCATAGTGGCTCCCCACCATCGTCTCAGACAAATCAGCCACCTCTCGGGCCAACTCATACTGACCACTATGGTAAAGCCACTGCAATTTATAGATGTAGTAACGACTCAGCGTCGTAGATGAAGCCGCAGAGTGGAGCAGTTCCGTCAGCGTAGAATCGTCCCAATCTAAGCTATCTAGCGGCAGACTCTGGAGCGATCGAATAAACAACTGCTTAATTCGGGCATCTTGCTGAAGCACCTGATACTGACGATGCTGAGCAAACCGCTGAAACTCCTGAAGCTGATCCGCCACATCACCGAGCGACACCCCGCCCATAATCGCCACATCGCTCATCACCACCTGAACATAAAGCGCATACAGAAACTCCCCCGTTTCGCAACACGATCGGAAGGCGGCTTTAAGATTTTTTTGGCAGAGCAGAAACGGATGCTTCCAATGGGCAATCAAACCCCAGTAGCTAAACTGCGTCACACCCGACAACGCATGAAACCGATCGCTCACCGAAAGCGCCAACTGCCCAAACGCACAGCCTGCCAAAATATTGCGCTGGCTTGCACTCAAAATCGTCCCATAGGCCACATAGGCATAGGCCGCATAGCTCGAATGACCATGGGCTAATGAAATCTGCACCATCCGACAAATCGCCACCTGATACAGCAAAATCTGCGTCGTAACCGCCGCCGCCGCCAGATATTGCAGCAGTTTGAGCGCATTGAGCTGAGTCGGATCGTGCAGCACATTGAGCACCGCCAGCCGATCGATCAGCGCCGGATTCTCAACGGAATGGATCCCAACGATGCCATGGGTTTCCAAACTCAGCGTAATGCGATGAAGATCCGCCAAAACATCGCTGTCCGTCGGATGCCTCGGTAAAACAACACCCAGCAGAGCCAATCCCTTAAGCCCCAACTCGATCGCCTCTTGTTGACGACCTTGCGTAATGCAAAGCACCATTTGAATCGTATAGAGTTCAGCCTGCTCAGCAGGAGTCCGAGCGCGATCGAGCAACTCACTAAACTCCATTTGAGCCTGATCCAAATGACCACAGAAATAGTGACATTCAGCCCGTTCCTTCGCCAAATCAAACGCCACGTCATAGTCCTGTACCCAAGGGTCCGGCGACAACAAACTCCAACCCGTTTGACAATAGTGCAACGCCAGCGCGTAAGCCGCCGCCGCCTTAGCCTTCCTGCAGGCTCCCAGATTGAGATGCGCAAGCTGCCACTGCTCAGCAGAGGTTTGGATCCGAGTGCGTCCCGTGTTGAGCTGATGAACCACATTAAAAAGCTGATCTTCCTGGCGAGAATCCAACATGGATTGCAACCCGATTTGGCCCACTTGCCAGTGCAGCGCCTGCCGCTCCGTCAAAGACATCAACGAATACGCCGCCTGCTGAAGCCGATCGTGCAAAAACCGCAGCGTCAAATCCATCGATTTCATCCGAGAAGGCACCTGCAAAATCATGCCGTCACGCACTGCATAGGAAAGCTGATGATTCACCCACCCCACACTCTGAAGACTCAGTGACGCCACAATTTGGACGTCAAACTCCGTGCCAATACAGGACGCAATCTTAAGCAATTGCTGCGTATCAGGCGGAAGTCTCCGTATTTTTTCCACCATCAAATCCACCACGTCATCCCTAACCCCTTGCCTGGAAATCCGATCGAGATCCCACTGCCAACGCCCCAAATCAAACTCAAACGTCAGCAGATCCTCGCTCCACAAAAACGTTAGAAGCTGATGCACAAACAGCGGATTTCCCTGAGTCCACTGAAAAATCAACCGCGCTAACCCGCCTACATCCGCCAGAGACAATTCCAACGCATCTGCAATCACCTGCGTCGTTTCGACCATCGTCAACGGCCCAAGCGCAATCTCAACCGCCGTATCCACGAGCGCCAGTCGAAACGCCTCAAACGGCAGACCCACTTCCTGAGGCCGATAGGTTCCAATCAAGCACAACGCCTGATCCTGAAGGTTGCATAACAAATGTTCAATCAGCTTGAGCGACGCTGTATCCGCCCACTGAAGATCATCCAAAATGATCACCAAGGGCCGATCGCACTGCGCAAACACCCGAATGAATTCCTGGAGAACCAGATTAAATCGATTTTGAGACTCAACCGAACCTAGAGGCGGCACCGTCGGCTGCGCACCCAAGATCAGCTCAATCTCCGGAATCACATCAATCAAAATCTGCCCCAAATTACCAATCGCCCGTTGAAGCGGCGTCCGCCACCGGGCAATCCGATCGTCGCTTTCCGTCAAAACCTGTTGAACCAACTGTTCTAGCGCCTGAATCAATCCATTGTGCGGAATTTCCTGCCGAAGCTCATCATATTTTCCCACGACAAAATAGCCCGTATCGCGGCCCACCGACGTCCGCACCAATCGCACCAAAAACGACTTACCCACCCCAGAATCCCCCGACACCAAAGACAACGTGGCACGTCCCTGCCGAGAGTGCTCCAGTTGGTCTAAGAGACGCTTCAACCCATCCGATCGCCCATACAGCGTCTGTGGAATATTCAACTGGCTCGATCGATCGTGCGCGCCCAAAGCAAAGGTCGGAATCGTGCCCAAGGCTTCAAGCTGCCCCTGGCAATGTCGCAAGTCATGGCGCAGTCCATAGGCACTCTGGTATCGATCGTCAGGCGTTTTCGCCAAAAGCTTAAGGACCAAGCTCGAAAGCCCCACGGGCACAAGCGTATTCACCGTGTGGGGCGGCATCGGCTGACGAGCCAAATGATGATGCACTAGCTCCATCGGATCGCGGCTCATAAACGGCGGAGAACCCGTCAGCAGCTCATAAAGCACAATTCCAAGGCCATAAAAATCACTCCGGGCGTCCACCGGGCGATTGATGCCTTCGGTCTGCTCAGGCGAGAGATAGGGCAAGACCGTCTTGAGCAGCTTCGATCGGGCCGTGCTGAGTTGACCCAAATCCAGCAGCGGCGCAAGTCCCACGTTCAGCATTTGCACCGTCTTCGTAGTGCTATCCCAAAACACATTGCTCGACGTCAAACTCCGGTGAATCACACCATATTCATGAAGATAGCCCAGCGTTTCAACCAAGCTTAACGCCAACGCCAAAATCTCATGCATCTCCCGAAACAAAAAAGGCGATCCCTCAGCATCCCGATCGGTGCGATCGAACAAATGCCGCAGCGACTTCCCTGACAAAGCCTCTAAAATCAACACCGGAGCATGACACGAAGATGCAACACTCGCGTCTTCAAGAGACAGCGCTAGAGGCACACCCGGAATGCGAAGCTTTTGACTCAGTTCAGCTTCGTAGCGAAGCGTTTGAAGCGAAACTAAGTCCACTTGATTCGGATCTAGAATCTTTAAGGTCACCGCAGTCTGATCCAAAAGGCGCACGCCACGATGAAGTCGGTAATAAAGACCGTCCTCCAAAAGATCCAAAATTTGATAGCCAGGAATGGATAACGTCATGGGCGTTTCTAACACAGTCGTTACCTCAATATAACCAACGCCTAATCCTTAGACTTCCCAGGTCTTCAGAAAGATGATCAAATCGACCATATCAGAGCAAGAGACATCTCTTATCCTACTTTTTATAGATTGACATT
>JAYUJY010000067.1:0-7040 GCA_043764895.1 Synechococcales cyanobacterium | reverse complement strand
CAGGATATGGGTTTAGAAACTTCGACAATTTTGCGTTGCGTTGCCTGATCTGTTGGCATCTTTAATCATAAGCTTGCATACTCTAGTCCATAGACCCCAAGTCTGACCAACCCGTTCCCGATCGCTTTAGCACCGAGAGACCCAAGCGATCGTCCACCGTAACCCGCCAAATCAAAGCGAAACTTGAAAAACTCTGCGGTAGTGATTATCGATTAGCTCACCGTTTGGTAGAAGGCGTTCAAGTAGACCATCCTGATCGATCGGAGCAGTGGTGTTGGGAGAAAGCAGTATGGGACATGGAGCGCGACAGACGTCGTTGATTTAGAATAAATATTAAACGCTTTGCGACCTGGATAGTGGGCACACCCGTAAACTGAGACAATTCAATGTAGAATGATCGATAATTAAGTGAATTGAAATTAAGGATGAAGCCAACATTAACCATTGAAGATTTATGTATTGAAGCCGCTAAATTTGCTGAGATAGAATCTTTGTATGATGAACCTGTACTTTATGGAGTGACAGATGGAAAAGCGATCGGAACCTATCTTGAACACAAATTCACTGCTTATCTGGCTCAAAGTTATAGCTTTCCACAAGGAAATTCAGCATCAGGGATTGACCTTCCCGCACTTGAAGTTGATATCAAGGTAACAAGTATCAAGCAGCCACAATCTTCTTGCCCTTTCAGATCAGCAACTCAAAAAATATTTGGCCTCGGGTATCATCTTCTAATTTTTGTTTATGATAAATATGATGATTCTGAAAATAGAACGGGACGATTAAATATGCAGCATACTATTTTCATAGATAGAAGCCGAACAGCGGATTTTCAAACGACTAAAGGCATTATAGAAATTTTAAGTCGAGAAGGAAATAAGGATGACATTATTGCTTTCATAATGGAACGCAACTTGCCAGTCGATGAAATTGGCGCAAATCAACTAGCTGAAAGTATTTTAGCGTCACCCCCAAATCAAGGTTACTTGACTATTTCAAATGCACTGCAATGGAGATTGCAATACAGTCGAGTGATTCAGCAAGCTGGAACGATTTCAGGAATATTTAAAATTCGATAAATAGTAATGACAAAACCCCTCGAAAAGTGGCAATTTGGCGATTTCCAAACTCCTGACGAGCTTGCGCAGGAAGTCGTTATGACTCTCAAACGAAATCATCAAATATCACCGGAACTGATTATAGAGCCAAGTTGCGGAAGAGGGTCGTTCATCAGGGCTTCACTCCATGGATTCATACATTCAAGAGTAATTGGCCTCGATATAAATGAAAACCATGTTGAAGACGCAAATTCATCTATATCTGAGTATTTAAATTCAGATAATGCGACGATATATCAATCGGATTTCTTTAATATGGATTGGAAATCTCTCATTTCTGATTTTCCGGGAAATATTCTGATCGTCGGTAATCCTCCTTGGGTTACAAGTAGTGAGCTGAGTATTCTGAATAGTCAAAACCTTCCTTTAAAGTCAAACTTTCAACATAGGCGAGGTATTGAAGCTATTACGGGTTCAGGAAACTTTGATATTTCTGAGTGGATGTTGTTGCAATATGCTGAATGGTTGTCCGATAGAGAGGGTACTATAGCGGTCTTGTGTAAGTATTCCGTTGCTCGTAAGGTTATCCGTCAAGTCAAAAAGAAATCAGGAAATAGGTTTTCTGTTTATATCTACTCGATCGATGCAAAAGCTTCTTTTGGAGCAGCAGTAGAGGCTTGTCTCTTCATTCTTTCTACAAATACTAGCAGTACTATAGATTGTAAAGTCTATGAAAACTTAAAATCTGAAAAAGCCTCGTATTTAATTGGGGAAAGAGATGGATCGATCGTTAGGGATACTTCCAAGTATGAGAAATGGCGACATTTAGCAGGTCAAAATTTAATGTATGTATGGCGATCTGGTATCAAACACGATTGTTCTAAAGTGATGGAGATGGAGCGTGTTCATGACAACTTATTTCTAAATGGATTAGGTGAAAAATCTGCATTGGAAGAAGAGTATTTGTATCCTCTTCTAAAAAGTTCGGATATCGGCAATGGAAGAACTCAGCATTATCGGAAGCTCATTTTAGTTACGCAGAAAGCGATCGGTGAAGATACAAGTACGATTAAAGACAAAGCGCCTAAAACATGGGAATATTTACTCGATCGTCAACAGTATCTAACAAACAGAAAGAGTTCTATCTACAAAAATAAGCCTCCCTACTCTATTTTTGGTGTTGGTCCGTATTCTTTTAAAGATTGGAAAATAGCAATATCAGGACTTTACAAGAAACTACATTTCTGCATTATTGAACCTTTGGATGGAAAATCAACTATGGTTGATGATACGGTAAATTTCTTATCGTTTGATACTGAGGAGGAGGCAAAATTTATATTTGGGTTGGTGACCTCTCAGCCTTCATTAGAGTTTCTTAACTCTATGATATTTTGGGATGAGAAAAGACCTATTACCATCGATCTTCTGAAACGGTTATCCCTCAAAGCGGTTGCAAAAGAATTAGGAAATTTAGAAACATATCTGCACTATGCTGAAGCTATCAAGGTAAATTCTAGTGGTCAGTTGGAATTTGGACTTGCAGAGAATTCTTCCCAGTACAATGTTTCGGGATAAACTTAACATTGTCGTTCACCCTTCTTTCTAATCTCTATGCAACTTCACCATCAACACCGCAACTATACTTTTGATTGGCGATCGCGCACGTATCTCATGGGAATTTTGAATGTGACCCCGGATAGTTTTAGTGATGGGGGATTGTACGATAACGTGAATGCTGCGATCGCTCAGGCAAAACAAATGATGAATAACGGCGCAGATATTCTAGACATCGGTGGACAGTCTACGAAACCCAACGCTAACGATGTGACGCTAGAACAAGAACTTCATCGGGTGATTCCGATCGTTACCGCCCTCCGAAAAGATCCGAGCTTCAATAGAATTGCGATTTCGATCGATACAACAAAGGCGTTGGTGGCTAAACTAAGTGTTGAAGCCGGGGCCGATATGATTAATGACGTCTCTGGTGCAATGTTTGATTCACAAATGCTATCGACGGTGGCAAAACTTGAGGTGCCGATCGTTTTGATGCACCTTCGGGGCACACCCAAGACAATGCAACAGATGACTGATTATGTGAATCTCACGGAAGAAGTCATTGAATTCTTGCGCGATCGAATGGCTGCTGCGATCGCTGCTGGAATCCGTTCTGATCGCATGATTATTGACCCTGGGATTGGGTTTGCGAAGACGGGAGAACAAAGTTTAGAATTGCTGCGAAATATCAAAAAATTCAACGTTCTCAACGCACCTATCTTAATCGGAACATCTCGAAAGAGTTTCATCGGTAAAATTCTAGATCAGCCCGATCCAACAAAGCGTATTTGGGGGACGGCTGCGACTTGTGCCGCCGCGATCGCTCATGGGGCCAATATTTTACGGGTGCATGATGTTGCAGAAATGGCTGATGTCATGCGAGTTTCGGACGCAATTTGGCGGAATAAATAAGGCTATTTTCATCTAATCATTCCCAAAGGGCAACATCAAAATCCCTAAGATCTTATCCAGATTCCCAATAAAATATTCAGGTCGATCAATGTGTGCGATCGTCCCCTCTAACGTCAAGAACCGCCACAAACTACCCGTCGTCACCGCCCCATAAATCTTTAGAATGGGCTGTCCTTTCTGTTGGTTGAATAGCTGGGCTGCAACCATCTCAGCAATGCATTGCCCTAATCCACTGCGAATACTTTCATTCTTGGCCTCTACAATAGTAATGACTGGGGCGACAATATCCACCTGTTCCGCCGACTGACTCAGAATGAAATCACAAAAACCGACCAAACCCTGCTCAGGGTCCACATTAAAATCGGTTCCTGAAAACAAACTTGAAGGCTTATTCGATCGTTCTAAAACCTCACCCAAAATCGGCGCAATCAAAAACTCCGATCGGACTTTCTTAGTATTCACGAGAGTCACAAATCGTTCGCAGCGTTTCAATCCCTCCTGTAAATAGGGCGATGCCTCTACTCCAGCCACGTCTCCAAACAAGCTTACCCCTTCGATTACCGTAATCCCCAACTCACTCTTCAGTCGCGCTAACGTAAAATCACTATAAGCCATTGTGTCTTAATCCTCATCCAACGATCGATCGCACAATTGCAAGACGTGATGTAATGCCCCAAAAACCGCAGGCATCTCATGTTCCCCGTACATGGACGTCTCATAAACTTTTCCAACTTCAGCCCACCGATAAAACTTCCATCCCGATCCATTCGTCACAATTCCTAAGACCTGAATTTTCCGTCCTAAATCCAAATTATTAAGCCAGCAAACCTTCATTTCGACTAAACATTGTGCCAGCCCTTTCTCAAAGTCATCCTTCTTCGCCTCCACGACACACAAAAAAGGAGATTCCAGATAGTCCTTATCATCCGTAATCAAGTAGTCTGCTTCCCCGTTTAGCTCATCTGAGTTTAAGGCGGCACCTTTCCATATTTTCAGGTGTTTGAATGATACGATCGCCTCTGCTAAGATGGCATCAATGATCAATTCTCGACCCCGCTCGTTCGATCGAGTATCAAACTGCTTCAAGCGATCGAGGATTGCTTTGAATAGGTCACTTGGATCGATTGGATCAGCTTCAACGAGCCAAGGGATTAGCTTTTTGATCGAAACTTCTTTGATTGCCTCGTCCAATGAAAAACTAGAGAAATTTCGTCGTTTGCTCCGTTTAGAGACCATGATTTACACCCGTTGAACCCTCTCGAAATGGTAGCATCAGAATCCCTAGAAGTTGGTCAACTTCATTGATGAAATATTCCCGATCGTCCACTTGAATGTGACTTCTTATCATGTTCATGAATAGCCAACTCGTTCCCGTTGTCACCACGCCATAAATCGTCTTGTCTGCGTTTCCTTCAGGGTCATTTTCGGCGCGGTTGTTAAAGATCTGTGCCGCTACCATTTCGGCCATACATTGACCAATTCCATTTTTAAGGTTGTCATTCTTCGCCTCTACAATAGTGACGATCGGAGCAGTGATATCAAGCTGTTCTGGGGATTGACTTAACATAAAATCGCAAAATCCTAGCAAGCCCTTTTCGGCATCGACATTGAATTCTGTGCCAGAAAACAAGCTCACTTGACCATTAAGTCGGGCTGTGACTTCTGCTAGAATCGGTGCAATTAGGAATTCCGATTTAGATTTTTCTGTGCCGATTAAGCGTCCTAGCCGACCCGATCGATTCAGGATAGCGATTAACAATTCCGATGGCTCAACTTTCTTAACCTGTGCAAACAAACCCGTCGTTTCGGCGATCGTGATGCCTAACTCTCGCTTTACTCTTGAAACTGTAAAATCACTGTATGCCATGAAGTTCTCCTGAGTTTCTTATATTTCTAGTCGGGAAAGAAATCAGGATCGATCGCCCGTTCAAACTCGTAGGGGCACTTCACAGGAAAGGTCTCATCGGGCAGATTGGTGTCTTGAATCGCGAGATCGAGACCGTTTAAATAGGCATCCAGTAGAGCGGTTGAACGGTAAGATTTAAGACTTGGACTTTCGATCAGTAACTTGGAAATCCGACGACGTTGTTCTCGGATGGTTGCACGCCAGCTATTGCTACGCTCAGTGCTTTGGTATTGCCATTTCAGAAGATGCCCAAGCAGGACGGCCAATCGATTTTCTAACTCCTGGCGTTCTCGTCGTCCCAAACTTTCGATCTCCTCAACTAGGTTTTCCACATCTAATTCTTTCCACTGACTCGATCGCAGCGCTTCAGCCATTTCTTGGGTCCACGCATGAAAATCTCGATCGTAGAGCGTCTGTTGATTGATCGGATGTTGAGTCGTTGGATGTTGAACTGTAGACTCATATGCTGCAACAGTCATAGTAGTGTGCCAAGGGTTTTGTAGGCGTGCTGACTTGTTTGATTTCTCTAGTATAACCCGATCAAAAAGGGGTAAGCCGTAGCCCACCCCTTTCTTGAATCTATGACTCGCTTAATAGGTTAGACGACCGATCGCGTCCTACACTTTAGCGGCGACTTGCTTGAGTTCACCTTTGGTATACTTGCGTGCAAACTCTTCCAAGCTGACTTGCTTGATTTTGCTTGCTTGACCCGCACACCAGAACTCTTGATAGCGATCGGCACACACTTTTTGCATGTACTTAATCGAAGGCTTCAAGAAGTGGCGAGGATCAAATTCCTCAGGTTTAGCGAGCAATGCTTCACGCACCGCAGCGGTAATTGCCAAACGGTTGTCGGTGTCGATGTTTATCTTCCGAACGCCGTTTTTGATTCCCTTTTGGATTTCTTCCACGGGGACGCCGTAGGTTTCAGGAATTGCACCGCCTTTCGCATTGATTAGCGCGATCAAGTCTTGAGGAACAGACGACGAACCGTGCATCACCAAGTGGGTGTTAGGCAAGCGCTTGTGGATTTCAGCGATTAGGCTGATGGCCAAGATTTCACCCGTGGGTTGGCGAGTGAACTTGTACGCACCGTGACTAGTGCCGATCGCCACAGCCAATGCATCGACTTGCGTACGCTCTACGAATTCAACCGCTTCGTCTGGGTCCGTCAACAGTTGAGATGCATCAAGTTTGCCTTCAAACCCGTGACCATCTTCCGCTTCGCCCATTCCGGTTTCCAAAGATCCTAGGCAACCGAGTTCGCCTTCGACTGATGCGCCGATCGAGTGCGCGACTTTGACAACTTCAGCCGTAACGGTGACGTTGTACTCAAAGCTAGCGGGTGTTTTTGCATCCGCCATCAAGGAGCCGTCCATCATCACGGACGTAAAATTGTTTTTGAGGGCCGAGTAGCAGGTTGCAGGCTCGTTCCCGTGATCTTGGTGCATCACAATGGGAATATGGGGGTAGGTCTCGACCGCTGCCAAGATCAGGTGGCGCAGGAAGTTTTCGCCCGCGTAGGTCCGCGCACCGCGAGACGCTTGCAAGATCACCGGGCTGTCGGTTTCATGGGCAGCCTGCATGATCGACTGGATCTGCTCCATGTT
>JAYUJY010000066.1:0-1955 GCA_043764895.1 Synechococcales cyanobacterium | reverse complement strand
TCTAATCGTGGATCACATTCATCTGCCAGCACAATTAACACATCAATATCTGAATCTAGAGTTGCATCTCCCCTTGCCTGAGAGCCATACAAGACAATTCGTTCTAGCCGATCGCCATAGTTATGTTCCAGGTACGACCTCAATTTTCCTAAAATTTCATCAAGCTGAGGATGACGCATACCTAATCTCATCTAGAACTCACCCCAATTATAACGAATTCAACACCGTTGCTTAAATCGAATGTTGCTAATCCCTGGATAGGTCGATTGGTCGCGTTGATGAGGTCAGGGGTGGACTCTGGGAAATTACCCCGCGCATCTCCTCTACTTCCTTCTCTGTAATCGTCACCCGATCGCACCGAAACTCCATCGGCGTCTGAGTCACCGCAGGCATCCCGATCGCTGCCCTCGCCGCCCCAACTTCATCACAATAAGCCTCATTCAACCGCCTGCCGATCGCCTCAATCCTCCCCAACTCTTCTCCATTCCCCAGTTCCTTCACCGCTAAATACCAATCCCGCAACTCCGATCGCGACGGCGAATACCCGTGATTTTTTTGAACTCTCAAAATTTCCGTCACCTGCACCTGCGCCACCTTCTCGCCTGCTGAAATCTCCGCCCTGGCGATCGTCCCTTCAGGAAATCTCAACGCGCGAGGATCGATCGCCCCCAAGGTCTTCGTCACACCAGTTTCATCCAAAACCGCAATTGCCGGAACCGATCGCCATTCGCCCCGACGCATAAGCCATCCGTTCCTCCTCGGGAATCTGGTCGATCGCACCTTCCAAATAAATCCTCGCCTCCCGAATCCGGTCATCCAAATCATGCTGAATCCTCAGCGGTGGAAATACTTCGATCGTCGGCGATGCAATCCGTAACCCCGAAATCCCCACCCGCTGATCCAGCCGATATTGTTCAATCGACTCTGGACTCACAAACCCGATGGTCTGCGACCGACCGGAGGTCATCGCCTGTTTCCCTTGTGGCGTCACGATCGCCGCCTTCAATCCCTCCGGACTCTTCCCGTCCCGTTCAATCCCCAACACCCAATCTTTTTGTACTCCATCCGACCGCCAAATTTCATCACCCTGCTCTACATCCAACATTCGCTGAATAGTCAACGCTGCTCCCTTCAGTGTTGTAATCTTTACGGTAGGCTGTTGGTCTTCTGGTTTCCGTTGTCTCAACCGATCGTCCATCACCCGCGCTTCTTTCACCATTCCTTGATAAGCACGAGCGATCGTCATGGCCCGATTCTGAATGTCAACGCTAAAATTATCCTTTGGAAACAGATCGCGAAACACCTCATGCTTCAGCTCTGGCAATGCACTCTCAACATAAATCTGATTGGCAACCTCCACCGCCCATCCGATCGGTTCTTGGGTATTCGTCGGCAAAATCTGCCCATGAGTATAAACCTCAGGATTCTTCTGATTGGCTCTCAATACGTGTTTGCGATGCGCCAACAACTGCATCAACGCCTACACTTCTAAATCAATGCCTCGACTACTTTTCGCCGTATCCACCGCTGTTTGCAAATTTACCGCATTCGGGCCATTCACCAAATCATTCAGCAATTCATTGACGAGATTCAACCGATCGTCCACAAATCCCACTCGATCCTTCACCGTCTTCAAATCCTGGCTGGAAGAGGCGATCGTCTCTATCCGTTCCTTCACGTCATACTTCAAAACTCCCTTTGGAATAACCAACTTCCCCGACTGAACCCGATTCAAAATCTTCCGATGATGCGCCGAGATTTCTTCCAACAATGCTTCCTTGCGATCGACCGAAATATAAATCGTCTCCATCGCCAAGGATTGCAGCGTCATCCCGACATTCGCCACCATTCCCGTTGGATTCTGCGCCGTCCGCTCCCAAGCCCTCCAGGTCGCCGCTGAATGGCTTTCCCGATCGCTATTCCATTCGTGTTTCACCTTCACCGCTTTCACGATT
>JAYUJY010000065.1:0-35895 GCA_043764895.1 Synechococcales cyanobacterium | reverse complement strand
GTGCCATGCCCCTACAAATCTATCTTTCCAGAGACCGTAGGGGCATGGCTTGCTGTGCCCCAAACCCAACGAAGAATAGATCAATAGGTCTGATTATCCGGATTGTTTGCAATACTGGGCTTACTTACGCCGCATATTACTAGTGCCTCAAATCCTGTCTTAGGATGATCTAAGGTTGACTAGATGTGATGCACTTTTAAATCCTTAACGGCTGGGGCATTCAAGACTTCACCTTGGCAGTTGAAGCGAGAACCATGACAGGGACAATCCCAGCTTTTCTCAGCGTTGTTCCAAGCCACGATGCAGCCTAAGTGAGAACAGACGGCTGAAACGATATGCATAACGCCATCATCGTCCCGGTAGGCGGCCATCTTTTCGCCATCGACCGTTACCAGTTTGGCTTCACCTATTGCAACATCAGACAGGGCGGGAGAACTGTCGGTTGAACTGAGTCCCTTAAGCCGATCGCCCACCCAATGCATCCCAACGCTAATGGTTTGCTTGACAGCCTTTGGGGTGATTAAAGGAGTCAAGCGAGTAGAATCGTAAAGACTAGCCCAGGCATTATTGTTACCTAAGATCAAGTCAGATAAAATCATTCCAGATAGCGTTCCCTTAGTCATTCCCCATAGACCAAACCCAGTCGCTACGTAGATTTGAGAATGGGGGGAGAGTTGGCCAATATAGGGCAATTGATCACAGGACACCATGTCTTGAGTGGACCAGCGATAGTCAAAGGTCTCAATGGCAAATCGATCGCGGACGTAGTTTTCAACCATTCGGTACTGTTCTTCAGTATCAGAAACTTCGCCGACTTTATGACCGCCGCCGCCGACCAGTAACAATAAACCATCGGGCGAGGGCGTTGTCCGAATGGAGAAGTAAGATTTGCCGCTGCCAATGAACATTCCTTCAGGAGCACTGGTCGGATTGATGCGTGCGCCAACGATATAAGACCGTTTTGGAGAAGTCTTGGCAAAGAAGAGTCCGCTATCTAGAATCGGTAAATGCGTCGCAATGACTACGTTCTTGGCCATCACCGTACCGCGATCGGTCATAACTTGGCAAAAAGTCTTCTCTTCTTCGACATTCGTAACCTTCGTATCTTCAAAAACATAGCTTCCCTCGCCCTGAATAGATTGAGCCAAATGAAGTAAGTATTTCCGAGGATGAAACTGGGCTTGATGATCAAATCTAACTGCACCTGTAACTGAAAAGGGAAGCGATGTGTCAGTAACAAAATGAGCCGGGAGACCCAATTTCAGAGCTGCTTTATACTCTTGCTCAATGTTCTCAAGACCCTGTTCGGATTCCGCAAAAGTATAGGCACTGCGACGGCTAAAGTCACAGTCAATCTGTTCATCCTTAACAAACGTTGCGACGCGTTCTAAGGCCGCTTGGTTAGACTCGGCATAAACCGTCGCTTTCTCAAGTCCTAGATTCTTGAGCAAGTCCGCGTAGATAAGCTGATGGAGAGATGTTACTTTGGCCGTTGTGTGGCCGCTCACGCCTTCTGCTATTTTCTTAGACTCTACGATCGCAACGGTTTTGCCCATTTTCTTGAGAAGCTTGGCGGTCGTTATCCCTGCAATCCCACCCCCCACGATCGCGACATCAACGATGACATCATGGCTCAAGGCCGGAAAGGTCGTGTCGGGAGCCGAATCGATCCAAAATGAAATCTGTTTTCCTGTTAGAGAGTTCATGGGTATTTTGGGGGGCGTTGTGGGGATAATTCTAAACAATGGCACTTCTTACTGGGGTGTGGTCAATGAAGACGTCGAACCAATCTTTTTTTCTGCAAAGTAGTTATTCAGGAACGTGCTTGCAAACGACAAGATAACGGGTCCAAAAATGAATGCCAACGGTCCACTCACGACAAAGCCAGGGACAAACAGCGACGCTAGCCAAAAGCAAAAACCATTCACGATAAATGAGAACAAACCTAGGCTCAAAAAATTGACGGGAAGGGAGAGGACAGAAAGAATCGGTCGGATGAAAGAATTGACCGCCCCAACTGCAACTGCCGCTAGCATAGCTGCTGGGAAGTTAGCAATGTCAACGCCGGGAACGGCCAAATCAACAATTAATAATCCCAATGCTGTCGCGATCGTCGTAACCAGAAAGCCAACAATATTCATGTTCATGCTGTTACCACCTGAATTAAATCAATTTTGGGTCTGCTTAAATTAGTTACGCCTACTTGTAAACAGAGTCATTTTCGTAGACGGATTCACCTAGGGATCTGGCTTGATCTTGTTTAACGATCGCCCATACGGCATGAATGATGCCTGGAATCCAACCCAGTAGAGTCAGCCCAATGTTAATAAATAGCGTCGAACCCACCCCGAATGCCATAAAGACACCCACAGGGGGAAGAAGGATAGCGAGTAGAAGGTGTAGTGATTTCATGCGGATAAGCCATGGGTATAGTTGACGGAGATCTAATTAAGAGACAAAACTTAAGGGGGCATTTTGTCTACAAACTAGAGGTTGATATAGAGCACAGGTCAGAGTTGACAATGTAAGAAGAGCTATGATGTCGATCTAGCGGCTTCTGATGTTCTGCCACAATTCTCTGACTTTTTGTTTGATAACCTGTTCCCTGCGAGCAGCACTTGCTCCAGCATTAGCCGATCGAAGACGAGTTGCTGTTTGTCGTTCTTCTAGTGGAATAGTGCCGCTCGATCGGGCCTCAGAGGTTGCCTTTTCATACCAAGTTTTGGTATTGGTAACTTTGGATTTTAGGTTGCTGTAGCGATCGCCGTAACGAGTCGTTAGCCCTAAGTCCAACTTGTAAGCCTGAACCTTCAAACGTTCATAGTTCGCTTGAAGGGGTGCCAATAGTTCAGCAGTTGACTTCATTTTCAAGTTCTCCAGTGAGTTGCGCCTAAGTCTTGTTTCAAGATAAGCCGCTTAAATATCACCGCTTAAATATCACCTAGATATCAGCAGATGTGTTTCTAAGATGACGGAAACCTGTGGATGCTCCAAGTAGAGCAGCCGTCAATCCTAAAAGCGATCCAAACACAAAGGACCAACTAACTTTGGCTGCATTAGCCGCGATGTCACGCGTTTGCTGGGCTGAGATGGTAGGAGTATTAAGGGGAGCATTGGGCTGAACTGCTGTTCCTGGAACATTAATGGGAGCGCTTTGTTGGACTTGATTCACAATGTTTCCAGCGTTAGATGCAGCTACTCCAAAAGCTCCAGAAACGCCACTTGATAAAAGCCAAGCGCTGAGGGCAAGTGTGGAAGCCCACAGAATAGCTCCATTCAACAATGCCGTGGTTCGGTTCATTCGTCCAGAAGTCCGGCCTGTGATCCATCCTCCAGCAAACAAAGAAAAGAGAAGACTAATAATGGCCCAGATGCCAATGTTTGTCCCGACCCCTGGTGCTTCAGTTCGAGGCGCGCCTGAGTCACCAATACTGGTTAAGCCGATCGCCGCACCAAAGGCACTTAACACAAGCTGCGTGCTCAACGCAATCATTAGTCCTGCAACAATTGGACCCCACCGAACTTGATCGTGATAGTTGGTAACTGCTACAGATTCAGTCCGATCGGTCGCGTAGTCAGCAGGGCGGTCAGTGGGTCTATTGATGTAGGTCATGATAATACTCCTAAGGTGATGTGGTATGTTTTAGTCTGGGTATAAAAGTCATTAAAATCCAAACCCAGATTTCATTAATGACCGTATTGCATTGTCTTTTATCATGAGTTGCCGAAACGCTTCGACTAAAAACTCTTGAGCCTGTTTTTGGCTTAGGTCGGTGACTTGATGCTCATACTTTTTCAGATGAAACTGTTGCTCTAGGCTGAGTTCTAAGGGTAATACATCCATGAGATCACTCCTTTACTATTTCAGGGTCGATGTAGTGAAAAATCAGTACAGTTCTCCAATAGAGCTGACTAACCAACAAGGTGTTTAAGATAGCCAGCTCAATTAGTCTTTATCGAGCTGATACTGCGTAGTTCATCAATCCCCAGAAGTGAAGGACTCCTTGGCCCGAATAGTATTCAGTGAGCAAGGCTGCGATGAATCCAATCATTGCAAAGCGGCCATTCCAGATTTCTGCTTGAGGAGTAAAGCCCCAGCGCCAAGTATTGCGATCGTTAGCAGCCATATCTTGGATAGAAGTATCTTTTGTAGAACCAGTCATGGTGATTGCTCCAGTTTTGTAATTGGCAGAGTTTTATGAGTAGCAGAGATTTGAAGTAGGAGAGGTAAGTTGTTTAAAACTATGGATGAATCCTATCAATAGAATCCATTCATAGTGGTCTCTCAAGTGGATGAACTCTGCCAATTCCCATAACGTCAATAGACGGAGAGTGAGAAGTTAGCCTTAAAGAGCCGATTTTCCGACGCCCGGTGCTTTCAAATCATCCAAGGACAAATGAGGCGTTTCGGTATAAACGGAGTCTAATAAAAGTGACAAGAGACCTGCCGATCTCGCACTTTCAATCGATCGATGCGTAATCAGCTCACCCACATTCAAAATCACTTCATCATTTGTATCCAGAATCACTCGGGTCGTCGGGCGGCCTAAAGCTCCCTTAATCCGCTTTTCATCAATGGCTTCTGCACTCCGCTCTTGTAAGTCACTCGCCGTTTCCTTTACCTTGTCCCACAGTTTGGCAGCCCCTTCTTGGAATTGGTCGCCCACATCTGCCGCCGTACTGGAAAGCCGATCGCCTGTGGTCGAGGCTAAGGTACTCGCCTTGGATTGTGCTGCGGTGGAACTAGACAGCCCCACTGCTTCGAGTAAAGCTGCTTCTTGGTGATGAGTTTTGGCGCGATCGATGACTTGCAGGGTAACAATTTGCCCTTGTGCCGCTACGATGTAGCCTTCTGGGGTGTAGACCGACTGATGCGCCCGCCTGCCTTCAGCTTGCTCAACAGTCAATCCGGCAACAGCCACTCCAACGCGATTACTAAGGGGATCTTTTAAGCTTCCACCTGCCGATCGATAGAGTTCATCTAAAATATCTAGATGTTCAGCAGCAAGGGCCATTTGGGATGTAATGACTTCACCGATCAATACGAGATGATCTCCAGTCGGCATACTCACGTTCTTCTGGGCAACTTTACCGATCGCAAACTTCTTTTGAGCTTCTTGATCAATGATGGCATTGGTCATTTTAGAACTCGCAATCTGACCAGCTACTTGCAATTTTTCACCCGCAATCTGGCTAGCCTCTTGGAATTTCTCACCCGTCATCTGAGCCGTCTCTTGTAGCTTTGCTCCAGCAACTTGAGCTGTATCCTGTATTTTGTCGCCCGCATTTTGCATGGCTGCTTTCAATCCACCCACTTGTTCTTGCATCATTTCTGCCGTTTCCGTTGGCACAAATGCAATATCCTCACCGATTTTTAAGGTCTGAGGGGCAGGAACAAACGATCGTCCAGAATAAGCATCTGCAAATAAACCACCTGATGCTTCATATCCTTCAACCCTCCCTGTCAGCTCATCAAAGTAAAAATCAACGAGGGTACCGAGATCCCGACCATCAACGGTCATAATCTTTGTTCCATTGAGAATATTGTTATGCTCTAGGACTTTATGAATTCTTGGGTAGTCACTTGAAGGTGCAATAGAGTCCTTAGACGGAATAATTAGGGCATCCACACCGATCGCTTTGACTCGATCGAGGGGTAGTACCTTCGCATTGCTAAACCATCCGCCCTCGTCGATTAGAAATCCCAACAGGCAATTTTCATGCTGATCGAAGATGACGTCTACAACCGTCTCAATCCGTTCTCCAGAATCGTAGGCAATAACAGGCTTGCCGATGACATCTCTTCCCTTACGCATGATATTACCTTCCTTAGATTTAGAAATAATTAGAGTCTTGAGTTTGAGTGAATGACTTGAGTGAGGGACTTAAGTGAATGGCTTAAGTGAATAGCTTAGGGTGTCGTAGGGTTTTCAGAAGCTGATCCTGAAAGTTGCCGAACCCTCGTGCTCCGGCCAAATCCTGGGATAAGATCGATGGTTCCTGAGTATTCTAGAACTCCTGTAACCGCGATCGCAGAAACCAGCACAATCCCAACGTACAATGGTGTCTTTGAGGTTTTTCCAACAAGTCGTGGCATATAAGATCCGTGGTAATTGCAAGAAGCGTTTATAGCTCGGATACTATCAGTTTCGGCATTGAGAAACCGTCAGTCGATTAGGGTAAATAATAATGCTGATGGAGTACTTTATTCGGTTGATAGAGAGATGGCGCTCTATCTCTTTAGAGAGAGCTTCTCTAAAATAGCTTTATAATGGGTTCAAAATTGGATGTGAAATAGACTAAATAGGCGATCGATTCGACGGGAGCGTGCGGTCAGGGATGTAGATTCTTAGCTATAATCTTGGCTATGATGTGGAAAAGATGAATGTTTGAAATCCTTGATCACAGATATTTAAACAATTTAGGTATCTAAAACTACTTTAATTCAGCTCAACTTCAGCACTATTTAATTTAGGATTATAGACATCGTGCAAACTATCCTTCACTCGATCGGCACAGCAAACCCAAGTTTTAAATTGTCTCAGGGCCATGCCTGCCAGTTTATGACCCAAGTTGAAGGGGTGTCAAAAGCACTTCGGCGACGGATTCCATCAATTTACGCTAGTTCGGCGATCGAGGGGCGCTATAGTTGCATTCCAGACTATGGCGTTGCTCCAAAAGACTTCGAGTTCTACCCTAAAAATTGGTCATTGCAGCCCTTTCCTTCAACCCAACAGCGCAATCGCACCTACACCCATCATGCCACTATTTTAGCGCTTGAAGCGGCTCGAAATGCCTTAACAGACTCTAGCTATAGGGCTATTGATATCACCCATTTGATCGTGGTGAGCTGTACTGGATTTTCAGCGCCCGGTGTGGATATTCAATTGATTCAGCAGTTGGGACTTGCGACGACGGTGGCGAGGACTCTGATCGGGTTTATGGGCTGTCATGCGGCCCTAAACGGCTTGAAGAGCGCTCACGATATTTGTCAGGCCAATCCTAGTGCGCGGGTGCTAATGGTTTGTGTGGAACTTTGTACCCTACATTTCCAAATCGAAGACTCTATAGAATCGGTCGTGACGAATGCGTTGTTCTCAGACGGAGCTGCCGCTGTTATTTTATCCGCTGACCCGCCATCAAACTCAGAGAAAGCCTTAGTTTACCGAGGAGGCCACAGTCTGGTCCTGCAAGACTCGCAGGATCTTATGAGCTGGACGATCGGTGATACGGGCTTTTTGATGGGCTTGTCGTCCCTGGTTCCGGGTCTCATTGGCCACCATATTTCGGACTATATGTCTAAAGTTTTGGATTCCTACAATTTGTTGATTTCCAACCTTGACTTTTGGGCAATTCATCCGGGCGGAATTCAGATTGTTCGGCAAGTGCAAGCTGCTCTCGATCTTCCCCAGGCCAAACTTCAGGAATCCTATGATGTTCTTCGGGACTATGGCAATATGAGTTCTCCAACGGTGTTATTTATTTTAAAACAAATCCTCGATCGCATCAAGCACAGTGATGCATCGACTGAACCCCAGATAGGAGGTGCGATGGCCTTTGGTCCTGGACTGACGATCGAATGTGCGCTCTTTGAAATCGTTTAAACGTAGATTACGTTAAGGTTAATGTAAGGTCAATCACGGGTCAGCTATAACAATGCCATCTTTTAATGCCCGAACGGACGAAGACGAGCAAATGGACGACTTCTCCATTGATGATGAACGTCTGACAGATGCTCTTCAACAACTGCGGTTGATCAATCAGTATCTCAGTGGCTATAGCACTACGATGTCTTTCCTAAAGCCGTACTTACGATCGCGTGCCAAAGCCATGCATCCTAAGACTCGCATTTTGGATGTGGGCACCGGAATTGCAGATTTCCCAGAACAGATTATTCAGTGGGCCGATCAGAATCTTCGCAACCATGACATTGAAATCGTCGCGATCGATGCCAATCCTGTCACGGTTGCCTTTGCACAGAAAACGCTGAACGAAAGGCTCCCAAAACAGTTGAGCGATCGTATTCAGGTGGAGACAGCGGATGCGTTGGCATTGCCTTACGCGGATAATGCGTTTGATCTGGCGATCGGGGCGATGTTTCTGCATCATTTTCCTAACGATGCGGCGACTGAAATTGTTCGATCGATGCAGCGGGTCGCGCGCGATGGCATTCTGATTAATGATTTACACCGTCATCCGTTGGCGTACTATGGAATCTATACGTTAACGCGTATTTTCCCTGCGTCTCCGATGGTTCGCAACGATGGTCCTATTTCAGTCTTGCGCGGGTTCGATGCTCCGGAGTTGGCGGCGATCGCTCAGTCGGCTAGCTTGCCTAATGTTTCGATTCGGTGGCGGTTTCCGTTTCGGTGGCTCTTAACAACAGTAACGCTTTAATGGAGCCTTCTAATATGCAATCTAATCCGCAATCTGCTATGCAATCTAATAGCCAATCCAACAGCGACTATGACACGATTATTATTGGTGCAGGGCTAGCAGGCTGTAGTGCGGCGATTCAGCTTGCGTCATCGGGCATTCGGGTCTTGCTGCTAGAACAATCTCGGTACCCTGTGCATAAGCTTTGCGGTGAGTTTTTGTCGGTTGAAGTGATGGAGACGTTCGATCGCCTTGGCATCTTAGAATCAGTGCGAAAGGCGGGTGCAAGTTCTATTCGGCAGGCGTATCTCACGACTAAGAGCGGTCAATCGTTTCATCATGTTCTTCCTGGAACGGCATTGGGATTGAGTCGCTATAAGCTGGATTTAATTTTATTTGAACGATCGGCGGCGTTGGGTGCGGATTGCCGAGATGGCGTGGTGGTGAAGTCGGTGTCAGGAAGTTTGGCCGAGGGTGGCTTTGAGGTGACGACGACTCAGGGGACTTTTACGGCGCGAATGGTGCTTGGAGCCTATGGGAAGAAGTCTGCTTTGGGCACGATGGCGGGAACTGCGGGAACGGTAGGAACTCCTGCTCGATCGCCTTTTGTTGCTTTTAAGGCGCACTATACGGGGCTTGATATTCCCAATATGATTGAGCTTCATGCTTTTGAAGGGGGATATTGTGGGTTGTCGGCTATAGAATCGGGGCAGGTGAATCTCTGTTGGATTGGTCACGATCGGATTTTGCAGGGCGATCGGGCGCTTCCCCCAGCGTTGTATACGAATCCGGTGCTGGCCGATCGGTTGTCTAAGATGACGCGGGTGCAGAGTTCGTTGAATGGTTTGAGTCAGATTTCGTTGGATATTAAGCCAAAGTTTGTTCGAGATATCTGTCAGATTGGGGATACGGCAGGAATGATTACGCCCCTGTGCGGGGATGGCATGGCGATGGCACTGCGATCGGCTGAACTTGCGGTTCCGTTAGCTGTCGGGTTTCTGAAGGGCGAGCTATCCGAAAGTCAATTCAAGCGGGGATATGAATCTGCGTGGAATCGTGAATTTTGGCTTCGGTTGCGCGTGGGTAAACTGATGCATCAAGCATTCATTCAGCCTTCGCTGGCGGATGTAGGCGTGGGCTTGTGCGATCGGCTTCCGGCTCTGGGTGCATGGATTATCCAATCAACGCGGGGTCGGGCTATGGCTTGATCTTAGATGGGTAGAACTGGGGCAGATGCGCCAAATCGATATACTAAATTACAGCCGTTCAGTCGCAGGAATCCAGCATGGTCACTGAAGTGAAAATGAGCCAACGCGTCCTCTACGAGACCGATTTTGTTCGCTGGTGTGAGACGACGGCCAAACAGTTGAGAAACCAAAACTACGATCGGGTGGATTGGGAAAGTTTAATTGAGGAAATCGAAGATATGTCACGACGGGAACGAAAAGCATTGAAAAGCAATTTGATCGTCGTGTTACTTCATCTTTTGAAATGGCAACACGAATCGGAAATGCGCTCAGGAAGCTGGCGCGGTAGTATTCGAGAACATCGACGACGAGTGAATGATGATCTTCAAGATTCACCGAGTTTGGTTTCTTATGTTCAAGAGGTATTGACCCTTTGCTATGGCAATGCACGGGAACAGGCGGCAGATGAAACAGGTCTTACGATCGAAACCTTCCCTTTAGATTGCCCGTACCCGATCGCCCAAATTCTCAATCCTGAATTTTTGCCTGATGGAGTTTGAAATATTCCATCTTGGTCACAATTAAGTCAGAGATGGGTTGTTAAATGGCAAGCGCGAAATGATTCAGCCGCTGGAGGTGCGCATCTGTCGATTCACGAGATTCCAGTCGGCTAATCGGTTACTCTGATGGTTATGGCTGAGTAGTCCTAATGCGTTAGTCTTCTTCTTCAGTTTTCAAACAGTAGATAGACGGAAAGTCTTGAACCTTACGGACTTCTTGGCGACGAGCGCTATGCCCAAGAGAAACCGCGACTCGTTGGCGAGTTTTAGGCAAAATTGAAGACTCTACGGTGCCATAGAGGGCTGTAATCACATCGTCTATAAAGAAGTGACGATCGGGATCTTGTCTGAATACGGCTGGAATCGCATCAGCAAGCTCCATGCCTTCGAAGTCAGGAGTAAGCTGAGGTCCCTCGAATGCGGGTTTGACAGTTCCTTTTTTAGAGGCTTTGGACGCTTTAGACACCTTGAGCGCATTGAAGACACTGGACGGTGACGGGGAAGATTTCTCCTTTAGCTTTCTTTTAGAGGCTTTGGGACTTTCTTCCTCGACGTCCTCAGGTTCGTGTTCTTCGGGTTCAGGAACAAATGCAAGGGATGCTTTGCTTTTGGTTTTGGTAGAAGGCTTCTTGGCGATCGGGGTTTCTCCTTCGATCGCTACGGGCAGTCCATTGGGTCTGTCGGTTGTTTTGCCGAGGAGCGCATTCATATGCGAAAGATTTGCATCGATCGTACGGGTGGCTTGTTCTACGGCGGCTTGAACGATCGCATCGCGTTCAGAACTCAAGCGATCGAGTTGTTCTTCAAGCTGTTGTCTGAACTCTGGGGTTAAAACGCTGAAATCCATGGTGGGCTTATCCTATCAGAAACGCCATTTGAGTATATCGGTGAATCCCGTTTTCGCCACAAATTTATGATATCGGATACTACTACGATCGTCTTTCGGGGATTTGAGGCCGATCGTCCGATGCCCAAGGACCAACGACACTCTCCCCATTCTTCTCTGCCACTTCCAGATTCAGCGCCAGCAGTTTCTCTAGCCGATCATCGGTCTTGCTAAAGCCGTAGCTTTGATAATCATTTTGCATGTCAGGGCATGATTACAGGAATGATGGCATTTCGATCGCGGCGATAGATCAAAAAATCACTATCTAAAGTTAGAATTTTCACGTCCTGGTTGAGTTCAGATATCCTGACCAAACAGGCATCCGCTAGAGACATGGGGACCGATCGGTAACGACGCATCAATTCTCGAATGGCAGGAATCTCATTCTTTAAGCTAAATGAAATTTGAATAATTTCCTCTTCCAATAATCGCATTAGTGCATCTGAACCGAGGTGATCACGACGCAACAAAAAATAAGCTTCGGCGATTACAGCTTCACAAGAAAGTAGCGGTAAATTTAAACTAGAAAGAGCTTCGATCGCCCAAGCGTGATGTGTATCCTTGGGATTGAGGTAAGCAATAAGTGGACCTGTATCAATCACGATTTTCTGGATCATTGACCAAATCCTTCCATATAATCTGAATTAGTCGAGAGATTTGCGGGAGCATTTTCCATACAGCCTGCGACTTGCCTAAGCGTTTCTCGCATCGATTCTAGTTTTTCTTCACTATGACGATTAGTTGTCGCTAGTGAGGTAGAAGACAATTGTTTCTGTCTCAGAAATTCTACAAAATCCAACACTACGGTTTGCTGTTCACCAGGAAGATCCGCTAATGCAGCAATTACTTTTTCTGAGACTGTCATAAGATTGACCTTCAAAAGAGTACAAATTTTTTCTATTCTACTATTCTTTAGCCCGATCGTCCGGTGCCCAAGGACCAACGACACTCTCCCCATTCTTCTCTGCCACTTCCAGATTCAGCGCCAGCAGTTTCTCTAGCCGATCGTCTGTCTTGCTAAAGCCGTAGAGCTTGAGAGTGATTTCTTAAGCATTGGGTGTAAAATACGATCGAAAGGCTGTCGGCGGTAGCGACGATAAATATTGAAATCTTTATCTAATGTGGCGATCGCAGCTATATTCAGCCTTTCCGAGATAGCCACGAGTGAGAGGTCCGCGAAGTCTCCAGGTAAATCAGCATACTGTTGATTGAGTTCTAGAATCCTTGCAAAGTCCTCAGGAATCAGCGGTTCACATTGATAAATTTGCTGAGATAAATGGCTGAGAAAAAGATTCTGAACTCGATATAGCAGTCCGACATGATTCGTGAGAATCAGATTCCTTCTGGGAAAGCCTTTCAGAGAAAAGTTATCTCACAGATGAGATCGGATTGCTATAGTCGGAAGACAATAACCACATTGTTTCGGTTACGCATCCGATCGTAGTAATGAGATTGCTGTTGCACTTAGTGAAGAATTCGCAAGATTGGCCGTGGTAGCGATCGTTCTCGTTATAGAAGGCGACTAAGACAGACGTATCGATCAGGATGATGGGAGGCATGGCTCTGCTTGTTGACGATCGTGGCGTGTTTGAACTTGATTGAGAATTTGTTGTTTGCGGAAATCGCGATCGGAGAGGTTTTCTGGTCCTTGTAGAAGGATTTCGGGATAACCGCCCATACGTTCCAAAATGGTCGGGCGAGATTTCAACGCTAGCCAACGATCGTGTAGAAGCTGTTTAACGAGTTCATCGCTGGTGATGTTTTCCTGGGTCAGGATTTCGGTGAGATATTCTGTTGATGTAGAATCGAGGGTAATATTCAGCATAATATAAGGACCGTGTACAACTGCTTTTAATGATGATTTCATTCTACTATTCTTTAGTCCGATCGTCCGGTGCCCAAGGACCAACGACTCTCTCCCCATTCTTCTCTTTCTGGGCCACTTCCAGATTCAGCGCTAGCAGTTTCTTTAGCCGATCGTTGGTCTTGCTAAAGCCGCAAGCTTTGAGTACGAGGTCGTCTAATGTTTTGTGGAGTTTGGCGAGTTGGGAGGCGCTTTCGTAGCCTAGAAAAGTGTCGTGAGATCACGATCTCCTCTAACGACGCGCGCTACTGTTACAGCTTCATCAGTAACTTTATAAAAAATAATATAACGATCGAGAAGAATGCCCCGTAATCCAAAGTCTAGGTCATCGTAAGGTTTGCCAATCAATGGGAAATTCACCAAATTTCGACATTTCTGAGTAAACTTTTTTAGAAACTGCTCACCGGAATCGAATCCTCGATCGCTTAAGTAATCGACAATTTCTTCTAAATCATAGCTTGCAGTTCGCGAGATTTCATACCGTCTCATAGAGATTGTGCTCGTTTTTGAGCGAGTCGTTGCTGAAGCCGATCGATGACCATTTCACCATCAAGGACATCCCCACGATTAATATCATCTAATCCAACTTGGACCTTAATGCGTGTTTGTTCTAACCAAACTGGATCATGATCTTCTCGTGAGCTGGCCATCATTTCTAAGGCGATCGCAATCACTTCCTCAGGACTTGAGAACTGACCACTTTCAAGTTGGGTTTGGACAAAATCAGTTTGGTCAACAGTCAGCAGGATGTTCATGGTTCTTGCGTATGGAGAGTTTGACGATCGATTATTTTTCCTATTTTAGCCCGTCTGCGCGACGATTGTATCTATCCTATCAGATCAATCATTTCATATTCCCCTTTTCAAGGGGGCTAGGGGGATCGGGATTACGCAACGATCGATCGCCCTTCAACATCGCTTACCGTTCAACCCTTAGGTACATTGTCCGGTGCCCAAGGACCGATCGCACTCTCCCCATTCTTCTCTTTCTCCGCCACTTCCAAATTCAGCGCCAGCAGTTTCTCTAGAAGATCGTCAGTCTTGCTAAAGCCGTAAGCTTTGAGTACGAGGTCGTCAAGTTTTGCATGGAGTTTGAAGAGTCCAGAGGCTCTTTCGTCGAAAAATTCGTTATAGAGCGTTGTGATTCCCCACTCTTTTTGCGCCATTTGAATAGTGCGATAGTCGTGAAGCTCTTGGGCAATAGTGCGGATAGCTTCGATTTCTTTTGGTTTTAATTTTTGCGGAAACGGGAAGGTTTCAAAACAAGTTTTGTGGGTATAGCGAGTATCACCTTTGAGTGTTGAACTTTGAGCTTTTACCCAGGTGCGATGTACGTTTGAAGTGAGAATTCCGAGAACGTAGAAATCATCGGAAGTTACTGGATGAGCATTATTGCCAGCTAACCAATTGTTTGGGAATGGTAAGAATATTGCCCATTTTGAAACTTCTGGAACTGCAAAGCAATGAGTGAGAGGTGCGATCGCTTTTCTCATCGCAGGTCTTTTTTCACCATACTTCCACCAATTGAGCCGTGTAACATCTCGTCGATTACTATCACGATCGGGTTTAACAAAATTTTTCACATGCTGAAATGGCAACTTATAAGTACTTGCTTCGTCAAAAGGCATGTCGTTAAAATCAATAATCCATCGATCGGGTTTGCCATCAATTTCTCGGGCAAGGTTTGCACCCATGGAAAACAGCTTGAGAACCGCTTGGTTTTTACGATCGGCTTTAATCCAGACGTTGACTTGTTTCTCGGTAACGATGAAACCTTTACCAACTGGAATCACACCTTGAAAACAGAAGTTAAGATTTGCTTTTAGACGATTCGCTTTAGAAACATCGATATCATCTTTCAATGATGAATTAATTTCCGTAACTTCTGCACTATCGAGGTAGAAGATTTGAGGAATTTGTTTACTCCAGTTGGTTATGCTGACGTGAACATTTGCTTCTCCTGACCAAACTTGTGTAGAAACGGCATCATGAATAATTCCACCATTCTCAGTGATGTAATCGAGTGACGCTTTTCGGCTTTTCCCCTGACTAATTGAGTTTGTTGCAACTAAACCAGCCCGTCCAAACTCAGTTAAGTTATCCTGCGCTAACCGAAACCAATACGCACAAAAATCAACCGAATCTTTAACATCAGGAAAACGCTTGAATACTTTATCGATGTACCGATCGCCCAAATTCATCCGCATATGCTTCCCACCCAAAAACGGCGGATTACCAACGATCGCATCTGCTTTCACCCACTCTGTAAACAACGCATCCATACAAATAATATTTTGGTCCAACGAATCCAACGGCAACGCAGGCTGATCCAAAATCCCGAAGTTATCGATCGCAATCTTCCGCGCAATCATCAGCGTCACCCGCGCCAACTCCACCGCAAACGGATTCAAATCCATCCCAAAAAACTGCAATGGCGTCACAAATCCGATCGCCATTTGTTCACTGCTTCCCTTCCGCCTTTCGGCAATCTTATCCAACAACACCCGCTCAATCCGTTTCAACTCAAGGTAAGCCAAATACAAAAAGTTCCCGCTCCCACAAGCCGGATCAAGCACCCGATAATGCTGTAACTCCAACTGCAACGCATTCAGTTCACCGATCGTCCCCGCCGCCTCAATCCGCTCCTCCCAATATCGACTAATCGTCGGACGCACAATCTTCATAATATCCACCTCCGACGTATAGTGCATCCCATGCTTATGGCGCTCAACAGCACTCGCTGTCCCCTCAAAAATACTCCCAAAAATAGCAGGACGCACCCGACTCCAATCCTCCAACGCCGCCACTTCCAAAATCTTGAGTTCATTTTCGGTTAGCTCGATCGGATGCACCCGTTCAAACAACCCACCATTAAAATATTCCACCCCCTTATACCGACCCGCAGGCGTCACCCCCGGCGTATTCATCGCCAAAAACAATCCCCCCAACACATCATGCGAACTCGCCCCCGCCAAAGACTCCTGAATACAAGCCACAAACAAATCCTTCGGCAACAATCCCCGGTCTTCCGCAAACATCGCCAACACACACTGCAACACAAATCGCTGCGCCACCAATTCACCAAATCCCTCCCGCTTCCCCCGCACCTTCAACATCTGACACAGTTCACCCATCCGCTTTCCAGCCTTTTCCGTAATCTCCTGCTGATTGTTACGAAACACAGGTTTACGATCGCTAGACTCCATGAATGCAAACGCACTTAACGCGCGGCTGGCAAACTGATCCAACCGCACCCTATCCACAGGCGTATCCACCTGGATATTAAAATCGTAAATCCAAAACTCATCAAAATTACACAGCACCACATACTGCGATCGAGGAATCTGATAAGTCCAATACTGCAACGCCTGCGCATAATGCTTACTCAGATTTTCGCCCTTCTTCTTCATCTCAATAATCACCCCCGGCAGATTCCCCGGCACCCACACCAAATCCGCAAAGCCCATCTTCCCAGCTTTACTGCCCTTCTTAATGCGTTTCTCCATCACCGCACCCGCCGCGATCGCATCGGAGTACCCAAACGCCTGAAAAAACCGATTCAAAAACGTCTGCGAATCACTCTTCTCGTCCTTCAAGCCCTCACAAGAGGACACAAACAGTTCAAGAGATTCAGGAGTCGCAGGCATGACAGATCACTCGTAAGATAGATTTATAATTCTATCCCCAATTTTGGTCATTAAAATGAGATTTTAGGGTTTGAGTGAGTTCGGTGAGTTTGGTGTTTTCAGCGATCGATCGAACGGGTTGAGTTTTGAGTTGATAATAGCGTTTCATGGCGTCTACAATGCGGTACGACTGTCCAAATTCTTGTAAGGCACTCAACATCCCATTAGAACCTGTTTGTTTGTTGGTGCTTCCTGGAAGCAAGTAGCCGTAGTTAGTTTGATGGCGGGATAACACTTCGGTGGCGGCGTTGATGTCTAGGTTCCCGGGGGCGAGACGTTTGCCTTTTTTGATGTTGACGACAATGTAGGGATTGATGGGTTGGTCAGTGGTCGATCGGACGAGTCCAGTGGAGTCTAGATAAAGTGATTCAAGGTTTGTACTTTCAAAAAAGAGGATATAGCTTCCTTCTTGAAGAGGGGCTTCACCGGAGATTTGTTCGGTTCGATCGGTGACTGGATAAAGGTTAAATTCGACCTTCTTGCATTCACCTGTTTTCGTTGAAAGCTTGGAGAAAATGTTCTTAACGCCCGTTGCGATCGCTCCGCCAAAAGACGTTAGCGGCATGAGAGTGGGGAAGATGGAACCTGTTAAATTAAGGATGTTATTTCCGGCGTCTTTGATGTCGGCGATCGGTGAGTCGCCGAGGTCTTGGCAAAAGGCATGGAAGGAGATGTAAAGGCGCTGGGTGCCATCGGTTTTGCCATAGTCGTCTACGATCGCAACATTCTCGGCCCAGATATCGGTGTAGTCCTGATTCATGTCGCGGATATGTTCGAGGAAGTTGAGTTTGGTGGTGGGTTGGGCGGGGTTGCCGATGCCGATGCGACTAAGAAGAACAAAGTAGTCGTTGTTGTATTTCCCGGCGAGGTAGCTTCCGGCGTAATGGCTATAGAGTTCTTTGGAAAGGGTGTTGATGGAGATGGTGAAGTCTTCGGCGGGATGGATGATAGCGGCAGAATCGATTTCAAAGGGGTCGAGCAGTGGACCTCTGTGGACGGAGCTTCCAGACTGAACGGGGGTGAAATTGGTGCGGGCGACTTTTACAGGATTTCCAGACATCATGAATGACCGTTTATTGATCAGGATAATAGTAGAATACGCTTTAAATCAAGCCACTCATGATTTAGATGTTCGTACTTTATTCAGTGGGGTGCTGGCACATCCGGATAAAACGGTGTTATTTAGAATGACCGTTGCGCTGTAAGGATAAAGACTATCTGACATCGTATCGTTACAAAATCCTGGCGTTAGCTTTTGCAACACAAGGGTGTTCTGCTGATTGCCTTTGCGAAGCGGATAGACCATCGTTGATCCGGTTACTCATCCGATCTAGCGCGAAAGTGTGCTCAAGGAAAATCCAAACTCTCGTGCATTTTCATGTCGGGCTACATGAACAATGAAGCACTATCATCCTATTACTGGACCCAAATCTTTGGAACGCCGAAATAGATCGCCACTTTAATGTTCCGCATTAGCCTCAAAACGTTGCGTCGAGTCCAACGCGGAAGGTGGTAGCGGGTTCATAGATGCGGTTTGTTTTTTCATAGGTTCCCCCGAAGAGGTTTTGGATGTAGGCCGTAAGTCCAATTTGTGGGGTGAGGGGGATGCGGGCGTTGAGGTCAATGTTGAGCCAGGAGGGCGAGTAGGAGCGCGGGTTGTCGGTGGAGTTCAGGAAAAACGATCGACGCGATCCGCTGTAGTAGTTGGCGAGAAGGTTTGCTTGCCAACCAAGGCGATCGTATCCAACGCCAAACTGTGCGACTGAAAAGGGGATTTGGGTAAGTTGGAGTCCTTTGTCTGCGCCAGATTCAATTCGGGCATCGGTGTAGGTGTAGTTAAGAAAGGTGCGCCATTCGGGCGTGATTTTATATTGCAGAGCGAGTTCGAGACCGTTGGTGTTGACTTGACCAATATTTTGCCATTGGCTGACGGTTCGTCCGTTGCGCGGGGTGGCTTGGGTGGCCAAACGATCGTTCAGACTGTTGCCAAAATAGGTAAATTGCCCCGTGAATTTCTCATTGAGCTTAACATCAACTCCGGCAGTCCAAGCCGTCCCAAACTCGGGTTTAAGATTGCTATTTGGGAACCAACCGTGAACTGTGTCGTAGGCATAAAGTTGATCCAAGCCAGGAAGACGATTGACAGAAACGACACTTCCTCGAACATTGACATTAGGAGTAGCGGCCCAGTTCATGCCTAAGCTCGGGTTGAAGGAACTCCCATGACGCTCGCTAAAGTTTTGGCGTAGACCCAGTTCGATTTGGACATTTTTAGCAATCTCGATCGCGCCCAGTGCAAAGAGTGATGGAAGAAAACGCGATTGGTCAATTCTGCCATTATTCACGATCGCACTAGGATTTGTGCTGAGCGCATTAGAGATTAACGATTCATTTTTGACGTCTGTTCCCCATCGCAGTTTGAATCCTTTTGCGACTTGCCAATCATGATCAATGCGGAAACTGAAGCGTTGACTATCGAGATCGCCTTGACGATAGAACGCGGCACCCGTCGGGCCGTAGGTATTGAAATAATCACGGTTGTAGCCGATCGTGGTGTTTAAAATTGAACCTTTTGCAAGTTCCGATCGTAAGTTCAGCCCGATATTATAGGCATCATGATCGAGCCTATCTTTTTGTAGCGGGAATCCGAAATAGATTAAACCTTTCTTGCTGGTGAGCTTGGTTCCATCAAAGGTTAACGTATTGCGAGGATCTAAGGCTGTGCTAATACGTCCGTAAAAGCTGTTGCTGGCCGTATCTGCATTGAAGAGCTTGCCATCTGGACCTCGGTTTGCGGCACCTACAGGGACGTCGTAGTTATTGTCCGATCGAGATTGTTCAAACCCGATCGCATAATCAAACCCTTTACCCGATCCGGTGTAGCTCGCGCGGTAGTCCTGTTGTCCGAAGCTGCCAAATAGGATACCTAGCTTTAGTTCTGGCTTTTGGCTACCGGGTTTTGTAATAATATTGACAACGCCGCCGAATGCCTCTGAACCATAGAGCGTTGATGCACTACCGCTAGAGAGTTCAATGCGATCGATCGTGCTAGTGGGAATGCTATTGAGATCAAGGTTGCCGTGATAGGTATTCGTGTTTGGACTTATATTACGACCATTGAGGAGATAGATAGATTGATTGACGCTTGCTCCGCGATAGGTTCCACCCGTGTGAATATCTGCGGCAAATCCGGTGTTATTAATCGCAAATCCAGGCTGGTTCTTTAGGACTTCTGAAACGCTGCGATTGCCTTGTTTTGTGATGTCGTCTTGAGTGACGTTATAAACAGGTGTCGCGGTGGGTTTGTCTTTCTTTTTATCAGTAACAACGAGTTCTTCTTCAACACCTTGAGCATTCTGAGCCAGCAGATCGGCAGCGGCGGTTGTAGACAAGACTAAATCTTGAGTTCGGACGATCGGTTCTTTGACGAGTGCTTTAGCGGGTGTCTCGGCGAGGGCGGGCACGGCAAGAAGAACTAAGTTGCTAAGGACGATTGTTACTTGGAGTTGAATTTTAAAAAACATAACCTAGGCCGCTTCTTAACAAGGGAATATGACGAGTCACTTCTATTGTCACAAAACGAACCTAGATCTGTCAAAAGACAGCCTGTCGAAGTTGCGTATTTATACGGATGAGTTGGTGATTTGCTCGATGGGTAGTCCAGTGACGATCGAGATTTGAGCCGCATCCATTCCCGAAGCCTTCAAATTGTCAATAATCTGTTGGACTTGATTTTGGGCTTGAAGTGCCTCTGTTTGGGCTTGGGTTGCCTCTGCTTGGGCGGCATCAGCATTTGCTTCAGCAGCCATCCAGAGTTCCTCTCGGCTGGGGATTAAGGTTCCATCGGGGTAAGCCCACCGCAGCCAGGTTGCAGCCACATCATAGTATTCACCGTCCCAACGGACGAGTTGAAGACCTAAGCTATAGCTAGGGAGATTGCCTTGTGCGTTAGGTTGAAGTTCTTGGTATCGGCCATTTTGGATTTGGAAGCCTTTTAAGTCGTTGGAGTCAAAGGGGTCGTACCAGTAGTACTCACCGACTTTCATGGCATTCTGATAAATGTCTTTTTTCTTCGTCTTGTCATACTTAGCGGTACTCGGTGAGAGCAGTTCAATCACGACATCGGGCGATTTGCCTTCTTCCCAGCAGACCCAGCTTAGACGTTCGCCCTTCGGGACACCGATTACAGCATAAAAATCTGGCCCTTTGAAGTCTTTATTTTTAACTTGCTCAAGGCTGTAGTACACAAACATATCACCGCCGACAAAACCATCCGATCGTGCTCTTAACCAAGGCTGAAGGGTTTCGATTAAGAGATCCATCTGGAGCTTGTGTCGAAAGGTTTCCATTTTATTGCCGTCAGAGCAGGGGAGATCGTATTGAGTGGGCGGCAACTTGATGCCTGCATCGAGAAATGCCATGCTTAGGGCATTATCTTGACTGTCATCTATGAGAGGAGTCGTTTCGAGGGCTGTGGGAGTCATGATGACCTGGGTGGGTTAGGTACACTTCAGCGCTCCCGTCAGCATAGCAAATTTTGCCTAGGGTAAGGATGGCGCAGCAGGTACAGGAGGCACAGTAGGTTCAGGCGCAGTAGGTACAGGCACGACGGATTCTACGACAGGTGCAGGCACAACAGGTTCGGCAACAGGCACAATGGGTTCGGCGATCGGTTCAGGCGTGACAGGGGTTGGTGCGACGGGTACAGGGACAGGCTGGAGAGCGGGTTCTGGAATGGGAACGATAATGGGTTCGGGGACAGGTTGTACGACGGGTTTAGGTGGTTCAGGTGCAGCAGGCACGACAGGAACCGATCGTTGTTCGGCTTCACGAGTTTGGCGTTCTTGGTCTTGGAGAATGCGATCGCGCGCAATGGCATCCCGATCGCCTTGCTCCTGACGGCGACGGGTTTCCTGTTCCTTTTGAAATTCAGAGCCTTCTTGCTGGGACGTAACTCGGATATTACTTGTATAGCCATCATCGGACGATTCATACTTACGATTTTGAATCGCTTCGAGTGCTTTACGATCGATTTCGGGATCGCCGCTAGATTTCACAAGTTTTGCGGTGACGTTACCATTCTTATCGATTTCTTGAGAAATTCGGACAGTGCCTTCAGCGCCTAAATAGTTATCTAAGTTGCAATTTGAAATGCATTTTGGTGATTTTTTCTGGGGAGTTGCTTGGGTTTGTGGGACGATCGCAGCAGGTTCAGGCTTAGATTCAGGCTTGGTTTCAAAAAGCTTTTCAACGGGCTTCTGTCCTGCATTCCCTGGGTTTCCAGTTCCCCGACCAGATCCGTTTCCAGATCCGTTTCCAGATCCGCTTCCAGATCCATTTCCACCGCTTCTCCCGGCTCCGATCGGTGCATTGGGATTGAGCTTTCCACCGTTGGGATTACCTTTGTCACCTTTCCCTTCTTTTTTGCCATTCAATTCGCCCGTTTCTGAAGAGGCTTTGGGGTCTTTCGAGGAGACTTTGGATTCAGTTTTTGGAGACTCAGGCTGTTTGGATTCAAGCTTTTTGGATTCAGGTTTCTCAGGTTCAGATTTTTTGGATTCCTCAGGAATAGTTTCAGGAGTAGCCGGGGTTTCAGCCGAAGTTTCAAGAATGGGAGTGGTGACTTCAGCGGGTGCTTCAGGTGTCGTAAATGGATTGCCCAGAGCTGCAATGTTGTTGCCATCGGACATGCCACCCTCGGTCTGAAGTAACGAGAACTTATTACTTCCGCCGCCGCCCCCTCCGCCAGCCAAATCGCCGCCTTGACCATTGAGGTCGATCGGTTGAGGTTCATCCTTCTTATTAGTGGTACTATCCGCAACAATTTCGATTTCTTCTGCCGCGACTTCAGGAACTTCGCGTTGGGCAAGCAGTGTCAATCCTCCGATCGCAAATCCATGAAAAACTAGCGCGATCGGCACCGCACGCTTAAAGAATTTTGCCTGCCGTTGTTGCTCCTGCTGACGAGATTGAAGGGCAGACTGGAACTGGGTTTTAGGGCTTAGGGATGAGTCCATGAGAGACCGGAGAATGAACTACGACAGACTGTCTTATTGAGAAGAAGTTGCACTTACAGACCCAAATGTATCATAATTCCCCTCGGTGCAAGGATAGAAAATAAGTTTTTGAGTCATGCGGGAGTTCTTATGGGTTTGTTTGAGATGATGTTTAGCGTAGCGGGAATTGTATTGTTCCCGCTGTTGGGTTTTTCGATTTTTGTAGTTGCTTCAGGACTCGAACGATCGAAGTTTTGGTTTAAGCTGTCCAAACGTCAGCCGAAGTTTGCGAAAGAATTGGTAGAACTTTATCAAAAGCAGCCAGAAATGGCGGTTGAGAAAGCCCAGCGAAATTTAGATTTGCCGATCGCTCGGATTATGCTGGCCGCGTTGCAGCTTCCGAAGGCGAGTCCTGAAACGTTTCGGTTGGCCATGGAAGCCGAATTGCGATCGGAGATTCCAGGGCTGAAACGGTTTATGAATTGGTACGAGATGATTGTGGGATTAGCGCCGCTCTTGGGGCTACTCGGAACAGTGACAGGATTGATTCAGGCGTTTGGGGGACTCAATCTAGGTGACGTCGGGGGAGCCAAGACAGCGGTTGTTTCAGCCGGGATTAGTGAGGCGTTAGTGACGACGGCAGCCGGATTGATCGTGGGTACGATGGCCTTGGTCACGATCACCATTTTTCGGGGAACTTATCAACGGCAGATGACGCTTTTGGAAGAATGTGGTGGACAGATGGAACTGATTCATCGTTGCCGCCTTGAAAATGCGCTGGATTCGACTGTTAATATTTCTATGGATGACCATAATGCTGATGCTTACGTGGATTATGCCGGAGTGGAAACGTTATGATGCGAACGCCTGATGAATCCGAACGTCCGATTGAGATTGCTACAACAATCGTCCCATTAATGGATGTTGTATTCGCAATTTTGACATTTTTTATCATGTCATCACTGTACTTAACCAAATCAGAAGGATTGCTGGTGAACTTACCCAAAGCATCGCAATCACAGCAGCAACAGCAAACTCGCGTAAACATCACGGTGCTGGCAGATGGAACGCTAGCACTCAATAAGCGCATCATTGGGCTTGATCAATTAGAACCTAATGTTCGATCGCTAATGGCCGCGACTCAGCAAACGATTGTTATTATTAACGCCGACAAAACGGTGGAACATGGAAACGTTGTAGCCGTACTCGATCAGGTCAAAAAAATTGAAGGAATAAAGGTTGCGATCGCCACTAAGAAATAGCCCCGCGCGAAATCCCCCCTTGGCTTGCGTTGTGGTTTGCATTGGTACATTTGTGTGGGACCATAGCGCTGCATGTCTAAACTGAGTACTGCTCGATCGCACTTCTACGCCGCCGCAATAATGAATCGGATCTTGATTGCGGCGGTTCTGAACGGGTAATGGCGCAGGCTGCCGATCGCCCCTGTAAAGTCAGCCCCCTGCAACTCCGCATCCGTAAAGTTAGCGCCCCGAATATCGGCATTCGCAAAGCTAGCACCGCGCAGATCTTGCCCCCGAAAGTTTCGTCCCCGCAAATTTTGCCCTGAGAGGTCACGTCTCATCCTTCAGCCCGCTTCAGAAACTCTTCCTTATATTATCTGAATCAAGCGAAAAAGCGATCGATTTTGGATTTTAGAGTGGGGCGATCGAGAAGCTCTCTGAAAAGCAGTCGTGCTATGATACATATAATTATATTCTGCCTGGGAGCTATGCACGATGACTACACGGCAACTTGTCGATCGCATTACCAGTCTTGAAGAGGAACTGAAACAAATCAAGCTTCTACTCCAGCAAAACCCAAAAATCATCCCAACCCTCGAAGATCCTTGGATGAAACATGCCGGAATGTTCCAAAATGAGCCACTTTTTGACCAAGTTCTAGCGGAAATTGAAACCTACCGCCAAGAACTCGATGCCGATCGCCTAGAACTTCACTCCAACGATGACGCTTGAACAATGCTTTGGATTCTCGATACCGATCACATCTCCCTCTTCCAGCGCGGAAACCCGATCGTTACTCACAGTATTCAATCCAAGCCCCGTTCACAACTTGCCGTCACGATCGTCAGCTACGAAGAGCAAAACAGTATTAGACTTCAATGTCGATGCCGTTAAAGAATTCCAGAAACTTCTTCAACAAAAAGTCAAAACAGGAACACAAGATCTAAAAATTGCTGCGATCGCACTTTCAGTTGACGCAACGATTGTCACTCGTAATCAGCGAGACTTTCAAAGAGTTCCAGGTCTACGCATTGAAGATTGGTCAATTTAAACTATCGATGTTGGATTTTGGAGTGGGGCGATCGAGCGTTCATGCAATGCCCAAAATTAGCCGATCGTTGCGCTGGGTCATTGTCGCCTCAATGGTTTGGTATAAGCCGATCGCCTTCCGTAAATTCCCCAAGATTTCCAG
Source organism: Synechococcales cyanobacterium (assembly GCA_043764895.1). Taxonomy (GTDB): domain Bacteria; phylum Cyanobacteriota; class Cyanobacteriia; order Leptolyngbyales; family Leptolyngbyaceae; genus JAAFJU01. Next base: position 10,908 of record JAYUJY010000065.1, on the reverse strand, counting down.
CCGCCATTCATCAAAATCTAATTCAATGGGTTAACAGTTATCCGTTTACCAATGCCATTAGGATCTGAACTACACGCACAAGCTGATTGTCTTGAGTTGTACTTAACGTGAACTTATCAGACAGCGCATATTGACGAGAGACGCGATCGAGTTTAGTGAACAAAAAATCTTCTCCTGTGGTTACGAGTCCAAACCCGATCGGGTTAGAGGTTGAAGCCAACGCCATCATATAAGTTAGCGTCTGTGCGATCGCTTGTCGGATACTCAATCCATAACGCTTACTCTCGATAACCACCAGCCAAAGTTTTTCACGAAGCCCCACCGCATCCATTAACCTCTCCAACTGTATCGCGCCATTCCGAGAAAAACGTTGGGTCTGCGATCGGATGCAAACCCAGTCTTTGGTGGGCTTCTTGGAGATTGGTAATAGCTTTCGTAATTGCGACTGAAACAACCATTGTTTGGGTTTGTCTCTGGGTCAAATAGGTAAGCTTTATTCTAAACGTTAGACCGATCGTACTCCTTTCATCACGTACTTTGCCTTCATCGGACTCTTTGGATTCACCATCAGCGTTTGATGGAGCGGATGAACGAGGACATCCATCGCCTCCATCGGAATGGCTCCGAGTAATGCTTCCGTTTCGATTGGCGCAACTAAAGCTTCTACAACCGCATGACGAGTTTGGTAGCGAATTTCGATCGGCCCTACCACATCAAATTGAACAATAGAACCATCCGCCAACTCCGCATCCCCTTCACCTGTTTTACGCAAACCGAGGTGCGATCGGACCGAAGGCGGAATCGACATCATACTGGCCCCGGTATCCACTAATATCGGGATCGTCAGGCGTCGAATCTGAGACTCTGCAATATAACCTGATGCCGCCGCACCAATATCATCACTATTAATCAGTTCAACATCGGCATAAGTGAGACCCATAGAATCCTCTAATGACTGTAGCTTCTATTAGTCTAGCATCGGGCGATCGGTTACTTGGCTGGAAGGTCTATAGAATAGATTTGTTTCCCGGTTAGATTGTGCAGCGCCACCGTCATCGCCTTCGTTTCATGACTAATGCGAACCGTGCCAAAAAACTGTAGCTCCTCCATGGGCGATCGGTTTTGTTTCATTCCCGGTGGCAAGCTCATAAACTTGACCTGAGGACCAAAGGTATTATCCAAAGCTCCCGGTCCGAAGGTTCCGGAATTGAGCGGTCCAGCAACGAATTCCCAGAAGCCATTAAAGTCTTGAAACTGTGCGCTGGTTGGATCGTAATAATGGGCCGCCGCATAATGCACATCCGCCGTCAGCCACACCACATTTTGAATGTTTTCCCGCTTTATAAATCGCAGCAGCTCCGCAAGCTCAAACTCGCGCCCTACCGCAGGTCCATCGCCATTAGCTATGTTTTCAAAATCGGTTTTACCATCCCGAACCATCAATCCCAACGGCATATCACTAGCAATCACTTTCCAGGTCGCCTGCGATCGCTTTAAGCGTTGTTTGATCTGTATCAGTTGCGATCGTCCGAGGAATGCTGTTTCTATTGACGGATGTGTTTGACGGTTGGGACTATTGGCTCCGCGATAGGTTCGCATATCGAGCATGATGATATCCAGCAAATTGCCATAGTTAAATGCACGATCGATTTTCCCCGCTTTTACAGCATCAGGATGGAGGGGTTGATAGTCGAGAAACGCTTGTTTTGCGCGGGCGGAAAGGGTTGCGATCGACTTTTCTTGGTAGCGGGTATCGTCGAGAAGCTGCGTTGGATACCAATTATTTCGCACTTCATGATCGTCCCACTGAACGAGTTGTGGAACCTCTGCATTGAACCGTCGGACATTTTCATCAAGCAGATTGTACGCATAATTTCCCCGAAATTCCGTCAGCGTTTCGGCCACTTTAGACTTTTCAAGGGTCGTTATGTTTTTCCAAATCCGACCATCATCTAGCGTCACTTCAGAGGCGATCGGACCATCCGCATAAACCGTATCGCCCGAATGAATAAAGAAATCTGGCTTCAGTTTCCGCATCGACTCATAGATTTTCATCCCGCCCCATTCAGGATTAATCCCCCAACCTTGCCCTGCGGTATCGCCCGACCACGCGAAGAAAATATCTTTGCCGCCGCCGGGAATTTGCAACTGACCGCTCACCCAATCACTTTGGATTTTGGGCTGATCCGGGTTTTGAAACATCACTCGATAAAAAATAGACTGGTCGCGCACCAAATCAGGCAACACCACCCTTGACGTAAAGTCCTTATCCGAGCCAGTCACGTCAGACACCACGCGCTGCACCTGGCGAAAGCGATCGTCCAAGCTATACTCGACCACCATCTGACTCACACGATCGCTCTTGCTCCAAATCACCGCACTGCTATTGCGATAAGGGGTATTAATATCCCCACTCATGATGCCGTAGGGAATCTTCGGACGCATCTTTTCAGAGGTGACTAATCCCGCAGAAGACCCGGCCAGACTGGAATACTGAGCTGCGATCGCCCCCATACCCGCAAGTCCTACCGACTGTAAAAAGTGACGACGACGCATAATGATGGCCTAGAAAAAACAAATCCCCCAGAATTTTAACAACTCTGAGAGACTCAACTAGGCCACCTATGTTACAAAAGCGATCGGACTCTTGCTCCTTCGCCCTTGTGGGAGAGGGTTGGGGAAATCCGTCCCTTACTTGAATTTCGACTTGATGAACGCCAAAATCTGCGCCTGTTGTTTTTTCAGCATATCCACTTCTGCCTGCAACTTAGCCACCTTCGCAGAGAGAGCCGCCATATCGCCGCCGCCCCCGGTCGAGACCGCCGGAGCCGCCGCACCACTACCCGCCGCCATCGCAGGACGACGTTTTGCCTTAGCCATGGCAAGCTTAATGGCCTCGATTAACTGCTTTTGGTCAAAGGGTTTCTGAACAAACTCAAAATACTCAAACGGCTCTTTAATCTTCTCCGTCACCTCTTCTTTGCGCCCCGACATCAGGACCAACGGGATCGACTGGAGATCCGCCTGCGCCTGAATTTGCTGAAATACCTCCCAACCACTCATGCGTGGCAGCAGGAAATCCAGCATGATAAGCGTCGGACGCTCTTGGCGCACCAATGTAATGCCTTGGACGCCATCCTTTGCTTCGAGGACTTCAAAATTGCCCTTCGGCAGCATGTCGCGCACCATATTTCGGATGACCGCGCTATCGTCGATTACTAAGACTTTATGACTGGCCACAACTAAATCCCTCTCGCGGATGACTTCACTCGGTAATTAAGGTTCAATATAAGAGAACTCACGGCGAACCTTAAATGCACTCATTGACTTGAGTATTATAGTGATCGCACCTTAATCATTGCACCCCAATATTGTGCCCTAATCTTCTCTCGTTAAAACCTCACCCGTCCAAAAAACCATGGCAATGTCCCCTAAACCCGATTTTTTACAGATGCCAGACTGGCTACGGGGACCCACGATCGGGAAAGCCAGCGAGATTTCCGACGTCCAGAAAATTATCAAACAGCGCAATATTCACACCATCTGCGAAGAAGGCCGCTGTCCCAACCGAGGTGAGTGCTATGGCCAAAAGACTGCAACGTTTTTGCTGATGGGGCCGATTTGCACGCGGAGCTGTGGGTTTTGTCAGGTGGATAAGGGTCATGCGCCGATGCCGTTGGACCTGGATGAGCCGAAAAAGGTGGCGGAGTCGGTGATGTTGTTGGGGTTGAAGTATGTGGTGCTCACGTCGGTGACGCGGGATGACCTGCCGGATGCTGGGGCGAGCTGGTTTGCGGCAACCATGAACGCCATTCGCAGTATGGTCCCCGAGACCCAAATCGAAGTTCTAACACCGGATTTCTGGGGTGGCCGACACGATGGTCTGGATCCCAACGCGCTTCAGTCTCAGCGGATTCAAACGGTCGTCGCTGCTCAACCCGTCTGCTACAACCACAATATTGAAACCGTCGATCGGCTCCAGAGCGTGGTCAGACGCGGCGCAAAGTACGATCGATCGCTGCAAGTATTGGCCCAAGTCAAGCAGCTCGATTCCCAGATTTTGACCAAATCCGGCATTATGCTGGGCCATGGTGAAACTGAAGACGAACTGATTGCGACTCTAAAGGATTTGCGCAAGGTGGGATGCGATCGCATTACCCTCGGCCAATATCTGCGCCCGTCTTTAGAGCATCTTCCGGTGAGACGGTACTGGACCCCAGCGGAATTTGACATGTTGGGTGCAAAGGCACGAGCGATGGGCTTTTCGCAGGTGCGATCGGGTCCATTGGTGCGGAGTTCCTACCATGCTGGGGAAGGTGCGGATGGCTAGGACTACGCGGCGTAAGTAACCCCTGTACTACGATTCTCCAAAACGATCGGAGGTATTGATGGATTTTTCGTTGGGTCTAGGGCACGGCATGGCCATGCCCCTACAGTCTCTGGAACCCAGATCTGTAGGGGAATGGCTCAATGTGCCCCAAACCTAACGAAGAGATTCTGAATACCTGGCTTATTTACGCTGCCGGATTTAAAAAGCGATCGGCATATTTAAATACCTGACCGAGATCCGCGCGATCGCCGCCCAGAAAGCTGCTAAACAAACTGTTGGTCGTCAAACCGCTTCCGCCTCCCATTTTGAACAGATTCATCACAACTGGAATCAACGCGGGGACGACCAGTTGGAGAATGCTGGTGCTGACGCCCGTTTTTTGGGACACCACTTGGACCATCTGCTGCTGAAGCGCCGGGGTGAACAGCGAATTGATCGCCGCCGGGTTGCCACTGAGAAGGGTCGTTAGTAACTCCATCGGATTGCTAGATTGGCCGATCGTCTTGGCTTGGATGGCCGATCGCATCGGATCTCCCATGGCCGACATGACGGACTGCAATGTTTTGGGATCAAGATCATGCTTTTGCGACATGGATTTAACCCCATCCATCACGCCTGAGAGCTGATCGATGCTGCCCGATTGCTTCGGATCGTTAATGCTATTGAGCAATTCAAAAAACAAACCCATGATGATCTCCTAAATAACTTGAATGAATGACTTAAATGACCCGGTATTAGGCATGAACGGGCGTCGATCGCGCAAGAGAGACCCAACGCTGATCGCGAGTGAGATAACCTACTTCTGTAAAATAATCTCGGCTGGTGACGGGAAGATGAACATGCCGATCGCAGCTTTGTTCGTCTAAGTCATACTGACGAAAACTATGGCGCGTGTTGCCATCAAGCGGCTGACCGTGAGCATCCCCGACCCGCAGCACAAACTGCTGACCGCCGTTCTCAATGGCCCGATCGCGTTCGGCCTGATTGAGTTCCCAGTACACGTAGGCGTCTCGGTCGTTCTTCGGAACCATAATGATATGGCTCACCTTTGGATCGACTTGCTCTGACGCGATTTGATCGACTGAGTAGCTTAATGGAGGTTGGGTCGTGATTTCGCTCGTGGTCTCGTCGGCAATGCGATCGCGAACCAATCCAGCCGAGACTGCACCGCTGGCCAAACCCGCCCCGCCGACTGCAACCCGAGCAACGGTGTCTGTATTGGGCAGATTCACATCAGCCGTTTGCCTGCTAATTTGTCTGACCGTTATTGCCTCAGGGATGGCGTCGGGCCGATCGATCGGCTGGGTTCCAACAGAGGATGCACCTGCGAGAGCTGAGGATTCAAGAGCGCAGGATGGCACATGATACATATCTGACGTTGCCAGTCGAATCCATTCGTTTTTGGCTGTGACGTAGCCTAAGTCCGTTACATAATAACGATCGTCGCGCAAAACGTTTAGGTGGTGATCTTGGCTTCGATCATCGCAATCGGTCTGTTGATACTGCGATCGATCGGGACGCTTGAGATCGTCATCGGTGACGTCGTAGGTGCGCAGGGCGAGATTTCGGCCTCCTCGATCGGCCATGTGTTTGGCTTCATCGCTGTCGAGATCCCAGTAGGCATAGGCATCGCGGCAATTACGCGCTGTGACAATAAAGTCGGTTTTGGGTTTGCCCAGCAGGCCAAGCGCGCCCAGTCCAGCGGTTCCGATCGCTGCTGCTCCTACCGCCGGGACGACTGCGCCCAGTCCTGCGCTGCCGCCTACGTCGCCTAGTTCTTCCTCAGGTTTACGACGGAGTAGCCACGCGCCAATCAATGGAATCCCGAGCAACGGCAACAACCATCGCCAGTCAAATCCACCGACTGGTGCGGGATCGACAGCCGGTGTGTTGACAGCAACGTTAGCGGGTGCGATCGAACTGGTGGATTCAGCGGGAGAGGTCATGGGAGAGGCGCTTGCGTTCAACGGTGCGACGGCAACTGGGGCTGCTGCTAATCCACCTTCGACGCTGACCGTTACTTTTCGGGCGGTTTCGATCGCCCCTTCATTACTCGCATCCTGCGCAAATCCTAGGAACGCTGCCACTTCTGGCGTCGGCGTTGGTCCCTTGTAGACATAGCTTAAGGGCTGAGAAAAGGAGTATTTCGGATTGTCTGGCAATACTTTGTGCAGGGGAACGATTTTCAAGTCCGATCGGCCCGTTACCTGTTCGGCCAATGCATAACCAATCCCGGTTTTACCAAGCTTCAATACCACCGATTCATTGGTATCTTTGTCGATCTTTGAGGCCGTGGTTCCTGCCGCAAAGGGAGCCGCTTTGAATACGGGGTAACGCGAAAATGAAACGCGCGTATCGCTGCTGTCTGGACGATCGACGAGTACTATTGGGCCTGCCTCTCCGCCGACGTCTTTCCAATCGGTGATTTCACCTCGGAAGATTTTGGCAAATTGGTCGTTAGTCAAACTTTGGGCGAAAGGATTATCTTTTCCAGTAAAGATTCCGATTTTGTTAAAGGCAATGGGCACTGAAACCAGTCCATCGGCTAGCTCGGCCTCAGTCAAGGGACGACCGATCGCCGCGACTTGAATCTTTCCTTCTCTCAAGGCTTGTAATGCCCCAGTTGAAGTACTTTCAGCAAGTTCCACTTTAGTAGCGGCAAACTTCGATTCAAACTGACTTTTTAGCGTTGCGTTGATCCCCTTCATGCTGGTATCGCCATCCACTTTGAGAATGGTGTTAGGCGCAACGGCATCGGGCATCGGGAATCTTGCTTTGTCTTGCGCCCCAACGGGCTGACTTACCATTGCGATCGGCAGCGTAAAGGCGATCGTCATCCAGAAATGACATCTTAGAGAACGCTGCCCCAGAGAATGCTGATGCGGCATAAGATCTTTCATAGAATTTGCTCCTTCCGAACGGGAAGTTCTGACACTGAATGCTCTGAGAAGCTGGAAACCCTCGTAAATTTACCGTTTCTCTGGAAAAATAGCAATTTAGTGGGATGCAGTTGTCGAAGTTCGTTATGAAAGCACTTTAATTCTATGGAGATTTTTGATCAGGGTGATCAAATTATGAGGATCAGGCACTAATTTTTTTCCATCTGCTGCACGGCCTCATTAGTTCTTTTATATTGATTCGTTTTAGGACTCCATTGCGGAAAGGCGGACACCATCATGTTGTCAATAGTGCCTCGTGCTTGGGTACTGTACTGGCCGATCGATCGAGGCAGCACCTTGTCACCAAAGCTAACAAATCCAACTGCAACTAACAAAACCAATGCGAAAGGAAATCGTTTCATACCTTGACCGTCTAGGGAAAACTATAAATGTGTAGGGATAAATGGGTAGGGAAATGCAACACCAGACTTAAGTTATATTGTGCCCTAATTTGTTGCAGCTTGCGATCAGAATATGAAAATCCCTAGACGATCTTTTAAATTTAATCTGCAAATTTAATCTGCTGTTTTTCAGTCAGTGTCATGGCAATCCCTTTTTCATAGTAAGCCGCCTCATTGATGAAAATCGGAAAGACGATCGATCGACCTTGGTAAACAATGGTTTCTCCAAAAAATGTTAAGAACAATGGATCGCCCGGTTTGAGTGGCTCGTAGTCTTTGCCTTGACGGTGAGGATGAATCATCGCGTCTAGTTCTCCAGTTCGAGTTCGAGGATAATCGATCGATTCGATCGACTGATAAATCATTAGGCTAGAAAATATGGTCTGCACTTGATTGTGATTGACTGCATCTAGATAATCCAAAATGATATGAACGATGTGTTCGGTTTGTTGAAATCGATGGGCATCTAGGACTCCCTGCGCGATCGCTCCCACTTCAATGGTGCATCCAAAGGGTGCGATCGATCGGAGCATGGGTGAATCTTGATTGCATTGAATCCCGCAGCAAACGCGAATGTCAGGATTTTGCGCGCAAAGATAAGCCATAAGCTGTAAATTAAGTGGATGTTGGTTGGCGGGAAGTAAGGTTAGTCCCATGTTGGCCGTACTGCTATGTAAATCAATAATAAAATCAACTTTAGACGCATCATTCTGGCCCAATGCCGCTGCGATCGATTTAGCTTGAGTATTTTCATAACCCGTTAAAGCTGCGTTATTAAGATCCTGTGGGTCAAAACAACGGTTTAAATCACGATCGATGTAGCGTTGGTTGCGGGCGATCGCTGCTGGATTTGCAAGTAAAGTTACCGTTTCAAAACTCGATCGTTGAATGGATTGAGGTGATTTTTGGAACTTTTTAACGAGATAAATCCCGGTCCATTCATTTCCATGGGTTCCACCCACGATCGCAACGCGCTGAATTAAATTTGACATGTCTAAGACCGACATAGGGCTTTACTCCGTGTCAGAGGACATAGGAATCGATAGATACATTGTACGCGATCGTCCTCTGCCACGGGTAACGATCGATGATGTTCAAGCCCAAGCAAAGGCGATCGTTTCTCTAGAGTGTGGCGGTGTGGCGATCGGGTCGGTTATTTAAGTGGCAATCTACTCAACAAAAACCAGTAAACCCATGCTATCTGATGAATAAAGACGATCGTCCAAAATACCAACTGATAAGTTGACTTTCGATTCTTATGTCGTAAAATTCGTTGAGCTAAAAATCCACCAATCCATCCCCCAGCAAGTTCAAATAGATGGAGTGTTTGTTCAGGCGTTCGCCATTGCTTGCGCTTTGCACGGGATTTGTCATCTGCGTACAAAGCGTAGGTTAATAAGCTCATTACAACGTAAATAATAAGCGGAAGCGGGTTTTTAGTAATCAAGATAAAATGTGCAGTTCCAAATCCAGGTAGCAGAAGGGGCAAAATCATCTTAGCGATTGGGAAACTTGTATTGGGTGAACGATCAGATGCCACATTATTAGATAAAGAGCTTGAGGACGAAGTTGACTTGATACGTGCGCCTGAAATAAATGCATTGCACGCGCGAATTTTTCCATTTGATTCAACAATCGTATAGTAGTAGATTGTGTCATTTTCTTGCGGACGACGCGTTGAATCTTTTAATTCAGAAATATGTAAATAAACTTCTTGACTGCCATCACGTGGCTGAATGAATCCAAACCCACGATCGTCTTTCCATTTCTTAAGTTTTCCACTGTATAGATTGGTTTTCATGACTTAAGAAGTATTTTGTAGCTACTAACGACACGATTTTGGTACTAAAGCTTATAAATTAGCATCAATAACACGATCGCATTTCAGCTTCCGATCGATCGTCTGATGTTTGACTCATAAATTGTGAATTGTCATAACATGGCTTACACAGAAACCAACATTGGTTCATGGACCAGTTGCATCAGCTTTGCTCCTGGAATGGTCTCCATCGCATAGGTCACACCCTGAGAATCGACAAAATCAATTAAGTAGGCGCTACCCTCAAAATCCATCAAAATCGTACCTACTGCCCCACGCTGAAGGACGATCGGTTGATTGGTATCTTGATGAATTCCAGGAGTTTCTTCTGTTAGAGCAACAACATCATATTCATTAAAGTGCATTTTTTAACCTTATTTGTTGACAGGATAAGCAGTTGTGAGTCTTGGGAAATCTTCGTTTGGGCGGATGATCCAGCCACTTAGAACAATAGAACTTCCCATCTCCGTTTTCATCAGGAATTTGACGTTATAGTGCGAGCCATAATCGTTTACCTGCCGTAGGATTGCGTCGTCTTCGATCGCTGCTTGGAGCAGAGCCTTCTCTAAGATCTCCCTACTATCTAGTGTGATTCCTAGCCTCTTGTTGAAAAGAATGGCTTTGTCTCTGCCTCTTGAATGCTCCATATTGAGAGAATATAATTCAAGCTTTTGACCTAGTTGTGCGCGTGCTCCGTTTGGGAGTTTCATAGACTTAGGCTGGAAACCGATCGACGATTTTCTCAGTTTAGCAAATTACTCCGCTCATTTCCTCAAGCTCGATCGCGGATGTTCCTATGATAAACGATCGTCCTCTGCCGTGGGTCATGGGCGATCGTTTCTCTAGAGTTTGACGGTGGGGCGATCGCTTGATCCTCTTTTTGACGGTATTATGTGAATAGCCTATATCTAGTAATGGCAAAGCGAATGACAGAATTAAGACTTATCTCTAGACAATCAGTGTCTATTCAACCGATCGTTCAAAATGCGATCGATTCGTTTGTGCGATCGAGTGAAGATGGCATTCAGAAAACACAGCAACGTCTTCGTGAATTTGAACGCAAATATCTGATGAGTACGCGGGAGTTCATTGAACGCTATGAAAATGATGAACTCGATGAGACGCTAGAATTTGGAGAATGGATTGGCGAATCTCGGATGCTGCAAGGTTTGTTGGAAGATGTTTCCCCATCACAAACATGACGGAAGCGAAACCAATGTGATTGCTTCCGCTGCGCCTGGATTGGCTGAAATTCTTCAAGAAATTGCTTCGATCGTGGGATATTCCTATGATAAACGATCGTCCTCTGCAATGGGTGATGGGCGATCGGTAGCCTCCTTAACTTTTTTCCATACTTCTAAATGCCTAAGGTCATAGCCCGATCGCAGAACTCCCTCTTCTTGCTCTTGAAGCGCGATC